>NZ_JAAZQX010000034.1 GCF_012371325.1 Acinetobacter sp. A2 | reverse complement strand
TTACACGCTTGGCAACAAGACATTAACAGAGTGCGAATTAGTCCTTGACTATGTTTGACTACATTTTAAGGAACAGGCTTGAATAGCCCAATTCTGCAACGCTGCTTTGCAAAAAGAAAACCATCAATCGTGTATATTTTAGATTTGGATTAGGTCGCATCGAATAAGTAATAGCAGTCTAAAAATACAAAAGCCCATTTTAAAATGGGCTTTGGCTTTCTTTTCAAAATTAAAACTGCAAATTTTGTACTTAGTCGATCTCTTTTAGGCACACTGCAGATAAAATTGGCACACCAAAGCACGGAAGTAACAATAGAATCCAGTATTCTACAACCGTTTCTTCGCTGATCATATTAATAAATAATCCGCCAATGACCAGTACCGCAGCAATTAAACCTAGAAAAATTCCAAAAAATCTTGCAGGCATTTTACGTCCCCTGAACAATCGAACAAAAGTGTTGAGTCTAGTATATACCCTATATTTGAATAATATATTATTTTTTAAGTAAAGATTAACAAAGCCATACAATCTTAGAGGTAGATCGAAAATGGCGATATTGCACAGAATAAAGCATTATCTCAACTCGCATTGTTTATTTAACTTGGGATGATACGCAAGGCATTAGCTGTTTCCACCATGCTTTCATACCACCCTGTAACTGCGATGTCTGATAGCCCATTTTGTTCAATTTTCGAGTTGCAGGAATACTTCTATGCGCAGACAAACAAATTGTCACCACAGGCTTTGCAAGGTCTAAAGCCAACGCTTGGATATTGGCTTCAGTCATTTGCGTTAACGGTAAATGCAACGCACCCTCAATATGACTATCACAGAACTCTTTTCGAGTACGTACATCTACAATTTGCACATCTTGCCGTTGTTGTAATAAATCCTGTGCACTAATTTCAGATACTTTGCCCCACGGCAAATACATTATTAAATTCCACATTGCTCACTCCACAACCAACAAAAACTTGAATATTCCAACAAATAATTTAAACCTTAGCACAGCAAAGCTGGTCAAAATTTGACTATTTTTAGATATGAAGCATCTAGACACATTTTCTAACAATAATCAAAACCCATTTAATATATAAGTTTATATTATATAATATCAAAATAAATGTGAGTGTCATGATGAAAACACCCGATCAACTTATTTCTGAAGCTAAAAGTGAAATTACAGAAATTAGTGTCCTAGAATTGCATGAAAAATACTTGAAACATCCTGATATTATTTTGATTGATGTACGTGAACCTGAAGAACACCAAGCCTGTGCAATTGACCGTGCTGTCAACTTTCCTCGTGGTATGCTAGAAATGAAAATCGCACAACATCCTGTTGTGAACCACTACTGTGAAGTTGAACGAGCACTTGCTGATCTTGCAGAAAAAGATATTTATTTGGTCTGTGGAACAGGCGGTCGCTCTGCTTTGGCAACTCAATCTTTGCAAAGAATGGGTTTTGAAAAAATCTTTTCAGTCCAAGGTGGCATGCAGGCTTGGCTAGATGCGGGTTTACCCACAATTTCCATTTCTGGCTAATTTAGTTTCAGGAAATGTAATCTAGTTAATATAGCATCAGGCGTGTATGTGTAATCTTTATGGTTATATGTCTGTATAAACAGCTATTTTACATTTAATTTTCACCTTTAATTTCATGCAATATTTCTATTACAAAATCAAAGATTTTGGTTTTTGTGATAGTGTTACATGCAAACTTTGAATAAAAGATCAATGCAGTGTTAATGATGTGGGGAAGATTGCTAGGCCTATCTGCAATCTTGTTGCAAGTCGCTGTATTTTTACAGCCATTATTGCCAGAGAAACAACATTTTTCCTCTGTGTGTAAAACTGTTGTCCAAGCATTATTTTCTGATCAGGCCAAATCTGCAAGTCCACTATCTGCAGATCATACGCATCACTCATCAAACATCACTGCGTCTAACTCCAATTCAAATCAGACAATTACACATTCAGCTCAGCATCAGGATTCTTCTGAACAAGATTCGCATGCCAATCATGAGTGTGAATACTGTTTGGTATACAGCTTTGCGCTGCCATTATTGGATACCAAGCTCAGATATGTGTTAATTCGCACACAAATTCGAGTTTTAGCTTTTAAAACAGCGTTTACTTCAACGCTGTTTCAGAGTGAGCCTTTCTTTTTTCTCCCACAAAGCCGTGCACCCCCTTCTGTCTTATAAACTCTTGTGATATTTGGTGATGGCCCAGCGATACACTTAGCTGTAAATCCCTATGATAAATATATCCAAACCGATTATTTATTTGAATGAATTGACTCGTTTATTCGACCCTAAGGAGGAGATAACCATGCATCTGCTTCAACACAGTCATAACTATGTAAATCATGATGTAGATCAAGTGGTATGCTTAGATTTAGCCCAACAAATTGTTAAAGTTCGACAAAAAATGAATATTTCACAAGCAGAACTTGCGGCAAAATTATGTATCTCTGCCAGAACTTTGGAAAGTTGGGAACGTGGTGTTCGTCAACCTTCTAGTTCTGCCCAAGCTTTGATTCGATTATTTATTAAATCACCGCAATTTGTGTTAGAAAGTTTGGCTTAAAACATCTGTTTTGATTTTTTAAAGCCTTTTAAAAACAATATAAAGAAGCTCTTGAGGGAGCTTCTTTAACTATAAAATCAATTTAAATGGTCAATCACTTCATCTTTTTGTTTAATACTCACCACAAATATTCTGAAGATCACAAATCACTTTTTTCAAAACCTTAAATATACAGTGTTTAATGTATTTACAAGATTACGCTGCCCTGCATATTCTCTACTTATTCACTAATTTAACTAAGATGACGTAAAATAGACGCTCACCTATTTACACTCAAATCACGCCTCAGACTAAAGGATTCCAACTGCATGAACATGAAAGAAATCATGGCTGATCTATCTTCCCACACCCCAATGATGCAGCAATACCTACGGGTGAAGATGGAACATCCACATTCTTTAATGTTCTATCGCATGGGTGATTTTTACGAATTATTTTTTGATGATGCACACAAAGCCGCCAAGCTTTTAGGTATTACACTCACCCATCGTGGTAAAACCAGCGGCAAGCCTATTCCAATGGCAGGTGTGCCGTACCATGCCGCAGAAGGTTATCTGGCTCGCTTGGTCAAAAAAGGCGAAACTGTGGTCATCTGTGAGCAAATTGGCGAAGTGACAGGTAAAGGCCCTGTAGAGCGTGGTGTGGTAAGAATTATCACCCCAGGTACACTTACCGATGATGCCTTGCTTAACACCCACCAATCTTCCAATTTGGTCGCTTTATGCTTACAGCAAAACCAGATTGGCATTGCATTACTGGACTTGAGTGCAGGTATTTTTAAAGTTCAGCAAATGGATTATCGACCTGAACAACTCGCAATTGAACTCTCACGTTTAATGCCAAGTGAAATTGTGGTCGATGAAGATATTGTCGATCCAAATATTATTGAACAGGTTAAAAAACAGCTCGACTGCCCTGTGACTAAACGCCCAAATGTCGATTTTAACCTGAACAATGCACAAAAAACTCTCTGTGATCAATTCAGCGTTTCTACCCTGTCAGGTTTTGGTCTTGATCACCTACCTTTAGCCAAAGCCGCTGCGGCTGCTCTGATTCACTATGCCAAAGAAACACAAAAAACGGCCTTACCGCATATTCGCAGTATTCAGTTAGAGCAAAGCAGTGATTTTATCGCACTAGACCCTGTGACCCGTCGCAATCTTGAATTGGTTGAACCATTGTTTGAACATGGAACATCTTTATTTCAACTCATCAATGACTGCCAAACTTCCATGGGTGGCCGCTTGCTTAGTCGTACCCTAATGCAACCTTTGCGTGATACTGCACTGCTTGATGCACGTTTAGATGCCATCCAAGCCTTGTTACAGGGCTATCATGAATCTCCAGTACGTTTGGTACTTAAAGAAATAAGTGATATTGAACGGGTACTGAGCCGTGTCGCACTGGGTAGCGCTCGCCCACGTGACTTGGTTCAACTACGCCAAGCTTGTGCGCAAATTCCATATTTACGCCATGCATTACAGCCGATTGTTTCTGCACAGCAATCGCAACTCATTCAAAACCTGAATGAAGAATTGGGCGATTTTCATGGGCTGCATCAACGTCTTATGCAGGCCATTGTGGAAAATCCACCTGTTTTATTGCGTGATGGTAATGTCATTGCAGAAGGTTTTGACAATGAACTGGATGAACTGCGTAAAATTCGAGATCACGCAGGACAATTCCTTATTGATTTAGAAATTAAAGAGCGTGAACAAAGTGGCATACCTACTTTAAAAATTGGCTACAACCGTGTCAGTGGTTATTACATTGAACTGACCCGAGCCCAAGCTGAGCAAGCACCTGAGCATTATATTCGTCGTCAGACTTTAAAAAATGCAGAGCGCTATATTACCCCTGAGCTGAAAAGCTTTGAAGATAAAGTACTTTCTAGTGAATCTCGTGCTTTGGCACGTGAAAAAATGCTGTTTGAAATGCTACTGGATGAATTACGCCAAGACATTGCTCAATTACAGATGATGAGCAGTGCGATTGCACAAATTGATTTATTAGCTAACTTTGCCCATCAAGCCCGCTTACGCAATTGGGCACGTCCTGAATATAGTCCTGAAACAGGTATTAAAATCACTGCTGGGCGTCATCCTGTGGTTGAAGCCTTGAGTAAAACAGCATTTACTCCAAATGACACCATGCTGGACTACAATCATCGCTTGGCAATTATTACTGGCCCGAATATGGGCGGTAAATCAACCTATATGCGTCAAACGGCACTGATTGCCCTACTTGGTTATTGTGGCAGTTATGTACCTGCACAAGCCGCTATATTAGGGCCAATTGACCGTGTATTTACCCGAATCGGCTCTGCGGATGATCTATCTACGGGTAAATCGACCTTTATGGTAGAAATGACTGAAACATCACAAATTTTACATCATGCCACCTCGCAATCTTTGGTGCTCATGGATGAAGTTGGTCGAGGCACTAGTACTTACGATGGTTTGTCTTTGGCATGGGCATGTGTTTTAGATTTAAGCAAACGCATCAAATGTTTATGTTTATTTGCCACACATTATTTTGAGCTGACCGAATTAAGCAAAGAGTCAGGGGTAGATAACTACCACGTTACTGCAAAAGAAATGAATGGAAACTTAATTCTGTTACACAAAGTTCAACATGGTCCAGCCAGTCAAAGTCATGGTTTACAGGTCGCAAAACTGGCAGGTATTCCTACTAATGTGATTAAAGAAGCACAAAACCGCTTAAGAATTTTAGAAAAGCAGCAGCTTAAAAATGTTAATTTGGCCGTTCAGGATGATTTATTCACCCCTGCTACCAGCTTGGCAGAAGCTGAAATTATTGAACGTGTGATTGAAGTGGAAAAACCATCACCTGCGCTAGACTTATTGCGCAGTATAGATGTAGATAATTTGACTCCACGTCAAGCATTAGATCAGTTATATGCTTTAAAAGAGCAACTGAATAGCTAATTTAAACCGCTAAGATTTTTAGAAAAAATTAACAAACTAAAGACTCTCAATTGAGAGTCTTTTTCATTTATAAGTTTTTTTGATGGTTTTACCCACTTTTTATCAAATTTAGTAGCACTATCTATATCAAATATCAGTAAAAGCAATTGTTAGTTACAGTGTTTTTTGCCTAAAATAGACTATTCTGAATTAGAACCATATTTTTAGGTAGCTGTCGCCATGACATTTGTTGTCACTGAAAACTGTATTAAATGTAAATACCAAGATTGTGTTGAAGTTTGTCCTGTTGACTGCTTCTACGAAGGTCCAAACTTCCTTGTCATTAATCCAGACGAATGTATTGACTGTGCATTGTGTGAACCTGAATGTCCTGCAAATGCAATTTTCTCTGAAGATGAATTACCAGAAGGTCAAGAAGTCTTTATTGAGCTAAATGCAGAGCTTTCACAAACTTGGCCAAACATTACACAAATTGGCGATCAACCTGCTGACCGTGAAGAATGGAATGGCAAGCCAGACAAATTACAATACTTAGAAAAGTAAGTTTGTCCTGTTTTTAAAAAGATCAGCCTGTGCTGATCTTTTTTTATACCTAAAACACACATTTGATTGCAATATTTTCAAATTTTAACCCGTATTTTCGATTAGAATACGGACACTTTAAATAAATATCTGATTTGCCTAATGAAGCAATTTTTCAAGGCGCTGTTTTCGTTCAGCATTGTTCCCATGCTTTTGGTGGCTTGTAGCTCAACCCCAGACAGAACAACAACGATTACCACGCCCGATGGAAAACGAATTTTCATTCCTCAAGAAAAAATTACCTACGAACGACAGGCAGCACCGAAAATTGTGCCCTACGCCTACAATGCTTGGGTCGCCGTAAGTGACAATTTACGCCAAGTCCGTGAGTACGAACGCTTCTTAGAACAAAATGGTGTGGGCAATATTATCCCTAGTTTTGAATTAATGCGTACTGCGCGAGATTGGCAGCGTTGTGGACGTTCACAGTTTATGATTCCAAGTCGTGAATTGTGGAAAAACCAAGTACCAACCCTACGCGTATTTAAGTATTTAGTTGCCTCTAAAGTTTTAACCGACTTTGAAGTCACCTCAGTGTATCGTGATTTACCACTGAATCAGTGTGCAGGCGGAGCAAATTCTTCTCGCCATTTATTCAACTCTGCGATTGATTTTAGAATTGGTCCACAATTCCCAAATGCCGAAGATTATGCCTACATTGAAAGTACCAAATACCGACTGTGTCAGTTCTGGCATCAATATGGGCAAAGTTTAAATATGGGTTTGGGCTTATATGCTTCTGGTCAAATTCATATTGATACTCAAGGCTATCGTACTTGGGGGCCTGATTTAAGCCGTCATTCATCTATATGTAATTTCTAACTTTTGTTGTTTCAAATGAATGTTTAAAAGAGGTCAACACTGGCCTCTTTTTTACATCTATCGCATCTAAAAGCAGTCGCATTCAACAGTAACCCAGCGTAATAAATTGCACTCTAAGCAGAAAAGTTTACAATGCACACATCGCAACAAAGGTGAGCTGACTATGCAACAAATGTGGACGGATATCGATCACTATATCGAATCACATTTAATCCCCGAAGACCCAATTTTGACGCAAACTTTGGAAAATACCGATGCCAAAGGTTTTCCAGACCATCTTGCCGTTGCCGCAAATCAGGGGATGTTGCTACAAATGCTCATTCAGATGAACCAATGCAAACGGGTATTGGAGTTGGGTACTTTTGCAGCTTACAGCACTATGTGGCTCGCGCGCGCCCTACCTGAAGATGGTTATATTCTAACAATTGAAGGACGGGATACTCACGCTGCTTTAGGTCAAGAAAATATTGATCGTGCCCAGTTGAAACAACAGGTTGAATTGAAAGTCGGACGAGCTGCCGATATTTTAAAAGCACTCCCTGCCGATACAGCAGCCTTTGATTTTATTTTTATTGATGCAGATAAACAAAGCTATCCTGAATATTTAGAACTCAGTCTTAATCTTTCCCATTCAGGTACAATTATCTTTTTAGACAACGTGATTCGCGCGGGTGAAATTTTAAATCCTGAAAATCACAAGCCGAGCATTGAGGGTATTCGTAATATGTTTACTGCAATGCAAAACCATCCTCGAATTTTATCTTGTACCGCATTACAAACTGTAGGCAGCAAAGGTCACGATGGCTTTGCTTTAGCGATTGTAAAGTAAACCCAACGTAAGGTTAAAAAACAACCTGGATCGATTTTACATTATATATTATAATGTTACATGTACTGTCCATACAGTTATCCACAATTTATGCGGATAACTATGGACAGTTGCTCAACAGTTAGATCAGCTCAGCTAAACAATTGCTTACCCTGTCTTTTAATACGTTTTTACTTTGCAACCAATAACGGTACAGTCGAATTACGGAAAATACTGGTGGTAATACTGCCCAAGAAGAATTGATGAATTTTGCTGTGACTAAATGCACCCAACACAATCAGCTGAATACCATGCTCACGCTGATAATCTAAAATATTCTCTGCAACATCACCATAACGGTATTCCACCACCACATCCAAACCGGCTGAGGTTAAGAAATCCGCAGGTTCATTTAACACTTCTGGATGATCGCCCACATAGAGCAAATGGCATTGCAATAATTTAAGCAAATCACTTTGTGCAATGCGCTTCATCATTTTGATACAGGTTGGTGAATATTCATAGGCAAAAATAAAACGTGTCGGCGCTTTAAAATTTTCACCCACAGTCATCACTGTACAATTTGCCCCACGGATAAAGTTTTCAACATTGCTACCCAAAGCTTTATTGCGCTCAGCCGATTTCTCTCCTACTCGGCCTATGACCACAATATCTTCTTCATTCAACAAACTGAAACTTTGTTCTAAAAAGTCGCCTTTTTCCTGTAAATGAGTCGGTACGATACCAAACTTTTCCTGAATCATATTGGAAATATGCTGCAACAGATTGTTGCTGTAGTCTAAGGCTAATTCACTTTGTTTTTGTTCAAGTTCTGATAGTTCTTTTAATAGCATGGCATTACTTTCAAAGCCAATCACACCGCTGATTTCCCCCAAATGATAGCTAGCGGGGTAATAGTCCAACACTTGCAATAACACCAATTCACGTTGAGTTTGTGTTGCAATCCACGCAGCAGCTTCTGCAAGCGCATTAATACAGGGCGAAGAATCAATACAAGCAATTACACGTTTCATTGTTGCCTCACTTACTGCCTTTTGCAGGCTATTTTTAATTGTTATTTTTAACTTAGCACAACTCGTGTTGCAGGGACATGAAAAAATGTAATCAAGTTTAAAGATTTAGCCTGACTGAATAAAAGCTAGTCACGATAACGAATCCGTTTTGCTGGATTTCCTGCTACAATTTCACGTTCCTGAATGTCTTTGGTGACCATGCTATTCATACCCACAACGGCATGTGCTGCAATCTTTACACCATCTTTAACCCCAACATGCGCACCGAGCCAAACATCTCGTCCAATTTCAATGCCTTGTGAACTTACTGCTTGTTGATAGATCGGCTGATCTAATGCCATACCATGATCAAAAGCATATAAATGACAATAGGCTGCAATACGCACTTGGTCATGTAATTTAATGCCTGCACGACCGCCATCTAAAATACAGTGATGGTTTATCGCAACTTCATTGCCAATCTCTAAAGGGCCATGCAAAGTGCAATCTGCTGCAATAAATGTGTTATCGCCAATTTTTATATGACGACCAGGCTCTGCAAAAATGTGTGCTAAAGGTGAGATAAAACAGTTTTGACCTATTTCAACTGTTTCCATTGCCATTAAATAGTCTTGATATTCCTGCTGCCAAGCTTCTGCCCAAATACGATGTTTAGGCTTTAATGACCAATATAGCCACGGCATATAATTTAAACGGTGCTTATGCTGTTCACGATATTTCAAGAGCGGATCTGCATTGCTAGATTCAGTCATGTTGATCTTCTTCAATTATTTTAAGTTGTTCACGCCCACGGCTTATATCTTGTAATTTAAATCTTAATGGATCAATTTGATGTACTTGCAGCAAGGCCTGCACCACTACACCATTTGCAGTATAGTCTTCCTGATACTCTATCTGCTGACTGTTCAACTCGTACTGTAAAATTGCCCATTCATTAAACTGACAGGCAAATTGCACCATTTTTTTCTCAATCAGTTCTATTTTTTCTGCTAAGGCCAAACATTGCCCTGCGCAGCCACCATAGGCACGCACTAAACCGCCTGTACCCAATTTAATACCACCATACCAACGATTGACCAATACCAAAACATTGGTCAGCTCATTGCCTTCAATCGTGGCTAAAATTGGGCGACCAGCCGTACCCGAAGGCTCGCCATCATCATTAAAACGTAATTGATGCCCTATTTTCCATGCCCAGCATTGATGTGTGGTCGATGGATCACGTTGCTGTTCTAGAAAAGTTTTTACCGCTTGCTCATTGTCTACAGGCACTGCGATGGCTTGAAATCGACTTTTTTTAATTTCTTCTTCAAAAGTGATTGGCGCAGCAATGGTAAAAGGCATAACAATCCAGACAAATAACCAGATAAATAAAACCTGAAGATTATAACGTGTTTAGAGCACAACCGACATGAAAAAACCTTCTAGCGAATTTCGATAGAAGGTTGAGTAGTAGTGTATTCATCTGGATTAAAAGTCATCTTTTAACGCAAAGAAAACCATTCAAATTTTTAGACAAAAAAGTCTTCACCCAAATACACTTCACGTACGGTTTCATTTTCCAGAATTTCTTGTGGAGTTCCTTCAGCAATCACTGAGCCTTCACTAACAATATAAGCACGTTCACAAATAGCTAAAGTGTCACGCACGTTATGGTCAGTGATTAATACACCAATGTCGCGGTCTTTCAAGGTACGGATAATATCTTTAATATCACCGACTGAAATGGGATCGACCCCTGCAAACGGTTCATCTAGCAACATAAACTTAGGGTCTGCGGCCAAAGCACGTGCAATTTCAGCACGACGACGTTCACCACCTGACACACTCATCCCTAATGAATCTTTAATATGGGTGATTTTAAAATCTGCCAACAACTCAGCCAAACGCTGCTGACGTTGCTGTTTATTTAAGTCTTTTCGTGTTTCCAAAATAGCCATAATATTTTCAGCAATGGTCAATTTTCTGAAAATCGAAGCTTCCTGGGGTAAGTAACCAATACCCTTACGTGCACGTTCATGCATCGCAAGATCAGACAAATCCAGTTGATCTAAATGGATTTCGCCTTTATCCATACGCACCAAGCCCACAACCATATAGAAACTGGTAGTTTTTCCTGCACCATTTGGCCCTAGCAAACCTACAATTTCACCACTTTTCATTTCAAATGAAACGTCTTTTACCACCCAGCGCTTATTGTAGTTTTTTGCCAAATGCTTAATACATAGCGTTTGCTGACCGCGCTGTGTGCTGTCTTGTGTTGCGCTGCTTTGATCCATTAATCACGCGCTCCCGGGAATGATTTTGAGCTTGATGGTGGAATCACAATTTTGACACGACCCGCATCTGAACCTGTTTTATTTGGTGTACCAATTGCCTCAACATCACCTTTGTTCATGCTATAGCGCAAGGTATTACCACGAATACTGGCACCATCTTGTTCTAAAAGCGCACCACCCGATAAGGTAATAATGCCTGTTTCTGCATTGTAAACAATCTTCTGCGCTTGGCCTTTCGCTAGCCCTTTGGCAGGATCGGTTTTTTGCTGAAATTGTGCAGGTCTACCTGTAGCCGTAATTACACTAATTTCTTTTTTACTGTTCAAATTAGCAACAATAGAGTCAGCCTGTAGCTTCATGGTGCCCTGTTCAATAATCACATTGCCAGTATAAGTCGTTACACCCGAACGCTCACTAAAGGTTGCACGGTCTGCCACCAAGCTAATTGGCTGATTACGGTCAGAAGGAATTGCCCAACTACCTGCCGATGAAAGCACCGCCAAGCCTACAAGTACTGCTTGTTTTATCAACGTTTTAGACGCGGTAAGCTTAGTTTTATGGTTCATACTTTCCTCGAATATTAAAAAATTCGTATTGGCCGTCATTTAAATTGGCTTTTAAACCCTGACTGATAAAATCTGCTTGTGGTGACTGTACCACCACCTGCTTATCAGTATTGATTTCACGTGTTTTGGGAAGCACGTTTAATTCTGCTGTTTCAAGCGTAAGCTTGCCTTGATTAAGTAACTTGGTTGCTAAAACCTGATCGGACAACACCACTTTTTCATTGTCATTAAAACCTTGCGCTTGCTTGGCATAGAACGTGGCATCTACCTCGCCCGCCTTGTACATCGAAGCATTTAAATTTTCCAGCTTAGAGGTCTTTTGCTGCATATCTTGCTCTAAACGGTCAATTTGAGCGCGTACATATAAATTGCCCTGCTCATCGGTCTGGGTCAGATGAATTTGCTCGGCTGAATAAGTCATCGAACGTGCAGCGTCAGTTTCCAGTTTTTTGCCTTTACCGCTGTAATAGTAATAACCACCACTTACAGCTGCAATTGCAATCGCAGTAACGTATAAAACTTTAGTATCCATAAGTGGGGCTGTAACTCAAATCTTTGAATGCATGACGTATTAATGAGGGATTGTGAGATATTTTTCAAGTAACTCTTGGTATACGCCTTTGGCAGTTAAAATCATATCGCAGATTTCACGTACCGCACCACGACCACCCATGGCTTGTGTTACTAAATCTGCACGGCGACGCACCTCAATATGTCCATTAGGTACAGTCACTTTCATACCTGCAATGGAGAATGCCGACAGATCAGGCCAGTCATCACCCATGTACATACAATCTTGAGGTGATAAACCCAGTTGTGCACACGCTTCCTGTAACGCTGTACCTTTGTCTTCACGCCCTTGATAGACCAAGTCTACGCCTAAATCAGACATGCGTTTTTCGACAATATTGCTTTTACGCCCTGTAATGATAATGACCTTGACGCCAGCCTGCTGCACCAATTTCATGCCTAAACCATCACGAATATCGAATGATTTAATTTCATCACCACTGTTGGTCAGGGTAACAAAACCATCACTTAAAATTCCATCGACATCTAAAACCAAAGCTTCAATATGACGTGCTTGCTCTAATAAAATATAAGATGCCATTGTTTAGTTCACCCCTGCTTGAATCAAGTCATGCATACTGATCACACCAATGACCTTATTGGCATCATCCACCACCACAAACTGATTAATTTTACGGTCACGTAATTGTTCTAAAGCTTCAACTGCACGCGCTTCTTGTGAAATAGTTGCAGGGTGCTGTGTCATCACTTGCCCGACTTGTAAATTCACATCAAAGCCCTGTTGCTTATCAATTAAACGACGTAAGTCACCATCGGTGAAAATGCCTAATAAGACATCATTCTCATCCACAATTGTGGTTAAACCTAGACGTTTGTTTGAAATTTCGTATAACACCTTGTTCATTGGTGTATCTGGTGCAACTTTTGGTAGCTCGGTACCCGTGTGCATCAAATGCTTCACATGCAATAACAGACGTTTACCTAATGCTCCCGCAGGATGTGAACGGGCAAAATCATCGGCAGTAAAACCACGTGCTTCAAGCAAGGCGACCGCCAAAGCATCACCCAAAGCCAAGGTTGCTGTAGTACTGGAGGTTGGTGCCAAACCAAGCGGACAGGCTTCCTGAATATTACCCAAAGTCAGTGCCACATCGGCATTTTGTGGCATTGGCCCACGATCATCACCACTAATCGTGATTAGCGGCACTTCTAGATGCTTGATGAGTGGCATTAACATCATGATTTCATCACTTTTGCCTGAGTTGGAAATGGCAATTAAAACATCTCCACGTACCAGCATACCCAAGTCACCATGCCCTGCTTCACCCGGATGCATGAAGAAAGACGGCGTACCTGTAGATGCAAATGTTGCTGCCATCTTACGGCCGATATGCCCAGACTTCCCCATACCCGTGACAATCACCCGACCTTTGCAATGCAGCATAATTTCGCAAGCACGGCTAAAGCGATGGTCAATTTGCGTAGCCAAGACCTGCAATGCTTGCTCTTCTATTTTTAATGTGTCTAAGGCTACAGATTGAAAATCAATGGTATTTGGCATGTTTTCTATTCAATGTTGGACTTAAATAAAGTGTGGTACACAGCCTAATAAAACAGGTTTATTAGAGCCGCTTAGATTTTCGCAATTTTAGCATATCTATGCAATTCTAAGCTTTGATTCTGAGTGTGTTTTTTGTTTTTATCGTTTTGTAGATATTCCTTAAAGCTCTTCAATATCTACACCTATTTGACTTGTTCTTTTTTGACAAGCCCTGAGTTAGAAATAAAGTTCCTGCTTAGGTTATTTAATGAATATCTATGTAAACGACGCCTGAACTTTTTGCTGTGTCTAAATGAATACTGCAAAAAAACTTCCATAAAAAAACGCCTATCTTTCGATAGGCGTTTTTAAAATTTTGGAGCGGGAAACGAGACTCGAACTCGCGACCCCAACCTTGGCAAGGTTGTGCTCTACCAACTGAGCTATTCCCGCAATATGGAAGTGAATTATAGAGAATTTCATACAACTGTCAACTCTCTATGCTTCCAAGTGCTCAATTAATCAGCACGACGCCATACTGTACCCTGACGGGTATCTTCCAATACTACGCCTTGATCAAGTAAAGACTGGCGAATTTCATCGGCACGGGCAAAGTCTTTGGCTTTTTTGGCATCCTGACGCTGCTGAATCAATTCTGCAATGGCTTGTTCAGACAAACCTAAAGCATCCTGACCAATATCAGACTTCAGGAATTCATCTACATCATGCTGTAACAAACCTAAAATATTGGTCAAATGACGCAAGGTTGAATAATACACAGCCGCCTGTTCTGCCTGCTGCTCTTTTACCGCACGGTTCAGCTCTTTATTGACTTCAAACAGAACTGCTATCGCTTCTGCAGTGTTAAAGTCATCACGCATTGCAGCATTAAAGCGCTCTACCAAAGCCTCATCTAACGGCTCAACAGTTTTCGCACCATAAGCTTGTTGATAAGCTTTAAATGAGTGATAGAAACGTGATAAAGCAGTTTTCGCTTCTTTCAAGGCAACATCGGAGAAGTTTACAGGGCTACGATAATGTGAAGACACAATAAAGTAACGGATCACTTCAGGATGGAACTTTTCCATCACATCGCGGATAGTGAAGAAGTTACCCAATGACTTTGACATTTTTTCGCCATCGACATTAATAAAACCGACGTGCATCCAGTAATTCACATACTGCTCACCTGTCGATGCTTCAGACTGGGCAATTTCATTTTCATGGTGTGGGAACATTAAGTCTGAACCACCGCCATGAATATCGAAATGGTTGCCTAAGCAGCAAGTCGACATTGCAGAACATTCAATATGCCAACCAGGACGTCCATTGCCCCATGGAGAAGCCCAAGATGGTTCATTTTCTTTGGCATGTTTCCAAAGAACAAAGTCAAATGGATGCTTTTTATCGACTTCAACATCTACACGTTCAGATGCACCCGCTTGCATGTCTTCCAGCTTACGGCCTGAAAGACGGCCATATTTGTCAAATTTTTCGACCTGAAAATAAACATCGCCATTGCTTGCAGGATAAGCCGTGCCTTTATTTACTAAATTGCCAATCATGTTTTGCATTTGGTCAATAAATTCAGTGGCACGTGGTGCTGCATCTGGCTCAGCACAGCCTAAGTTTGCTGCGTCTTCATTCATGGCTTGAATAAAACGATCCGTTAAAGCCTGAATACTCTCGCCATTTTCATTGGCACGTTTAATAATTTTGTCGTCAATGTCGGTGATGTTGCGTACATATTTCACCTTCCAACCCTGACTACGTAAAAAGCGAATGATGTAGTCAAATGCAACCATAACCCGCGCATGTCCAATATGACAGTAATCATAAACCGTCATACCACAGACATACATGTCGATATGTCCTTCTTTACGCGGAACAAATTCAACTTTTTTACGTTGCTCTGAGTTATATAGAACAAATGGTTGCATAGGTTTTCAAAATAGGTCTATTAAAAGATGCACCATCTTAACCTAAGCATTATTTTTCATAAAGTTTTTCGATGTTTTTATTCTGTATGAGGATATTGCGAGTGATGAGTACACTCTCGACCAGACCTTCTCCCGAAGGAGAAGGAACGTTCAATACTGATCTTAAACTTGGATTGATCTTATAAAGTGAGTAAACCTTATGCCGCGTCGCGTTTTTGTACCAAAATCGCACCGACAGAGTAACCCGCACCAAATGAACACAGTACACCATATTCACCATTATCGACTTCATGTGCAGTACGGTGTAAAGCAATAATTACCCCCGCTGAAGAGGTATTGGCAAACTCATCTAAAATAATAGGTACTAGACCAGGTTGTGCCGCTTCTTTACCCACCACCAATTTTAAAATCAGTTCGTTCATGCTGGCATTGGCTTGATGCAACCAGAAACGCTTCACATCGGTTGGTGCAATCTGATTTTTTTCCAATTGCGCAGTAATCATTTTAGCCACTAACGGACAGACTTCTTTAAAGACTTTACGGCCATCCTGATGGAAGCGTTTATCATCAATATCTGCATTTTCACTTAGGTTTAAGAAACCGAAGTTATTGCGAATATTGTTAGAGAACTGGGTGAACAGGTTCATATCTAAAATTTCAAAACCTGCTTTTGTATCTGTCTCTTCTAAAATTGAAGCGGTTGCCACATCACCAAAAATAAAGTGGCAGTCACGTGAGCGGTAATCGTTATGCCCTGATGTAATTTCGACATTCACCAACAGTACGCGACGCGCGCCTGCTTTAATCGCATCATGCGCTTGCTTAATACCGAAAGTTGCAGCAGAACATGCTACGTTCATGTCATAGGCATAGCCTTGAATACCAAGCGCAGTTTGAATTTCAATCGCCACGGCAGGATAAGCACGCTGCAAGTTTGAGCAAGATAAAATGACCACATCAATATCTTCTGCAGTTACACCTGCATTTTGCATCGCTTGTTTTGCGGCAATTACACCCCATTCAGCTTGTAACGAAATTTCATCATCACCACGTTCACGCAAATTAGGACGTAAACGGTTGATGTCTAAAATACCTGTCTTTTCTGCTACATAACGGCGTTTTACACCTGAGGCTTTTTCAATAAAGTCTGCACTTGAGCCACGACGTTCTTCTAGCTCACCTGCTGCAATTTTGTCAGCATTCTGCTGATTATACTGTTCCACATAAGCATTTAAACTTTCGACCAACTCTTCGTTGGTAATAACATCTTCTGGGTGATAAAGACCAGTACCTGTAATGCGAATGCCCATGTAAAACTCCTTCTAGAAATTATCTATATCTTAACTGATTCCGAGCTTTTCCCATACTTTTTGCAGCCGAGTTGCAGAAATTGGCATTTTGGTTTTCATGGGTTGAGAGAACAACGATATGCGTAATTCTTCTACCATAAAGTACAATTCCTTCAGGCGGGCATCTTGTTTGTGTTTGAACAATTTGTCCATCCAAGGGTCAATTTGGGCGATGGCAGCATTATCTCTTTGCAAGTTGTTGGGTAAGCGGTCTAAACGTAATAACAACGCTTTTAAATAGCGCGGATATTCGCTCCACACCTCTACAGGCTTGCTATACACAAAGTCTGCCAGATGCATTAAATCCAGCTGATCTTCAATATCATCCATATTTTTAGCAAAAACTGCTTCATCAAGCATCAATAACTGACGGCGAATATCTTGCCAAGCAATATAAATTTCATTAAAGATACGAAGCGTGGTTTGACCATGACTAAGAAAAGTCTTTTTTACCTCAAGCTGTAAGTTTTGAAACTCTTCCAAATTGACTGGCAAGTCACAAATAGTGCTTTGCAAGGTCGCATAGATCAACATTTGTTCAAATTGTGCTTTATCTCCCAAAGGTGAGTAGGCCAAAGCCAATGGTTTAGCAATTTGTTTTTTCAGTTGGCGCGATAAATCGCCCAATTGCACATGCAGTAAACGAATCACCCCTTCACGATGCTGACGAATCGCCTCGCTCTGATCATTAAAGGTTTGAATCACCACACCCGATTCATCTTTCTGGCTCAATTCTGCAAAATCTTTGCTTGGCACCAAAGCCTGATATTGCTTGACCACCACACCGGTAACTTTTTGTGAAGCCTCAAAAATGAATCGTTCAGGAAAGGTCTGAAATTCACCTTGCAACTGCTTCACAGGGCTGTGGGTTTCGGTACGACAACGTGCTTTTAATTCTGCTAAATCACGCCCCTGTTCAATCACCCGCCCTTTTTCATCCAGTACTTTGATGAACGGTAACAAATACGCATCTACACGCTCAAAACTAAAGTCTTTTTCGGTAATTTGTTCTGCACGTAACTGAAATGCCAAAAAGCTAAAAATATGCTCACGTAAATTGACAGCATCAATGCGTTGCAACAGTTTGCTTGCAGTGTCCGGAATAGGCACTAAGTGACGACGCTTTTCCTTCGGCAAGGTTTTGAGCAAAGCTTCAATTAAATTTTCACGCCAGCCTGGAACACCCCATGACCAAATATTTTCATCGACCTGTGCCAATGCTTGCACAGGAATTTTAACCGTTGCACCATCTTCATCATGACTTGGATCAAAACGGTAACTGGCTGCCAAACGCAGCTCACCATTACGCAAATAATCTGGAAATTGCTGCGTGGTCGGACGATCATTCAACCAAAGTGCATCATCTTCCACAAATAAATAACGTGGGTTTTGCGGCTCCACGGTGGCACGCCAATCTTCAAATGAGCGTCGGCTAGCGACTTCTGCAGGGACTTTGGCTGCATAGAACTGATAAATAGTTTCTTCATCGACAACTAAGTCTCGACGACGTAACTTGTCTTCAACCCGTTCCACTTCTTCAAGTTTGAGTAGGTTGTGTTTTAAGAATGGCGGTGTAATGCCCAAGTTGCCTGTGGTTAAAGCATCACGTAAGAAAATTTCATGCGCAGCTTCTTGATCGACCTTTTCATAATTTACAGCACGTTTCGGTTCAATAATCAGCCCAAACAGTGAAATTTGATCATAGGCATTTACCACGCCAGCTTTTTTAGACCAATGCGGCTCGAAATAATGATGCTTGAGCAAATCACGTGCGGCCAATAAAATCCATTCAGGTTCAATTTTTGCCAAGGTGCGCAAATACACTTGTGAAGTTTCCACCATCTCAAATGCCATCACCCACGGCGTATTGGTTTTATGCAAGGTAGATGCAGGGAAAATCCGTGCTTTTTGCTGGCGTACGGCCATGAACACGTTACGCTCATCGGTTTTATTTGCAATAAACGATAACAAACCAGTTAACAATGCTCGATGCAGATTTTCATAACTGGCTTTTTTCTCATTAAAAGACAGTTTTAAACTACGTGCTAAATCAACCAATTGTTCATGCGTTTTCTTCCATTCACGTAAGCGCAACCAACTTAAGAAATGCTGACGTGCAAAAGTACGACGTTTGTTTTCACTCATACCTTCACGGTTTTCGTGCAAAGTTTCCCAAAGCTTTAAATAAAATAAAAAGTCAGAATCTGCTTCACGGAACAAAGCATGTTTTTGATCGGCCTGCATTTGTTTATCTGCAGGACGTTCGCGCGGGTCTTGCACCGCTAGTGCCGCCACAATAACTAATACTTCATTGAGCACACCAAAATGCGCACCGCCTAAAATCATACGTGCCAGTCGTGGGTCAATTGGCATTTTCGCCATCTGCTGACCAATTTTGCTGAGCGGATTTACAGTCTTAGATGAAACATCTTTGGCTTTATGTTCTGTCAGCGCACCTAATTCCACTAATAATTTGCGACCATCATTCACTAAACGATGATCGGGCGGCTCAATAAAATCAAATTCTTCAAGCGTGCCCAAGCCCAGACTTTGCATTTGCAAAATGACCGAAGCCAAGTTGGTACGTTTAATTTCAGGCTCAGTAAACTCTGGTCGGCTTAAAAAATCCTCTTCGGAATACAAACGAATACACACACCTGGCGCAATACGACCACAACGCCCTTTACGCTGATTCGCTGCCGCTTGAGAAACTGCTTCAATGGGTAAACGCTGCACCCGTGAACGATAGTTATAACGTGAAATACGCGCAAAACCACTATCTATTACGTAGCGGATATTTGGCACAGTCAAAGCCGTTTCAGCCACATTGGTGGCAATAATAATGCGGCGTCCACCACCCGTTGGGTTAAAGATTTTTTGTTGTTCAGCTAACGCCAAACGCGCATACAAAGGCAAAATTTCTGTATGACGTGGCCCATGTTTGTGCAAGGTTTCCTGGAGTTCACGAATTTCCTGTTCAGTGCTGGCAAAAATCAGAATGTCGGCGTGTTCAGGATGACCTTTTTCCTGCGCATCGGCAAAGCACTCTTCTACTGCTTGCACCACAGCACGTGGCAAGTTTTCTTCAAAATCATCAAATTCATCATCATCACTGCCACCAATACTTAATTCAGAAATTGGACGATAACGTACTTCTACAGGAAAGCTGCGCCCTTCAACTTCAAAAATCGGTGCGCCATTAAAGTAATTGCTAAAACGCTGCACATCTAAAGTTGCAGAGGTGATGATGACTTTTAAATCAGGGCGACGTGGCAACAATTGCTTTAAATAACCCATGATGAAGTCAATATTTAAAGACCGCTCATGCGCTTCATCGATAATAATGGTGTCGTATTTGTTCAAATAACGGTCATTGGCAAGCTCTGCCAATAAAATACCATCGGTCATTAAACGAATAATAGAGTCTTGAGAACCTTGTTCATTAAAGCGGACTTTAAAACTGATCGATTCACCCAGTTTTTCGCCGACTTCTTCTGCAATACGCTGCGACACACTACGTGCAGCCAAACGTCTTGGCTGGGTGTGACCAATGAGACCAGTTAATCCACGACCTGCCAACATGGCAATTTGAGGTAACTGCGTGGTTTTACCTGAACCCGTTTCCCCTGCCACAATAATCACTTGATGCTGCTGAATTGCTTCTGCCAATTGCTTAGCGTATTGAGTTACAGGTAAATCTTGATTCAATTGAATATTGGGAATGCGCTGAGCACGCTCCAACACTTTGAAATTGGATTTTTCAAATAATTCCTGATATTGCTTTGGATTGGCATCTTTGCCTTTCCGTAGTCGATTTAAACGATGACGATCACGCGCCAAAACGAGGTGGTCTACATTTAAATGACTCTGCACAGAATACGCTTCCTAACCAAAACACAAACACGTATTTTACGCACTAATGCCCTGAAGCGAAAGAACAGCGCTACAGAACAATCATTTAAATATTTTTTGATGCCACCTTGAACTTTTAAATTACATCCCCATATTGTTGAATGTAACTCAATTGCTGATTTGGTTTTATTGGATAGCCCACAAGTGGCTGTCATTCAATCATCATCATTTTAAGGCCTAATAAAGTCTCAAAATTGTATTGATGAACTTGTTGATATTTACATTCTCATTTGTTTTTCCGATGCTAGTAATGTAAAAATACCATTTCAGCAATAAAACAAAATTAGATACTCTATTGCTAACGAAATACAAACCTTAATCATGGAGACAATGATGAGCTTAATTAATACTGAAGTTAAACCATTTAAAGCTAATGCATACCATAACGGTCAATTCGTTGAAGTAACTGAAGCTGATCTTAAAGGCAAATGGTCTGTTGTATTCTTCTATCCAGCTGACTTTACTTTCGTTTGCCCAACTGAGCTTGGTGACCTTGCAGACAACTACGCAGAATTCCAAAAATTAGGCGTTGAAATCTATGCAGTTTCTACTGACACTCACTTCACGCACAAAGCTTGGCACGACTCTTCAGAAGAAATCAAAAAAATTCAATACGTAATGGTTGGCGACCCAACTTGGACGCTTTCTAAAAACTTTGAAGTATTAATCGAAGCTGATGGTCTTGCTGATCGTGGTACTTTCGTTATCGATCCAGAAGGCAAAATCCAAATCATCGAAATCAATGCTGGCGGTATTGGTCGTGATGCTCAAGAACTTCTTCGTAAAGTTAAAGCAGCTCAATACGTTCACGCTCACCCAGGTGAAGTATGCCCAGCTAAATGGAAAGAAGGTGATGCAACTTTAGCACCATCTATCGACCTAGTAGGTAAAATCTAAGTCTTAGATTTCACTACTCACAAAAACCACGCTTAGGCGTGGTTTTTTTATTCAAGCTGTTTGTTTACAGTAATGCATAAAAACTCCACTTTTCTACCTAATTTATTCATCATTGAATCGTAAACTAGATTGACTACAAAACAGCCAGCACATGGCACATTTGATTTTTTAAGTTGTAATTTATGAGGGCGGTTCTATGAAAAAATTATTGGTACTTTCGACTTTACTGGCATTTTCCGTGCCTGCATTGGCAGATGTAAACTGCAATGGCACCATTAAAAATCGTACCATTGATGATAATGTAAAAATTCAAAAGTTATGCACCCTAGATAATGTGACTGTTAAAGGTAATGTCATGCTGCATAGCAGTGCACAAGCCACAATCAAAAATAGCCGTATTGATGGCAACTTAGAATCTAAAGGACAATTTAGCCGAGTAAATGCTCAGGCCAACCGTATTGATGGCAACATTCAATTAGAAGATGGTCGAAATATTCAACTCAGCTCCAATCGTGTTGATGGTAATATTCAGCTAAAAGACAATACTGGCAGTATTATTGTTAAAAATAATCGTGTTTCTGGTAATTTAGAATGCGAAGATAATCGCCAAAAACCTACTGGCGGTTCTAATCGCGTTTCAGGCGATAAAGAAGATCAATGTCGTCATTTATAATGCCTAAAAATGCAAAATAGCAGACTTAAAAAAACCACATCTTATGATGTGGTTTTTTAACTTTGATCAACAACACAATATAAAATAAGATCAAATCTATTTTTACAATTCTGTAATACTTTTTATTTCATACTTCACTTATGTTCAGAATAAGCAGATTAAATCTGTGAAAAATAATATAAAAAATAAAGGAGTTGCTTATGGATAAAGCACTTGTCGTGACATCCTGGACATACAGCGCATCTTCACGTTATTTGAAAATTTTTTACGAAAATGGCTCTGGGGATTTATTCCACCCTGTACCGCAGTCTATTTATGACAACTTATTGAGGCGCAGCGACAAAGCTGCTTTTGTGAGTAAATATTTAGCATACGACCTAAGCTTTAACCGCATTTCCATTCAATAAATCATCATTACATTTTAATTATTTTAACTTTAAGAATTATCTAATTACTCAATCTATCCAATTAGTTTAATGCCGATTGGATAGACAAAGCTAAAATTTAAAGTACTTCTTGTACAAGTTTAAAACGCTCCAATTCTCGATCATCATCCAAGGTGATGGTTTCAGTAAACATTGACAGTGGTCTTACCCAAATAGAGTAATCTCCATATAAACACTGATAGACCACCAACTTTTCTTGAGTTTCACTATGGGTTGCCACATGCAGCACTTGGTACAACTGCCCTTTATAATGTTGATAAATACCTTTTTTAAGCATTGTGCTGTCCTTCTTCAACTAAACAGCAACAATGTACAATAAAAAATGAATTTCTGCTTATCAATACAATACAGCTTTATTCAACACACTCTCCCCCCAAGCAACCTGGGCATAACACATAAAGATCGACCCCATAGACACTATTTAGGCTAAAAACTATTACATTTATTCTCTGTACACGACAAAAATAGATAACTCATTGAAATAATGTCACAATAATTGTTTTCTAACGACGAATACTATGACA
>NZ_JAAZQX010000033.1 GCF_012371325.1 Acinetobacter sp. A2 | reverse complement strand
TGTGCCAGATTCTGCCTGTTTCAAGATGGACATGATCTGACTGTCAGTAAATTTAGATGTTTTCATGCAGAATCTCCGGCTCGTATCTTAAGAGAAAATTCTACTTTTAGATCCTATTATTTTTAGGGGGGATTACCATTTTATCTGTGATAGCACAAGATTCAAATATAAAAAACCCCGCATTAAGCGAGGTTTTTATAACATAAAATCAATTAATTATCGAATAAATTATCCAATCAATTTCTTCATTAATTCATTCACTTGAGCAGGGTTGGCTTTACCCTTAGACGCTTTCATCACTTGACCAACTAAACCGTTGAAGGCTTTGTCTTTACCAGACTTATATTCTTCAACCATTTTTTCGTTGGCAGCAAGCACTTCCTTAATAATTGCTTCAATCGCACCTGTATCAGTTTCCTGTTTCAAGCCTTTTTCAGCAATAATTTCGTCTGCAGTTTTGCCTTCATCCCACATAAAGCCGAACACTTGTTTGGCAATTTTACCGCTAATCGTGTTGTCTACAATACGCGCGATCATACCGCCAAGTTTTTCAGCAGTTACAGGTGACTCTGCTAAATCTAAACCTGCTTTATTGAGTGCACCTGAGAATTCACCCATCACCCAGTTTGCCGCAATTTTACCTTGCGCCGCACCACCTGCTGCAGCAACCACAACTTCGTAAAATTCAGACATTTCACGAGTTAGTGTTAAAACGTGAGCATCGTATTCAGTCACAGCAAAGTCTGCTACAAAACGTGCACGACGTGCCGCAGGCAATTCAGGCATGGTGGCTTTAATTGCTTCAATTTGCGCATCTGGAATAACCACAGGCAATAAGTCTGGATCAGGGAAGTAGCGGTAATCGTTCGCTTCTTCTTTCGAGCGCATTGAACGCGTTTCCATCTTCACCGGGTCAAACAAACGTGTTTCCTGATCAATGGTGCCATCCCATTCCAAAATTTCCATTTGACGTTCAATTTCAACATTGATCGCTTGTTCAATGAAACGGAATGAGTTCAGGTTTTTCAATTCACAACGTGTACCGAAAGGTTGCCCCGGACGACGTAATGACACGTTACAGTCAGCACGGAATGAGCCTTCTGCCATGTTGCCGTCAGAAATACCTAACCAACGCACTAGCGTATGAATCGCTTTAATATACGCTACGGCTTCTTCAACCGAACGCATATCGGGTTCAGATACGATTTCAAGCAAAGGCGTACCTGCACGGTTGAGGTCAATACCTGACATGCCTTCAAACTGATCGTGAATCGACTTACCAGCATCTTCTTCAAGGTGTGCACGGGTTACACCAATGCGTTTGGTCGTGCCATCTTCAAGTTGGATGTCGATATGACCCAAACCGACAATTGGGTTGTCCATCTGGCTAATTTGGTAGCCTTTAGGCGAGTCAGGGTAGAAGTAGTTTTTACGTGCAAAGACAGAAGCTTGATCGATATAAGCATCAATCCCTAAACCGAAGCGAATCGCTAAATCTACCACTTCTTTATTTAAAACAGGCAGTACACCCGGCATGGCTAAATCAACAAGGCTGGCTTGTGTATTTGGGTCTTGACCAAACTCGGTGGATGAACCTGAGAAGATTTTAGAATTGGTTGCAAGTTGCGTGTGAATCTCAATACCAATCACGACTTCCCAACCATCAATCAGGTTTGATTTTGGTTTAGCAGTATTCTTCGCCATTATGCGTTCTCCTCAGCAATTGCCGCGCGTTTGCTATGCCAGTCTGTCGCTTGTTGGTACTGATGTACCACAGATAACAGTTGTGATTCAGACCAGTAATTGCCAATCAGTTGTAAACCAACAGGCAAGTTGTCTTGGTCAAAACCAACAGGCGCACTAATTGCTGGTAAGCCTGCCAAGTTCACCGCGATGGTGTAAATATCGCCCAAATACATTTCAACAGGGTCTAAAGATGCGCCAATCTTATATGCAGTGGTTGGTGCAGTCGGTGCAGCAATTACATCTACCTGTTCAAAGGCTTTTAAGAAGTCTTGCTGAATTAAACGACGTACTTTTTGCGCTTTCACGTAGTAGGCATCGTAATAACCTGCAGAAAGGGCATAAGTACCAATCAAGATACGACGTTGTACTTCTGCACCAAAACCTTCAGAACGTGAGCGTTTGTAAAGGTCTAAAATATCTTGCGGATTTTCTGCACGGTAGCCATAACGCACACCATCGTAACGTGAAAGGTTAGATGATGCTTCAGCAGGAGCAATCAGATAGTAAGTCGGGACGTAGCTTTCAGTCATGTTGAGGTCAATTTCAACCAGAACTGCGCCCAATTCTTCTAATTTTTTCAGTGATTCTTCAACACGTGCTTTGACTGCGGCATCTAAACCAGCCACATTGAAGTATTGTTTTGGAATACCAATACGTAAGCCTTTAAGTGCTGTCGAATTGAGGTTCGCTACATAATCTTCAACCGCTTTATCCATAGAGGTTGAGTCTTTGGCATCGTGACCTGCCATCACATTCATTAAGTAAGCACAGTCTTCTGCAGAGCGCGCCATCGGGCCTGCCTGATCTAAAGAAGATGCA
Organism: Acinetobacter sp. A2; assembly: GCF_012371325.1. Lineage (GTDB taxonomy): Bacteria > Pseudomonadota > Gammaproteobacteria > Pseudomonadales > Moraxellaceae > Acinetobacter. The sequence continues at coordinate 20,985 of NZ_JAAZQX010000033.1, read as the reverse complement.
TAAGCAATGATGCCGTAACGTGAAACACGTCCATAGGTTGGTTTAAGACCAGTTAAACCACAGAATGATGCAGGCTGACGAATTGAACCGCCAGTGTCTGTACCTGTCGCAAAAGGAGCAAGGTCAGCCGCTACAACGGCTGCCGAACCACCCGATGAACCACCTGGTACGTGATCTAGCGCCCATGGGTTTTTGGTTGCGCCGTAGAATGAACTTTCAGAGGTTGAACCCATTGCGAATTCGTCCATGTTCACTTTACCTAAAGTGACCAAACCTGCTGTTTTACCTTGTGCAACCACGGTTGCATCATAAGGTGAAATAAAGTTATCCAGCATTTTTGAACCCGCAGAGGTTTTAATGCCTTGAGTACAAAAAATATCTTTGTGCGCAACAGGCACGCCTGTTAAAGCTGTTGCTTGACCTGCCTGACGTAAGGCATCGGCAGCATCTGCCTGAGCCAATGCAACTTCATTGGTCACAGTCACATAAGAGCGTACTTGAGGATCAATTTTTGCAATACGTTTTAAATAATGTTCAGTCAGTTCGCGAGAGGAGAATTTGGCTGCCGCTAAACCCTCAGAGATTTCACGAATCGATAAGCGATGTAAATCTGTCATGAGAAAAATTCTTTTACCTTTTTATGAAGTCAAAATGTAACAGCCGAATAAATTATTCAATCACTCGTGGAACAAGGTACAAGCCATCCTGAACTGCAGGAGCAACAGCTTGATATTGTTCACGATGATTCTGTTCAGTTACCACGTCTTCACGTAATGGTTGCGGGTGGTCAAATGGACTTTTTAAAGGCTCTACGTCATCAGTATTAATGCCTTTTAAGCTTTCCATCATGCCTAAAATTTTATTTAGACTTTGAGCATATTCAGCAGATTGCGTATCATTGAGTTTAAGACGGGCAAGATTGGCAATTGCTGAAACTGTTTGTGCATTTAAATCTGCAGAATGCTGAGCATCCGAGGTAGACATAACATCACCTAAAATCAGTATTAATAAAAAATTTCAAAATATCGTGCGTTATAATAAGCGATTGACTTGTTCAACGCACCACATTTAGTTAAAGTTGCCAACTTGCGTCCACATAAAGTTTAATCGAGAACGACTCCGTGATTCTAAAACGACTAATTGGCTTGTTTTCGCCAGACCTAGCCATTGATTTAGGTACAGCAAATACACTTATTTATGCGCCAGGACGAGGCATTATATTAAATGAACCGACGGTTGTGGCAATTCGTCACAGCGGTTCACAGAAAATTGTTGCCGCAGTCGGTCTTGATGCCAAACAAATGTTGGGTCGTACCCCTGCAAATATTTCTGCAATTCGCCCTATGAAAGATGGTGTAATCGCTGATTTTGAAGTGACTGAAACCATGCTTAACCAATTTATTGGTAAAGTGCATGAAAAGCGCTTATTCCCACCTGCACCACGTGTAGTGGTGTGTGTGCCATGTAAATCTACCTTGGTAGAACGCCGTGCCATTCGTGAAGCGGTATTCAATGCGGGTGCTCGTGATGTCCGCCTGATTGAAGAACCGATGGCCGCTGCAATTGGTGCGGGTATGCCAGTTGAGCAAGCTTGTGGTTCTATGGTGGTCGATGTTGGCGGTGGTACAACAGAAATCGCCATTATTTCATTACAGGGTTGCGTGTATTCAGATTCATTGCGTATTGGTGGCGATGTGTTTGATGAGCAAATCATTAACTATGTGCGTAAGGCGCATGGCTGTGTGATTGGTGAAACCACAGCAGAAACCATTAAAAAAGAAGTGGGCATGGCATTGCCAGATGAAGGTGCTAAACCACTGGAAATTGAAGTTCGTGGTCGTAACTTGGCTGAAGGTGTGCCGCGTGCCATTACGGTTACTTCAGATGAAATCACCCAAGCGATTTCTGATCCGCTACAAAGCATTGTTGCCGCAGTGAAATCTGCATTGGAACAAACGCCTCCTGAATTGTCTTCAGATATTGCAGAGCGTGGTATTGTGCTGACAGGTGGTGGTGCATTGTTACGTAACCTAGATAAGCTATTGGCACAAGAAACAGGCCTACCTGTGGTGGTAGCAGAAGAACCATTAACTTGCGTGACCCGTGGCGGTGGCAAGGTTCTGGAATTCTTTGATAATCCAAACCACGATATGTTATTTGTTGGCTAAACATAGGATTCGGCGGTGCAAACAAATCTGTTTTCCAGACAACCGCCATCTTTTCGCTCTTTTATTATTGCGGTCATTACTTGCTTGGTCATCCTGTTTTTTAACTGGCGTGTTCCGCATGTAATCCAACCTGCACGAGATGTTTTGTATGCGGCATATAACCCAATTTATGCCCTTGCAAGCTATCCTGTATTGTCGCGAGAATGGCTAAGTCAACAAAGTAAGTCTGAAGCTCAGTTGCGTCGTGAAAATACCGCGATGCAGGCAGAGTTGTTACAGGCTAAAGTCCGCCTGCAAAAATTATCTGAACTTTCTGCAGAAAATACCCGCTTGCGTGGGTTGCTCGATACACCCTTAATCATTGATGGACGCATGGAAATTGCCGAAGTGATTGGCACCGATGCTGACCCTTTGCGACATATTATTGTGATTAACCGTGGCTCTCAAAATCAGTTAAAAGTCGGACAAACTGTTTTAGATGATAAGGGAATTATGGGGCAGATTATTTCTGTTTATCCGCATAGTAGCCGTGTCATGCTGCTTTCAGACAAAGAACATTCACTCTCTGTACGTCTAGAACATACTGGTATGCGTGCCATTGTGTCTGGTACGGGTGACCTTGGTCGTTTAAAAATGGAATATGTACCGACCAGTGCCAATATTCAAGTTGGAGAAAAAGTCTATAGCTCTGGCTTGGGCGAGCATTTTCCAGCAGGTTATTTGGTTGGAAGCATTGCTAAAATTAGCCGTCATAATTCAGGTGAGTTTGCCCAAATTGATGTCGTGCCTGCAGCACAATTGGCAGGTGGGCATCATGTAGTGGTGTTATTCTCAGAATCTTTAGCGAAGGAGCAGCCAAATGCCAATCGCTAAATTAGGACAAACCCGACTAGGGCAAAACAAGAATAAAGACCCACTGTTTCCGATTATTTTTTCGGTAATTGCAGCATCGGTACTTATGGTGTATCCATTGTCATACGCAGGTTCTGGCTGGCGACCATTATTTATGTTAATGGTGACCCTATTTTGGGTGCTTGGACAACCAACCTGGTGCGGAATTTGGTTTGCCTTTGGCACAGGTTTATTTGCCGACTTACTTCTCGATGCACCTTTGGGTATGAATGCCCTAAGTTTTGTGGTGATTACTTTTGTGGCACGTTTTCTGACCCGTGAACGCCGCATCATGACTTTTGCTAATTTATGGGTGATCAGTGCAATTGCGATTTTGGCACACCTTGCCATTATGTGGGTGTTGCAAGTTATGGGGGGAATACAGTTCCCGTTCGCCCGTCATTGGCAGCCTGTGCTGAGTAGCATTTTGCTTTGGCCCGTGTTGTATTATTTCTTAAGAAAATGGCGCATTTAATTCTCGCCTCAAGTTCACCGCGACGTCGGGAGCTGCTACAACAACTTGGACTGGAATTTGAAATTTACAGTCCAGACATTGATGAATCTGTTTTGGTTGGTGAAGACGTTGCCGCTTATGTTGAACGTCTGGCACGTGCCAAAGCCGATGCTGTGCTCAGTGTATTTCCTGATGCCATTGTGATTGCTGCCGACACCAGTTTAGGGGTGGATGGGCAGATTTTGGGTAAGCCTGAATCTAAGGCACATGCCTTTGCCATTTGGTCACAACTCTCTGGTCGAAAACATGATGTTTTTTCAGGAGTTTGTGTGGGTACAAAACAGAAAAAATCCAGTATAGTGGTAAGTACACAGGTTGAACTTCAATCGCTTAGCCTAGATGATATGGAAAGTTACTGGGCAACAGGTGAGCCGATTGGCAAAGCGGGAGCGTACGCAATTCAAGGCATTGCAGCACGTTATATTCCGCGTATAGAAGGTAGCTACAGTAATGTTGTGGGCTTACCTTTGCATGAAACCGTACAGTTATTACAGACAGTTAAGGCACTAAATTAACTGCTGCACAAAAATTTTTATAATGTTTTGAGTTTTATTATGTCTGACGAGTTGTTGATTAATGTCACACCGATGGAGTGTCGGGTGGCGTTAATTCAAAACGGCACGGTCAATGAATTATTCGTTGAACGTACTGCCAAGCGTGGTCTGGTGGGCAATATTTATAAAGGCAAAGTCGTGCGTGTGCTGCCAGGTATGCAAGCTGCTTTTGTCGATATTGGTTTATCACGTACTGCTTTTTTGCATATTAATGACATGATTTGGCCACGTAGCCAGCCAACACCCAATGTATTTGAGTTGTTGCAACCAGGGCAAATTCTCACGGTGCAAGTCATGAAGGATATGCTGGGTACTAAAGGCGCCCGACTGAGTACTGATCTTTCCATTCCTTCGCGTTATTTGGTCTTAATGCCGTATGGCAGTCATATTGGCGTATCACAACGCATTGAGTCGAGCGAAGAGCGAGAGCGTCTGCGTGGCATCATAGAAAGCATTCAGGCAGAGCATAAACTTCCAGGCTCAGTGATTGTCCGTACAGCAGCCGAAGGGGTAGGTGAAGCCGCTTTGGTGCAAGACATGTGCTATTTGGCAAAACTGTGGGAATACATTCAGCGTAAACAAATCAGTATTGCCGTACCCTCTTTAATTTTTGAAGAATTACCTTTACCACAACGCGTGATTCGTGATTTAGCCAATGACAATACCGCTAAAATTTATGTCGATTCACGTGAAATTCATGCCAAATTAAAAGAGTTTGTAGATGAATTTGTGCCGAATATGCATAATCGTCTGATTCATTATCCTGGTGAGCGGCCACTGTTCGATTTATACAATGTCGAAGAAGATATTCAAAAGGCATTGCAAACCCGTGTGGCATTAAAGTCGGGCGGTTATCTGATGATTGATCAGACTGAAGCCATGACTACCATTGATGTGAATACAGGCTCTTATGTCGGTGGGCGGACTTTAGAAGACACCGTATTTAAAACCAATATGGAAGCCACGCAAGTAATTGCCCGCCAGTTACGTTTGCGTAATTTGGGTGGCATCATCATTATTGACTTCATTGATATGCAGGAAGTGCAGCACCGAGATGAAGTCTTGAGTCAGTTTGAGCGTATGCTTGAACGAGACCATGCCAAAACCAAAATTACCCAAGTGTCTGAATTGGGTTTGGTCGAAATGACCCGTAAACGCACCCGTGAATCTTTAGAACATTTACTGTGCGAAGCCTGTCCAACCTGTCAGGGGCGTGGATATGTCAAAACAGCTGAGTCAGTGTGTTACGAAATTTTTCGAGAAATTTTAAGATATGCCCGTGCATTTGAGTCACAACGTGGCTTTACTGTCGTTGCGCATCCATCGGTGATTGACCGATTGTTAACTGCCGAAGCGCCAGCAGTCGCGGATTTAGAGCATTTTGTTAGTCGTGTGATTAAATTTCAGGTGGAAAATTTATATACGCAAGAGCAATACGATATCATTCTGAGCTGAAATTGTAACAGGATATCGCTAAACAGTTGTTACATCTGAAATTTTACTTTTTTGAGCGAATTCTCAATACTAAGCATACACAGTCAGTAGCCAAAACCGAACATCTCCCTCGGTTTAGCAAATGAGGTATGTCATGGGTATGAGTGAAGCAGTGATTAAAAAAAGTTTGAAAGTCTTAGATCGTAAAGTGACACATAACGGTTATATTTTGGATGAGCAAGGTAAAGAAACTCAAATTACCACAGCAATGATTAGCGCAGTTTGTCAGCAATTATTAAAACAGTGTCGTAGTATTCAAAAATAAGGGGCATAAATTGCCCCTTAATTGATTGTAAAATCTATCCTTAACTCATTTTATGCGTCGTATAACATATTGATGTTATATGAAATACAGGGTAAAAACCCACTCAAATCCATTCCGAATATTGGGAAAGCCCTTCAGGTTGAAGGTGAAGATTGAGTGAGTTTTAGCAAGCCTTATTCAAAGATCAATCTACAATTTTATTTACACCTTCAGGTGCATCAATAATCTGTTCAAAACGCTGAATTTCATCTTCCAAATGCTGCAATAAGTTTTGCATTTTCGGTAATGCATGACGACATGCGGTTAAACCAACTTCCAGCTTGTCTAAATAACTGGTCATAGTGATATTCAAAGCTTGTCCATCTAGCACAATTGAAGCAGGATAGAGCGCATCTAGCTTCGCACCATTCCAATATAAAGGCTCACGTGGGCCTGGCACGTTAGAAATGACCAAGTTAAAGGCCTGACGCTTTGGCATAATGCCAGACAAAATATTGATACCTGCAGCACCATATACAAAGGCACTGTAGTTCATAATTTGATTGGCATTCATACGCTTAAAACGCTGTTTAGCATTTTGTACACTGCGGCGCACAATTTTTAAACGTTCAAGCGGGTCTTCTTTGTGTGTGCCCAAGTTGGCTAAAATCATGGTGATGCGGTTAGAAACTTCTGAATCATCATCACGAATAGACGCAGGCACCATTGCAATCAGGGGTTTTTTCGGCAGTGCGTATTGACCAAGTAAGTACTCACGTAGCGCACCTGAACAGATTGCAAGAACAACATCATTGATGGTCACACCCAATGATTTGGCAATACGATGCAAACGTGCAAATTCAAAAGATTGAGCGGCAAAACGACGTGATGCGCTTACACGCTGATTGAGAATACTGCTTGGTGCTTGGAAGCTAGAAACATAGTCAGGGTTGCGTCCCATGTCTTTGGCAACGGTTTGCGACACTTCATAGACTGCACGCGGAGTGGCTTCAACATGACCTTTGACCCCACCAAAAATTTTCTTTAAACGGCTCACTTTAGGTTCTTTTAGGCGTTTGGCGCGTGGCCCTTCAACACACCAAGGCGGAACAATGCTTTTTGCATTTTCATCGTGAGAGAGGGATTTTTCCACCAAACGCATGCCTGCAATACCATCCACCATGGCATGGTGAATTTTAAAGAACATTGCAAAGCGGTTGCCTTCAATACCTTCAATAATATGGCAAGTCCAGAGTGGTTTAGCACGATCAATCAGTGAGCTATGTTCTTGTGAAATATAGGTTAATAATTCACGAATACGCCCTGGTTTAGGCAAGGCAATATGACGGAAATGATGATCAAGATCGAATTCTTCATCTTCATCCCAAAATAAGCCATTCAGTTTGTTATTAAATGGTGCAATTGGCATAGACTTGGATTCACGTATGTCGGCAACTAAGTCTTGAATAAAACTGGCAGGCGCATGTTCTGGAATTTGAAATAGGAATAATCCACCCACATGCATGGGCTGTTGGCGTTTTTCTAATGATAAAAATATAAAATCAATAGGGTGTAATGGACGCATATTATGGATTGCCTCACTGCAATTTATACACCTGTTCTTTGCTGAACAGGCTTTTTAGAGTTATATAAGATTTAATTTCAGTATATCTTTTTTATCAAACAAATATAGTGGTTTTTGCGCCAGCATCCGTCAATAAAAATCACCAGTGGGTCTGTGATTTTTATTGACCTTAACTAGGAGATTATTTTAGATTCCCTGCATGCAGACCACATTCTTTGTGGGTGGCTTCTTCCCACCACCAACGGCCTTCACGTTCATGTTGGTTTGGCAATACAGGTCGGGTGCATGGTTCGCAGCCAATCGAAATAAAACCTTTTTCATGCAAGCGGTTGTATGGAATTTCCATCATACGAATATAGTTCCAGACATCACTGCTTGACCAGTTCGCTAGAGGGTTGTATTTGATTAATTGCTTCCCTGGGCCTGAAAAACCTGCATCGGCTTGCACCACAGGAATATCCTGACGTGTGCCAGGACTTTGGTCTTTACGCTGTCCTGTAATCCAACCATCCAGCGTTGCTAATTTTTTACGCAACGGCTGAACCTTGCGAATACCGCAACATTCCTGATGGCCATCTTCAAAGAAACTAAATAAGCCTTTTTGCTGTACCAGTTGTTGCGTGGCTTCGGTTTCTGGAAAGCAGATTTCAATATCCAAATTATAATATTTACGTACAGTTTCTAAAAATTGATAAGTTTCAGGGTGTAAGCGTCCTGTATCTAGGCTAAATACACGAAATGGCAAGCCTAGGTTAGATGCCATATCAATTAAAACCACATCTTCCGCACCAGAAAATGAAATCGCCACTTCGCCTTGCTGGCTTAAGGCAAGTTTTAAAATATCGCTTGGCGATTTGTTGGCGTATTCAGTTGCGAGCGCATCCACAATATCTATGGTTGGAATGGTGGTCATATCAATTCCTGGCAGTTGGCTTGAGGGCTAATCTTCATTCTTTAGGGGAATATTTTAATTGAATTGTGAAAAGCATCTTATCACTAAAAAATAAATGCTTATGAATGAAAGAGATTTAAAAAAGAACAAGGCAAACAACAAATCTTCGGCTATGATAGGGAAAAATTTTCAATTGGTATTTTGGGAGAACCCATGGAAATCGTATGTCTTGATCTTGAAGGTGTGTTAGTTCCAGAAATTTGGATTAACTTTGCTAAAAAAACTGGAATTAAAGAACTTGAAGCAACCACACGTGATATTCCTGACTACGATGTGTTGATGACTCAGCGTTTAAATATCTTGAAACAGCATGGTTTAGGTTTAAATGATATTCAAGCCGTAATTGCAGATATGGGACCATTCCCAGGTGCAAAAGAGTTTGTTGAATGGGTTAGCACTCACTTTCAGTTGATTATTCTTTCAGATACTTTCTATGAGTTTGCTCATCCGTTAATGAAACAATTAGGTTGGCCAACTATTTTCTGCCATAAATTGGAAACTGATGAAAATGGCATGATCACTGCGTATAAATTACGTCAACCAGATCAAAAACGTCAGGCGGTAAAAGCTTTACACGGTTTAAATTTCCGTGTGATTGCTGCGGGTGATTCGTATAACGATACGACCATGCTTGGTGAAGCAGACAAAGGTTTCTTGTTTGATGCACCAGACAATGTAATTGCAGAATTCCCGCAATTCCCGGCCATTCATGGTTATGAAGCATTGAAAGAGGCGATTCGTGGTGCTTCAGTGCGTGATATTCCAGCCTAAGTCTTAAAATTTAGGTAAAACAAAGGGCATCAATAGATGCCCTTTGTTGTATTTACGCTTTGAATGATTTAGAAGCGGTAGCCGATACTTAATCCGTATGCAACAGCATAATTATTTTCGAATTTACCTGCTTCTGTATGTGCTCCAGTGACAGCCTCTGCATCACCTAACCAGAAATATTTAAAGCCTGCACCAATAAAATAGTTTTCAGCAGGTGAGTAGCGAATGCCTGTACCTACACTCCAGTAACCTTCAGTTGGGCCTAAAGTAGTTACAGGGTTACCTGCACCAGAATCCCAGCCTACTGATACATTACCACCCCAACGATCATTGAACTTACGTCCTACACCAACAGTTGCAGAAATTTGGTCTTCTTTATAGTCTATAAGGTTAAAGCCATTAGGTTTGGTCGGCACATAACCAGCTTGGCCTAATATCTGAGTAAGTTTGCCAAATTTGTATGGCTGTACTTTAAAGTTTGACCAGTCCACCCAGCGAAGGTTTGCGAATGCAACAGTGTTTGCCATAACTCCTGTTTGGAAATCTAGATTGACAGATTGGGGTGTTGTTAGTTGTGTTTTACCTGTTGTTGAACTAATTTGCGTCATAGCTGTATTTAGTGCAGAAATAGGGGTAAATCCTATTGCACCAAAGTTTTCATAAGCAGTCATTTCATGCTCAATTTCAGAGCGATAAGTAACAGAGGCTTTAAGTGCAATTTCAGGAATTTGATAAGCAATGCCAGCTAACCACCCCACAGACTCATCTTCACCTGTTTTAAAATCATAACCATTAAAGGCTGAGTATGCAGTACCACGTAAAATAACAGTACCATCTACTGTCTGATATACAGCACCTGCATATAGATTCCAATTTTCATTAGGTTGATAACCAACTAACAAGTTTAAGTTTTGAGTATCTACTACAACTGAAGTATTGCCCTGAAATGGTACTGGTCTATTTTCTACAAAATTATTGGTACCAGAATATTCGGCATCAGCGCCATAAGGCTGATCGTAAATTAAACCAATCGAAACTTTGTCAGTTGCTTGAATTTTTAATGCTGCGTGTGGGAAGTAATAATCACCTGCCATGTCATCAGCTTGGTATTTATCTTTGTCTTGACCAGATACATTTGGATCTAAGACTGAAATCCCAGCTTCTGCATAATTCCCTGGTTGTAAAAATGCAGCAATAGATTGACCAGAGCGGTCTAAACCAGCAGCAAGTGCAGGCGTAAATGGAAGAGTGCTAAGTAAAATAGCAGAATAGATTTTATTGAGCTTCATGGTCATTCCCTGATGCTTTATGTAACAAAAAAGTGCGGGAAAAGTAACACATTTTAAAAAAGAGTAAATGCTCAGCTTTGCAGAACAAATGAACTGAACATGTTAAAAATAGAACTTGATTAGAGTAAAAATACTATTTAATAATTTTAAGTAAATGAATTTTATCAATTATTTAATTTTATATTGGGCAGGTGTACAAGGTTTTAATTGTTCTAAATTTGAACATTTGGTTAACACTTGTATAAAAAGTGGAGTAATTTTTTCCTTTAAGTGGTCGCTATTCTCTTAAATTAAATGTATTCGATTATTAATGCGGTCATTATTTTGTCAGATCAAAGGTTTTTAGAATCAATTTATTTAAGAGCTATGAACTTTTTGGATTTACGCAACAGATCTAATATACTTAAACAAAGCGCATCCAGTAAAAGGTCAAGCCATGAAATCTGAACAATATCAAGGGAAAATCAAGCAATACAATGCCGAAAAAGGTTACGGGTTTATTGCCGCACCTGAAGGCGAAGTATTTTTTCATATTTCAGATTTTCCTGGGGCAGAGGCTGAACCAAAGCGCAATGACCGAGTAAAGTTTAATGTGGTTCAAAATGGGGATCGCTATAAAGCGATTAACATTGAACCTGTAGAAGATAAATCCAAAAAAGCTAAAAAAGCCAAAGCAGTGGCTGTGAATACTTCAATTACTTCGGCATTGTTATCCAATCTGAAGCGTTAAGTTTTGCTGCTATAAAAAAAGAGGCTTTTTAGCCACTGCTGTCCCATAGTTTGCTTTAAATAAAAAAACCTGAGTCCTAACAGTTAAAATATGAGTGCAAACAAACACTTTAACGACCAGGATTCAGGTTTTGTCACATCAGAATACCGTATTTCATGAGCTAATTAAACCTGTTGTGCGACAGGATTTTGAACAACTTGCTAAAGTACACCATGTTGGACAGAAATTTAGAGCGGCTTCCCGGTGGGATCAGTTTATTGCCATATTGATGTCTCAATTCTCTTGTAGGCAAAGTCTGAGAGATATTCAATCCAATTTGGAGTGCCAACAGGAAAAGCTAAGTCATCTCGGAGCAAAGTCTATTCCCCGAAGCACGCTGGCACGAATCAATGAGCAGCAGCCTGCTACCTTGTATCAACAGCTATTTTACAAGTTGCTTAAATACTATGAACACTCAAAAGTAGCTCATAAATTTCGCTTTAATAATCCCTTGTATTCCTTGGATGCCAGTCATATTGACCTGTCGCTTTCCTTATGTGAATGGGCCAAAGTTCACGACTCAAAAGCCAGCATGAAACTCAGTATAGGATTGAATCACAGCAATGATATTCCTGAGTTTGTTGCAGTTGAAAATGGCAAAGAAAATGACATGGTACAAGGCCGCAAATTCCAGTTTCCTGCTGGCAGCATTGTAGTTTTTGATAAAGGCTATGTCGATTACCAATGGTATGCAAATCTGACTGCTCAAAACATTGGATTTGTCACACGTTTTAGGCCTAAATCTGTGTATCAGGTGATCCAGCAACATCCAGTGCTTGAATCCAAAGGTATTCTAAAAGATGAAACCATTCAGCTGAATAGCGCACATGCCCTAAAAAGAAAAGCCCCAGTGTTAAGAAGAATTGAATATAGAGATCAGCAAAGTGGCAAGCACTTTAGCTTTCTCAGCAATAACTTTCATTTAGCCGCCTCCACCATTGCGGCGATTTATAAAGATCGTTGGAAAGTTGAGCTGTTCTTTAAGGCGATTAAGCAGAATCTCAAATTAAAAGCGTTTCTAGGCCGCAGCAGGAACGCAATTCAGACACAAATCTGGATTGCGATGATCGCCTATTTATTGGTGAGTTTCGCTCGACATTTAGGAAAAACAGGTTGGACAGTTCAACGTTTACTCAGAATAATTCAAGTGAATTTGTTTGAAAGAAGAACTTTAAAAGCTTTATTTTCACCCGATAAAATAGCCATAAAACAAGAGGAAGCTCATTTGAGCTTCCTCTTGTGAAAAATTGTGGGACAGCAATGGCTTTTTAGCCTCTTTTTATTTTTGATTATTTCGCTTCACAAAATTTCATAAATGCTTTAAGGCCAGGCCCTTGATATTTCTGACGATGCACTAACATGAACAGTGGGCGAGTGAGTTGCCAAAATGGCGTATCTAAAATCACCAATTGACCTTTCTCAAGCAAAGGCTCAATAGCCAGTCGTGAAATACAAGACATACCAATGCCACCTGCGACAATTTTTAAAATCGCTTCGTTATGCCCCAAGGTCAAACGAATATTCGCATCAGGCAAATCTTTTAAAATTGCATTGTCAAATACTTCACGTGTACCTGAGCCTTCTTCACGTAAAATCCATTCAGCATCTTCAAAATCTGCTGTGGTTAAGGCGCGCTTAAGTTGCGCTAAAGGATGTGTTGGGGCACAGCACACTGCGAGTTCATCATCACGCCAGTGAATACATTGTAATTGTGGTAAATGACATGAACCTTCAATCAGCGCTAAATCGAGCTGAAACTGATTGACGGCTTCAATCATTTGGCGTGTGTTGCCTACTTGTAGCTGTAAATGTGCCTGTGGCTGAATTTGCAAAAAGTCTGCCATTAAATCTGGCATTAAATAGTCACTAATGGTCAGGGTTGCGCCCAAACGCAAATCGATACTTTGTAGTTCGCCTTTGGCTGCCTGCTCAAAGGCTTCACAGCGTCCTAAAATTTCTAAGGCCTGAGGCAATAAAAAACGACCTAAATCGTTAAGCTGTAAACGCTTACCTAAGCGGTCAAATAGTGGTGCACCTAAACCATCTTCCAAATCTGCTAAGGCCATACTTGCAGCACTTTGGGTCAGTTTAACTGCATCACTGGCTTTGGTTACGGTCCCTTCCTGGGCAACTGCTACAAAAACCGCCAACTGGCGTAAAGTCATGCGCATGAATCAAGCCTTAACATTTAAAAAATATTAATAAATTATCCCGACATGCTAACATGAGCACAGTCTTTCACGCCACGTTCAAATCATGTCAATTGAAAAATTTACTTTAGAAAAAGTGCTTTCGGTGCATCGTTGGACCGATACCTTGTTTAGTTTTACCATAACTCGCCCTGCACATTTCAAATTTACTGCAGGACAGTTTGCGCGTATTGGTTTAAAAGTGGGTGATGAACTGGTGGTGCGTGCTTATTCTGTGGTGTCATCACCTTTTGATGAAACCTTGGAGTTTTTCTCAATTGTTGTGCCAGAGGGTGCATTCACCTCGAACTTGCAACATTTGCAAGTGGGTGATGAGTTATATTTAGAAAAAATACCTTACGGTTTTTTAACTTTGGCACGTTACCAACTGCCTACGCCAGAGGATTTATGGCTGCTTGCAACGGGTACAGGTCTTGCACCATTTTTATCGATGCTACAAGACTTTGAAACTTGGTCGAAATATCAAAATATTTACTTGGTTTATAGTGTGCGAACCGAATCTGAACTGGCCTATGTCGATAAAATTCACGAGATTGCCGAAACTTTTGGGGAAGGACACTCAGGTTTTAAATTTATTCCCATTATTACCCGTGATCCGAATGCAGCGCTCAATGAACGCTTACCTGTGTTGATCGCTAACGGTGCCTTGGAAAAAGCCGCAGGGGCAATGCTAAATCCTGCAAGTAGTCATGTGATGTTATGCGGTAACCCTGCAATGGTCGATGACACTAAAGAAGCCTTAAAAGCACGAGGTTTGACCATGAATCGCCGTGGGGAAGGTAATATTGCCGTAGAAAACTATTGGTAAGGCTGTGATGCAATTATTTAAATTTATCGCATGTGTAGGACTTATATGGACTGTTGCAAGTGCTGCGCAGTCTGCAACTGTAGAAACACATGTCGCGATACAGGGCAAAACCCTAATTTATGATGGGCCACTGAGTGCGGAAGCCAATACACGTGCAGCAGAACTCTTAAAGCTATCAGGTCAGGTTGATACACTAAAAATTAATAGCCGTGGTGGTGAAATTGGTTTAGGAATGGACTTGGGCAATTTGGTCTACGACCATCAACTAAATGTTGAAGTAGGCTGCATTGCTTTTCTTCATGTGCCAATTATGTTTTCCCTGCGGGCAAAGTGAAATATTTAAACTTACGTAGTCAGCTCGGTTGGCATGGCGGTAGTTTGCAAAAAATGCAAATTGAAAGTGCGGAAATGGAGCAAATATATAACGAGTACATTGGCCCTATTCGTGCCAAAGAAACGGCTTTTTTCCAGAAAATTAAAGTGCAGCAAGCATCCACAATTGTAGGGCAGGCGCCACATTATGATCAGTATCAACACTGTGTAGGCTGGCGCTACACGCGCGAAAAAATGCGAAGCTTTGGCATAGATCAGGTACGTTATAAACAATGGCTATGGTTGCCTAAAGCGAGCTTTGAAAATAAGTGTATTTTCACCATTCGCTAAAACATGGTTGTTCAAGTTATTTCATCATCTACAAAAAACCTCATCTACTGTTTGGCAGATGAGGTTTTTTGATATTTGTGTGGCTCAACTTTAAAAAAATTAATGCACAAACATATCCATATATTCACGGATTTCCTGAATTGCGCTGTCTACATCGCTGCTGAGCCAAGTTGGTTCAAAAAAACCAGCATAATGTTCTAAACGCTCTTGCGGTACGACCAAGCGCACAGGACATTCTTCTTCCAGCATGCGCCATGGCAAAATTGGCACATCATTGTCCAAAAAGGCAGCAATGTTGCGAATATCAATAATCATGGCATTGATGCAATCTGGAAAAGGCATCACCGAAAATTCTTCAGTACGACGTCGGAAATATTCCAAATCGCTCCATTTTAAGAGATAGCTTGGTTTACTAAATTCAATAATACCAATCAGATGCCCATCACGGGTATAGTGCAAGGCACATTGATGAGTGACGTCAGTGTCAAGATCAAGCGATACACTTTGTTGACGATACGCCATAAAGCTTTAAATACACAAAAAACGGGCCATGATTATAGCGCATTTCCACACTTGAGGCAGCTTTGTCTGCATGGGGTGATGAGTGAGCATCGGTACTTCACATTTATTACATCTATTCACCATCTCACTATGCTTTGTGACACAAAGCATTGCAGCAGCTTGTTAGTATAAAAATTCATCAGATAAATATTTTAAGTGAGGGGAACATGCCACATGATTTTAATAAACCACCTCATGTAAGTTCCACTGAGGAAATCACCCGTAAAAAACGTATTCCAGTGTTTATGCTGATATTGGTGGGTATTTTTTTATTGGCATTGCTGATTTACATGATGGCGGATCGTAAACCGAGTCCAAGTGATGCACCGCCTGGGCATCCTAATCCTGAAGTTCAACAAGCGACACCCAATAGTACAACAACAGGTACAGCAGGGGATGAAGCTCGAGCAGTGGACAGTGATACTGCCACCGCAACTGATCAGTAGCGATGAGTACATGAGCTGAAAAAACAGCCCCATAACATTGAAGCCTTGCATTATGCAGGGCTTTTTTGTGGGTTTTCGCAAGTTTTATTGACACTCCTTTGTAGAATTGTTGCGATTCTGCATCCCAAGGTTGAATAAAAAATATGCAAATTCTATGGTGAATAGAGCTTTACTCAATAATTTGAATCGATAAAAAGCAGTTTTACGCTGCGGGACAGTTGCAAATGGTCCTTAGAAAATCAGCGTAATCACCATGAGGACTATAGACGATGAATGATTATTTTAATGGGAACCTACATGGTAGAGGTTTTGATGCCATGTATTATTGGGAGCAATTTCAGCCGATTCTGGCGGCTGTTGCAATATTGCTTGTTGGATGGATTGTGGCATTACTCGTGGCTGGGGGCGTTAAAAAAGTCCTACAAAAAATGGGTACAGATCAGAAGCTGGCACATGCAACGGGACATCGTTCAAATATTGAAGTGATTGTGTCGCGGGTCATCTTCTGGGTTATTTTAATTATTGCGGTCATTGGTGCGCTCAATGTACTGAATCTGACCAGTGTCAGCGGCCCATTCAGTAATATGATTCAGCAGTTCTTGCTGTTTATACCTTCATTATTGGCAGCGGTTGCTGTGGGTTTTATTGGCTGGATTTTAGCGAATCTAGTCAGAGTTGGCATGAAAAAGCTGTTAGCACGCACTCAACTGGATGAAAAACTCAGTTCTGATGTAGGCGTGAGTGGCTTAAGCCAAAATATCAGTGAAATTGTCTATTGGTTGATTTTATTGCTGTTCTTGCCAATCGTACTTTCGATTTTAGGCTTAAACGGTTTGCTCTTCCCTGTGCAAAATATGGTGAATGAAGTTGTGCTTTATTTACCGAATATTTTCATTGCGGGCGTGATTGTTTTTGTGGGCTATATTCTTGCAAAAATTGTGCGTGGCATTGTTGAAGGTTTATTGGCAAGCTTGAATGTACAGCAGCATGCTGAAAAAGTGGGCATCTTTAAAAATTCCAATTTACCTAAATTGCTAGGTTCATTTGTTTTTGCCTTAGTTATTATCACAGCTTTAATCATTGGTTTTGAAGCACTCGGCATAGAAGCTATTTCGCAACCTGCAACAGCCATGTTGTATGAAATTATGAATGCGATTCCGCATATTATTGCTGCGGGTCTGATTCTTATTTTAGCCTATGTGGTGTCACGCTTTGTTGCCAATATTGTGGTAGAAGTGGTTGCAGGTACAGGTGTAGATGAAATTCCTGCCAAACTTGACCTACAACGTTTTTTAGGCACAACTAAAATTTCATGCGTGGTCGGTTATCTGATTGTGTTCTTTACCATGTTGTTTGCTGTATCTGAAGCAGCAAATCGCTTGGGCTTTGAGCAAGTCAGTGGCTTGATTGCCATGTTCATCCAGTTTGGTGCCGACATTCTGTTGGGTGCTGTTATTCTGGTAATTGGCTTCTGGCTAGCAAATTTGGTGGCCAAAGTGGTACAACGTGGCGAATATAATAGCTCACGTTGGTTAGCGAACTTGGTCCGTATTCTCATTATGGGCTTAGTGGTGGCGATGGGCTTACGTGCGATGGGTATTGCTGACTCTATCGTGAACTTGGCCTTTGGCTTAACTTTAGGTGCGGTAGCTGTGGCTTTTGCTTTGGCTTTCGGTCTAGGTGGTCGTCAACCTGCAGAGCGTGTCTTAACTGATTTGATTGATAAAGCCAAACGAGAGGCGAATCAACCAAATCCATTGCGTGAAACAGAAGTACAAAACGCAGCGCCATCTACAACTGTAATGACACCGATGGCAACGCAAGCACAAAGTACTGTAGCTGATAATGATACCGCTGCACCTGCTGAAGCTGCCACAGATCATGCGGTGCCAGACAGTTTGAAAGTTGATCCAGAACATCCAGCTGTAAATAAACCTTTTGGTTCTACAGGTGAAGCAGAACCTGATGTGGATCAAACACCAAATAATGACCCGAAATAACCTGTTCAGCAGTTTCGTTGAATGATTAAGATCGATCAGACCCGTGCTGGTCGATCTTTGTTTTATGGATGGATTTCCCTGAATAGAAAAAATAGGTTGATACAGGAGTGCAGCATGTCAAAACAAGCACCTAATAAATTCTTTGCACCGATTGTGATTGCAGGTATTACCATAGGCTTTTTTGTTGCTGCTTATAAATTTGTTTTTGCCAAACCGGAAGCACCAGAAAAACCAACTGAAAATATTGAGAAAAATCATCTAAAAGAGGATAGACCAAGCTCTTAAATTATGTTAAAAATTAATCAAATTTGGCTAGGATTGGCTAAATAAAATGAATGAAAGTTCATGAGCAAAAGAAGCTTAAAAAGGTGAGATGAGGGATAAGGTCTAAATAAAAAATTCAGTTTTAACTGAGTTGAAATATTTAAGTCTTACAATTCGCGTAAGGATGACAATAATGAGAGAAATCAACATGCTAAATAAGTTACGTAGTACTTTGAAGCCTCAATTTTCGGCAAAATTACCACTGCATCAACAAAATGCTGTGGCAAAAATGCAACAAGCGGAAGCACGCTTAGCGAATACGCCAAAATTGGTATTATTCCGTACAGATTATCTTGAATAATCATGGATACTTGATCTAAATTTTAAGTTTAAAAAGCCAGTTCATATTGAACTGGCTTTTTTGCTATTTACTGAATTTTTGTCTTGAAATAGATTAACTTAATACAATTCAAATAGTGAATATCTCATAGGTTCAAATGTTTCGATGTATGCGTTTAGACATATTCTGAAGCGGCATGCGCAGATGACCATGCCCATTGAAAGTTATAGCCACCTAAATGTCCTGTCACATCTAAAACTTCACCAACAAAATATAGGCCTTTTTGTTTTTTACTTTCCATGGTTTTTGAAGACACCTCTTGAGTATCTACGCCACCTAAAGTGACTTCGGCTGTGCGGTAACCTTCTGTACCCGATGGTTTGACTTCAAAGGCATTTAAACGCGCTGCAATGTGTTCAAGTTTTTCATCACTGATATTTCCAATTGCTGTTTCAGAAAGCTCTGACCAAATCAGTTGCTGTAATTCGGTTACTACACTTTTAGGTAGGTGTTCAGTCAATAAAGTGCGCAGTAAAACTTTCGCCTGAGTTTGTTTTTTCGTTTTTAGAAAATCATAGAGTTCTAAATAGGGCAAAAAGTTAATTTTAAAGCTTTGACCGACATCCCAGTAATTGGAAAGCTGTAAAGCACTTGGCCCGCTCAAACCACGGTGGGTAAATAATAAGGCTTCGGTAAAACTATTCAGTGAGTTTGATAAGGTTGCATCTACAGCATTACCACTTAAACGCGTGGTGACTTCTTTAAAGCTGTCTGAGAATGTAAAAGGCACTAAACCTGCACGAGTTGGATAAACATGATGGCCAAATTGTTTGGCAATTTCATAACCGATGCCTGAACCACCAAGGGTAGGAATAGATAAACCTCCTGTAGCCACCACCACTGAAGTGGCCTGAAAGTAGCCTAGAGTTGTGGCAACCTGAAAGCCCTGATCATCCACAGCATTCACGGCTTTGACTTCAGCATTGGTTTTAATATCGACTAAGGCCGTTTTTTCACATTCTGCCAATAGCATGGCTAAAATTTCTTTGGCGCCGTTTAAGGTAAATAATTGCCCATGTTTGCGTTCTTCATATTCAATGCCGTATTCACAGACTAAGCCAATAAAATCCCAATTGGTATAACGGGTTAATGCTGAAATCACAAAGTGTGGATTATGTGAAATGTAGTGGTTGGGTTCGACCTCTAAATTGGTGAAATTACATTTTCCACCACCTGACATTAGAATTTTTTTACCCACTTTATTGGCTTTTTCCAGCACTAATACCTTGCGACCACGCTGTGCAGCCATGTAGGCGGTCATCAGCCCTGATGCGCCCGCGCCTAATACCAAAACATCATATTGATTTGCAGTTGCCATGTCGCACCGAGAGAAAATGAAAGCGGACTATTATAGACTTTATCGTTTGAGGATGTCGCATTTTCAATACTGAAATGCGTTTGGAACGTGAGTATTGCCTATAAAACATGAAATGATTATCAATTAAATAGATCACTGTCGTGATGTAGACACTTTACGTGGAGATGGTGGTAATTTGTGCAATAAGGTTTTGTTTATGTGATGGGGTTGTTTTAAAAACTAGATAAAAAAAACAGTAATTTATAGTTGATTAATTGTGTTTGCTTCTCCAAAGTAAATTTTATTTTTTGACATGTTTGTTGTGTCGTGACTGTGTTTCTTGGGGAAATTTATGAATAAAACACGTTTAAGCCTTGCTGTGATTTTAAGTATAGGTCTAGCAGGGTGTGGCGGCGGCGGCGGTGATTCTGTATCTACAGAAGTAAATCCTGCCAACCCAACACCAGCACCTTCTCATCCAATTCAGCCTACACCCCCACAAGATGCAAGCCTAGCCAAAAAATTAATCAATGAAATTCGCCTTGCAGATGTGGCAACAGAATTCACAGCGCAAACTTTTGGTTTTGAAAGCTGGACACCACGTGCGATGGTGGTACATCAAGATATTATGTATATTGCGAACGATGGTGGCCAAGCCAGCATTTTACGTTATGACTTAAAATCTAAAAGAGCCCTCAGTACAATTCATGCACAGAATATTCCAAGTCTAGGACAAGCTTGGAACCGTTTACTGGATTTGCATGTGCATAATAATCGCTTGTATGCGACCTCTTATTCATCAAATCGGGTAGATGTTTTTGATATTGGCTCGGGTGGTAATCCTCCCATAAATAACCGAAGTTAAAAGTAGAGGTTAAGCAGCCATTAGAGGTGGCCTTCCTTTGTTTGCTTGGTGTGGTCTTTCATAGTTGTAATGCCACAGCCAACTCGTTGCATAATCTTGTACTTCTTCCAGTGTGTCAAATAGATGCTTGCTTAGCCAGCTATAACGTATAGTCCGATTATAACGTTCAATATACGCATTCTGCTGTGGCTTACCCGGTTGAATATATTCAATACGAATACCGTGCTCAGTAGCCCAGCG
>NZ_JAAZQX010000032.1 GCF_012371325.1 Acinetobacter sp. A2 | reverse complement strand
TTCATGCAGAATCTCCTGCTCGTATCTTAAGAGAAAATTCTACTTTTAGATCCTATTATTTTTAGGGGGGATTACCAAGTGACATTACAATAAAGGCATAACTATTATTTACAGTCTCCAATAGACTTATAAGTTTTATAGCTCTAACTTTATGTCTTTAATATATTTTGTTGCATCTTAATGACATTGAAGCAATCTTAGCTTTTGAGAGCCTACTTTAGGCTCTCGTACCTAGGAGTTCTTTTTAGACAAAGGCTCATTGAGCTTATCAATACTCACCCCATATTTATGAGCATTGTATTGCCAAACTACGAACTGCTCTAAAAGCATTGAATTCTCTTTTTCTAGTCTCTCTAACTTACTTTCCAATGCATCAATTTTGACTTGAGCTATTTTCAAACTTGCAGGAAGTTTTTGCTGTTTGGTTTTTAAGATTTTTAATGCTGCTGGAGATTTTTTTCCTAGATCATAAGCATTCTTAATTCTTTCAAATTTTTGTAGGGTTTGGCGAGTTGGTGCAGGTACAATCTCTAGTTGTACTTCAATTGCTTTGCATAATTTCTCCCACGTTAACTTTTCATTTGGCGACCAATAATCAAGAATTTCAACAATATCTTGTACATTCTGATCTGTTAGATGCTGTGCCATATTAGCTCCATAAATCCAATGATAAAGAATCATGTAAAACTGACTGCTCTTCAAGCTTTTTACGTTGAGTATTCTCAATAACGGGGATACGTTTACGACCTGCTTTTTGATACGCTAAATCAAGATGTGTAACATCTTCCGAAGGCGGCAAACTTAAAGGCGTTCCATCAAGAATGTTTGGATCATCGAGTAGGGCAATCAACTGTTCACAACGTTTAATCGTAAGCTCTCTCATCTCAAGCCATACTGCTGCACCAGTCACATTCTTACTAACAGCCTCCTTATCCTTAGCCCATAAGATTTTTTCTTTTCTAAGTCGATCTTGAAGCCGTTTTTTCTTTTCATCATCCCCCTTAATACAGACATGTTCCGTACAATTAAGACAATTTCTATACTTTAGGCAGGGTTCATCAATATAAGAATGTGTACAAAATCCAAACTCGGTAGTGTGCATAGACAATGTTGTTTTAGTATTTAACTCCTGCAGAGTTCGAGGTGTAGCTATTTGGAATGTAAATGTACTATCAGTATTTACTGTACCAACCTCATTTTTCTGCATCTCAATTAAGCTAAAATTACGATCTTCAACCGAAGTATGGTCATATACTCGATTTTGCTTCATATCAGCCCGCCCTGACCATTTAGCGAGTAACATGCTATCCATTCCATTGGTATTTGCTATCGTATTTAATAAATGCCGAAATTGGTGAGTAGTTATACTGTGGTCACCATATCCCCACCGCTGAAAAATGGATTGCATATTCGATAACTGTTCTTTTCCTCTTAACTTCTTTTTAGTTGGTGATAAGTCTTCATTTAATGTATCAATATGTGGCATCCATAATTCTGAAAAAATGGTTAATTTATCGCTATGAAATTGGTTTGCAAAACTACAGAATAAAGCTTCAGACCACTTAACCTTGACTCCACCACCAGTTTGAAAAGGTACATAAGGGAAGCCTTTGGGTAATCTCTTTCGCAGTATAATATTTAAATCATTCAGACAAACTTCGTAATCATTAATAGGAATATCACGAGTTCTTAAAAATTGTATTCCACTCTTATTTGCTTGACGAGCATCTAATAGTGACGCATCAAAACCCATTGCCAACAATACTTCACTGCGTTTTAATAATTGATGATCAGGTACATCAGGACAAAGTTCATGTCTCGGAAATTTATCACTTGTCTCAAGCAAATATGCTAAATGTCTAGGCTTTTCTGACATCTTAATCAAACGAGCAATTGCCCGCTTGGCTGTTGGAATCATGACACTAGGAATAGCTTTAATATCATACCCATAATTTTTTTGTGCATACCACCTAATCCCTAATGTTTCATCCTCATTAGAATCATCTACTACAGCTTCTAAATTACTTTTAGAAGATTCTTTATCTCCTTTATTAATACAATTGATCTTAAGGAAAAATAGCTCTGATGCTCTTTCAGGTGCAGATAAAAGTAACCCTATAGCACTACTAACAAAAACATCTCTATTTGATAATTCAGAATCCTTACGAGAAAAAATATCAGCTATGATAAAAATAGCATCCTCATCAGGAAGTTTAGAAGCTCGATGTTCCTCTGACTCTGCATCTAACACAATTGATTTTTCAGAAGGCTTTTTAATTGGACTTTTCCAATCTGGTAAAGCTAATATTTTTAATTGGCGAAGAAAGTCTAAAAGAATCTTTAGCTGTCTACCCACATGATAAGCAGAACTTGCTTTATAGTTTTCCTTTGCATTTTCAGCAGCTAAGTCAAAATCAGCAATAATCAATTTAGTTAAATCAACTTCACCATATCGGTCTAAGCATATTTGTTCTATGGCCCGAATTGAAAGAATCGTATCTTGAGTTTTTAACTTACTGTTAATTCTTTGATACTTAACATAGGCTTTGGCAAATTCTAGAATTGAATGATGCAAAAGATTTTCAGGTGATCTATCTTTGGATGAAATACCTGTTTTGACAAAGTTTACTTCGCCTTTCCAATAATTCTCATCAAATTTAATATCTTCATTTAATTCAGATAATTGTTTAACAAAATCAATAAACTGCTTAATTTCGGAGTAAGGAGATTGGATTTTGTCAGATGGAAAATATATTAAATTATCCATGGTTGAACTCCTTACAAGCATCCATAACTTGCTGAACGGCAATAATTGTACGGTCATTCACGGCAGCGACTTCAAGGCTACAACCCATCGCAATTAGATCATCTCGCTCTTTAATTAATTGCTCTAGAACCAAATAATGAGGTGCATTTGCCCAAGGCATAAACTTGCTACATAGATAACATGCGATTGGTGCATAATCATTGCAGTATTGATTTGTACCACATGAACCAACGTCACAATCTTGTTCTACAGAAGAAATTCTATTCGCGTCTTTAATTTGTGATTGGGCTTCAATCTCATCTCTTACAACTTTCCCCTGAAAAGCATCTGCATATTTGCGTAAACTATCGTCCATTATAGATGATAGTTGCTGTGCAATTTCGGGCACACTCTGCACATAACAGTGAGCATTTTGCGTATCATGATGATCTAACAACTTTGCAATCACATTCACACCCGCTTTCTGCCTAGCTGCATTTGTTCCAAGCGTATAGCGAAATCTATAAGCATTAACAAATATTGGATCACCTGTTTCCCTTGAACGAACACCAAGCTTTCTTACCGCATCTTTTAACTTTTGAGTTAATTGAACCGTAGGCAAATGAATAATTTCTTTTGGCAAAATTTCTGAAATTTCATGCCGATTTTCCCAATCCAAATTAACCAATTTCTCAAAATCATAAAATAGCGGTAGCTCTGCAAACTCTTGTTCAGATAGCTCTCGTTTTATTTCTTTACTTAATTTCTGCTTTAAAATTCGAGTATGCTCAAACAATATTTGTACGATGCTTTCACGAATTCCCACTTCACTAAAAGCAAATCGGAATCCACTAGCACCTCTAACTTTAGCTCTCGGAATGTTAAGGATATGAACTGCATTTGTATCATTAAAATTATATTTATCCGACACGTATAGGTCTTTTACTTTTAACCCAGCAATTTGTATTGGTCGTCTACCTGTCGCACAAAAAACACGAATTAGAGCAGCCTCATAATAGGAAATCTTATTTTCTGCTAAGTATTCATTGGTTCTAGTGATAATTGTTTGAAATTCGAATGGGCTAAATGGACCTTCATCTGGATCAAGGGAAAGGACTGCTGCTCCTTTTTCATTGCCACTCAATCTCCATGAGTCCATTAGATCGTAAACTTCATCATCTACTGAGGAATAACCCAAATCATATAGTTTCTTCAAAAAGACTCGTAGCATAGCTACTTTGTATTCATCTTTTTTTGCCGAATAAAAATTCTTATAGTTTAAAAGACCTTTAATTGAAAAATGATTCTCTTCTGTAATATCAAAATATTTACCAATATATTCGCACATGTTTGCTGTATGTGAACTTGAACTATACTTAGCAAAATGAACTAAAGTCATGATCACATCTGATTGGACAGAAAACTCATAATTTCGTATCCGAGAGATATCTATAGTTTTATTGATATCTAATACCCATTTCTGATCATCGATATTAAACTCATAACCTTTGAATGAGGTAAACGTATTTTGCCATTTATTTAAACTATCGTTTCTAGTTGATTTATTCATTTTCATTCTCAAATTTTTCTTGGATAGCTAATCCAACCTCTACGGCACGCTTATTCTCTGCACGTCTTGAATATCTTCTTGCACTTTGTGAGTTAGGTATCCAACCCATCAGATACGCACGATCTCTCTCAGCCTGATCTTCTGTTATTTTTCCAGATTTAATTAAAGTCTGAACTTTATCTGTATATTTATCATTCCATGTATGCCTAAATGCATGTGCATGCACATTGAATAAAACGACTTCAGAAATTTCTGAAAAAATTTTGTCTAGTGCATTAATTGAAAGCGGCTGCCCCTTATTTGATAAGATCAAAAAGTCTGTTAACTCTGCATTAGGCACTGTCGATCTATGATTTAGAATATAAGTATCCAATTTTTTCTTTAGATTCTGGTTGAGTGCAATTGATCGACTTCTGGTTTTAACCAACGGTTGATATAGCCTAGAATCACTTCCATCATGAGGATTACGCTTAATAGTAAGATACGACGTACCACCTTGAGAGGGTGTTATATCTGTAATTTTTAAATTTAATAATTCACCTTTACGACACCCAAGATATAAAAACAAATAGGTAATCAGCTCATTTCTATAATTAATGTAATCTGAAGTCCAAATACGGTTCTGATTATCAGGATCAACTGCCTTTAAAATTTTATTTAGTTGATCAGTATCAAAAGATTTGTATTCAGCCTGAATATCCATGGACTTACGAGGTCTACGAGATTTTAAAAACTGCTTTGTACTTGTTATTGCAGATGAATGAAGATGCGTCTCAAACCACCCAATATATTCGGCAAAATTAGTTAACCGCCGATATATCAATTGTTTGGATACATAGTCCTGAGTAACAACCAATTTTGCTCTAGCTCGCTCTTTGTTATTACTTTTTGGAAAACTTATGATCTTTTTTTTTGAAGCTGTCCCGCTTAATCGGCTACGATTGAAACTGGTTAAATTTACTAAAGCTTCGATTTCATCTAATTTTAAAAAATCTTTATTTTTAATCCTTTGTTCCAAATCAATTCCTAACTTATCCAATAACTGAAACAGCAACTTAATATCTTCTAGAATAGCTGTAATAGTATTGATTGATTGACCACGATTTCTTAAATGAATGATCGTATATAAATTTGGATAAGTCATAGGAACACCATCACTATTCAAAAGAACAGCGAATCTCTCACCACCACTCATTACAAATCTTTTAACAAACATCATGGCTTTATTTAACAAAATATCTAAGTATTAAATATCATAAATCATAAGTAAAAAAATTTACAGAACCATTTCTAGTATCTGTAAATTTCTTTTGTAACTAACTGCTAATAAAGAATAATTTTATAAACTTTACAAAATATGATCTCTAGTAGGTGTCAAAATGGTAGATCATCATCTAAATCTGCAGGTGCTGTTGCAGGCGCAGCTTGTGGCTTCGGTGCAAAACCACTTGGGTTATTGTTGGCATAGCCACCACCCTGATTCTGGTTAAAACCACCTTTATTTTGGTTGCCATAACCCGCAGCCTGACCTTGATTCTGATTACCATAGCCACTTTGGTTATTGTTAAACCGTGGCTGTGCAAAAACGCCATCTTGTTGGTCAGATTGTCCACGATTACCTGAATCGAGCATTTGCATTTGATCACCACGAATTTCAGTGGTGTAACGCTCTTGACCGTTTTGGTCTGTCCACTGACGAGTACGCAATGAACCTTCAATATATACCTTAGAACCTTTGCGTAGATATTGCTGTGCAATTTCACCTAAACGGTTATGCAACACAATACGGTGCCACTCTGTTTGCTCTTTACGCTCGCCCGTATTTTTGTCTGTCCAGACATCACTGGTTGCGATAGAAAATTGGGTGAGAGAACCCCCATTTGGGAAAGTTTTTGTTTCAGGATCGCGACCTAAAGTACCGACTAAAATGACTTTATTTACACCACGCATTAGACGTTTTCTTCCTATTTGTTTCTATTATTTACTTTATAAGAGTTATGCTTAAATGGCTACCTCTTTCCCTAACAAGTGCGTTAATTGTTGTCGCGCAGCATCATCAATTTGCTGTTTATCCACTTTTACATACGCCACTTGTTGGTCAGACATCACCACGACCTCTTCAATACCACGAATCGCTAAAAGTTGAGAAGTCCATTCATCTGTTTCTCGAGTCTCAGGCAAACGCAACACCAAAGATGAAAGATAGCGCGGCTGCGCCAATCCAAAACTAACCAATAACCAAATTATAGCAATCGCGGTCAAAATACTCCAACCCATCGCAGTGTGATTCAGTAACAGTAACTGTCCACCAATCATCCCGCCAAAGAAAGCGCCTAAAAATTGGCTGCTGGCATTTACGCCCATGGCGGTAGCTTTAGACTGAATAGGTGCCGCCTTAGACAACCATGAAGGCAACAAGGCTTCCATGACGTTAAAGGCAATAAAGAATAAGCCCAAACCCAACAATAAAATGTATTTTGATTCAAACCCGAAAATCAGTACCAACAGACCTAAAATAATGCCTGCAATAGCCGTCAGGAAAATGACACGCATTTTGCGATATTTTTCTGCCAAAACAATGCTTGGGAAAGCTACAAACAGGCTGACCAACAGTAACGGCAAATACACCCAACCATGATGCTGTAAAGGAATATCAGCAAACTGGATTAACTGCGAAGGCACATAAATAAACATGGCTGTCAGCAATAAATGCAAGGTAAATACGGATACATGCAGGCGGTTTAAATCGCCCATTTTTAGCACTTGCTTTAACTGCGGTACATAACCTTGCTGGAAATTACGATGATGACGGGTGACTTTCGGCACTAACAGCAACATGAGAATGGCGGCCAACCCCATCACTGTGGTCACCCAAAATAGCCCTGAAATACCAACCCAACCTGTAAGCCATGGCCCCAAACTAAAGGCCACCACAAAGGACATACCAATACTCATGCCCATCACCGCCATGGCTTTCATGCGGTTTTCTTCACGGGTCACATCGGCCAACAATGCCATCACCACCGCAGACACCGCACCACCACCAGCTATAGCACGTCCAATAATCACACCATAAATGGTGTCGGACATGGCAGCAATTGCTCCACCCAAAGCAAACAATAATAAGCCCAAAACCACCAAAGGTTTACGGCTATAGCGGTCTGCAATTAAGCTAAATGGAATTTGTAAAATGGCTTGAGTGAGTCCGTATACCCCAACAGCAAGCCCAATTAAAGCAGGTGTTGCATATTGATACGATTGCCCTGCTACTGAAAACACAGGAATAATCATGAACAAACCCAACATGCGCAATGCAAAAATACTGCTTAAAGCAAAGGTCGAGCGGCGTTCCAAGGCATTCATCATATCAATCGACTAAAACTAAATAATTTTGAATTTGCAGATATCCTACAACATTCAGCTGCATGATGCTGATTTTTCCCGATGTTTATTATGCGAGATGCCTAGATATTCAATAAAAAAGGGCGCAACGCTGTGCACCCAAATTCTAACTTCGTTCTGTCTGTATGATTGTTCTGCTTGGTTATGCTTGAGTCATACCATCAAAGCATCAGCAGATGCATTAACTTGCTTTTGCCTGACGCTTTTTAAATTGAATCGAGGCAATCACTGCCCAAACAATAAATGCAACTCCAATTAAACCTGTCACTACTTCTGGTACATGCAGGCCTGTACCGCTGGCAATCATAATAAAGGCCAAGGCACCAATGGCGTAGTGTGCACCGTGTTCAAGGTAAATATAGGCATCAAGCGTGCCTTTTTCGACCAAGTAAATGGTCATAGAACGCACAAAAATCGCACCAATGGCTAGACCTAACATAATGATTACCACGTCTGAAGTAATCGCAAAGGCACCAATCACGCCATCAAAACTGAACGAGGCATCTAGTACTTCCAGATATAAAAAGCCACCAATCCCCGCTTTTACTACACCTGTTGGCACACCATTTTCATCATGGCGCACAGCATTGCCCTGCTCATCGACTTCAGGCTCTCCGCCCAACATGTGACTCAGCACTTGTACACCAATATAAATCACGATGCCCCAAATACCCGCCATCGTCACTACAAGGCGTTTATCTTCAACCACGTTCGCCGCCATGATCAATAAGGTCACTAAGGCTAAAAATACAGACATGGCAGGTACGCTTGCCAAATTACTCAAACG
The DNA here is from genome assembly GCF_012371325.1 of Acinetobacter sp. A2. Taxonomy (GTDB): domain Bacteria; phylum Pseudomonadota; class Gammaproteobacteria; order Pseudomonadales; family Moraxellaceae; genus Acinetobacter. The sequence continues at coordinate 16,081 of NZ_JAAZQX010000032.1, read as the reverse complement.
ACGTTCCAACCATCTGAACCAGTGGGTGTCTTTTTCATCATCCAAAAAGAAATTCAGGAAGACCATCAACAAGAATGCACCACCAAATGCAGCAATTTCAGGGTGATGTGCCATCAGTTTGGCAGAATATTGCTTCGGATCATTCAGTGCCAGTTGTACCACTTCCATCATGCCCATATCGGCAGTGACAGCCACAATCACCACAGGGAAGATCAAACGCATGCCAAATACAGCAATGATAATCCCCACGGTTAAAAACAGCATTTTCCAGAAATGATCCCAACCGCGTAGGACTGAAGCATTGACTACCGCGTTATCAAACGACAACGACACTTCCATAATCGCCAAAATTGCGGTGATGGTCAGTGCGGTGAGCATGGTCTGCACACCTGCTTCTGGGCCATGGGTATAGCCCCAATATGCAGATAGCGCAAGACACACTATCGAAAATACGATTGAGAAACCAAAATGTTTCATCATGACAAACGACCTATCGATATATTTTGATCTGAATTTTTTATCTGTCGAATCTACACCACAAAAGCCAAGCATAGCTTTGGGTGAGTAACAACAGATCTAAAAATTCTGAAATTTGAATTGTCCGAATTTTAATCGGACAAAAGCTGAGAATGTAAAATTTTATGCCGCAATTATGACGCTTTTTTCTCAACTTCGCCAAAATTCTTCGTATGATTTTTTTGTTGTGATGGATTTCGCCCCAACTGCGCTATTTCAATATTGATCAGTTGTGATCATCGTACAGATATGCAATGGTATCTGCATCAATAAAATTCAAATGGAAATCCAACATGCGCTTTTCTCAAGAGGCTTGGCAGCGTAACCTTGCGCTCTATCAAAAAACACTGGCGTTGCCATTTAATCAGGAACTGGCGCAAGGTACATTAAGCAAAGCTGCGTTTTGTCATTATGTGATTCAAGATTCACATTACTTAATTGCCTATGGTCGTGCGCTGGCTGTCTGTGCTGCCAAAGCTTTTGATGCCGATGATATTATTCAATTTTCGGAAGCAGCCAAAATTGCAATTGTGGTTGAACGCACCTTACACGACAGCTTTATGCAAGCGTTTGATATTTCCAAACAGGAATTTGAAAGCACCCCACTGACCCTCGCTTGCCATCATTACACCTCTTATTTGCTCGCAACGGCATGGTCAGAAAGTTATCCTGTGGTATTGGCTTCATTGCTGCCATGTTTCTGGATTTATGCAGAAGTGGGCAAAGATATTGTCAATAATTCTGTACCGAATAATCCATATCAGGCTTGGGTAGATACCTATTCAGGCGAAGAATTCCATAGTGCAGTCAACAATGTAATTCAGACCATTGACCGTATTGCTGCGCGCTGTGATGCCGACACCATTGAAAAAATGCATCAGGCCTATACCAAAGCGGCAAAACTAGAATGGCTATTCTGGGACAGTGCTTACCATCAGCGTCAATGGCTAGGCTTAGACCAAGTTTAAACCTTAGTCACTTTAAGTGCGCACTGTATTGGCGTTTCTCTATACAGTGCGACAAGCCATGACTGATAAAGCGTGAAAAATAACACTTGAACAATTTTCATGCGCTATCATATATAAGTTTTTCATTTGTAGAATTTCGAGAATTTTTTATGAGCCAAAGTCATATCCGTATTCGAGGTGCACGTACCCATAACCTAAAAAACGTGAACCTTGATATTCCACGCGATAAATTTGTGGTGATTACGGGCTTATCTGGTTCAGGAAAATCCTCACTGGCGTTTGATACCCTATATGCCGAAGGGCAACGTCGCTATGTCGAATCACTTTCTGCCTACGCACGCCAGTTCTTATCACAAATGGAAAAACCTGAAGTCGATTCAATTGAAGGCCTAAGCCCTGCAATTGCGATTGAGCAAAAATCGACAAGTCATAACCCACGCTCAACGGTGGGTACCATTACCGAAATTTACGACTATTTGCGTTTACTGTATGCCCGTGTCGGTACACCGTACTGCCCTGAACATGACTTGCCGATGGTGGCACAAACCGTATCAGAAATGGTTGATGCGGTAAAAGGACTGGAAGAAGGCACTGCTTTGATGCTGCTTGCACCGGTGATTCGTGAGCGTAAAGGCGAATATGTGCATCTGTTTGAACAGCTACAAAGTCAGGGTTTTGTACGTGCCCGAGTGGATGGCGAAGTCATGGACATAGACCCACCGCCTGAACTCGACAAAAAGAAAAAACACACGATTGAGGTAGTGGTAGACCGCTTTAAAGTCCGAGATGATTTGGGTAACCGTATTGCCGAAAGCTTTGAAACGGCACTGCGTTTAGGTGGCGATCTGGCCATTTTATCGTGGATGAATGCCGAACAGCCTGATCGTATTTTTTCAGCCAAACATTCATGTCCAAAATGTGATCGTGCCGTTGCTGAACTTGAGCCACGTTTGTTCTCGTTTAATAATCCGTTTGGCGCCTGCCAAACCTGTGATGGCTTGGGGACACGTAGCCATTTCAGTGCAGAAAAACTAATTCCAAACCCTGAACTTTCAATCAGTCAGGGTGCAATTCGTGGTTGGGACAGACAGCGTCCCTATTATTACAGCATGCTAGAAAAAGTCGCAGCACATTATGAACTTTCATTAGAAACTGCGTGGAATCAGCTTGACAGCACTACCCAGAAGAAATTTCTGTACGGTACAGGCAAAGACAAAATTGACCTGAGTTATACCGATGAACGTGGTCGCCATCATAAACGTGTGATTGCTTTTGAAGGTGTGTTGCCGCATTTAGAACGTCGTTATCGTGAAACCGAAAGTAATTATGTACGCGATGATTTGGCACAGTATTTATCTAATGCGGCCTGTGATGCCTGCGGAGGTTCACGCTTAAATGAAATCTCCCGTAATGTCCGTGTGAAAGACAAAACTATTGCTCAAATTACCCAAATGTCAATTGGTGATGCCGAGCAGTACTATCAAGGACTGAATCTGGATGGTGCCAAAGGTGAAGTGGCAGATAAAATCTTTAAAGAAATTCGTGAGCGCTTACATTTTTTAGTGTCGGTAGGTTTGAATTATTTAAGTTTGTCACGTTCTGCCGAAACGCTGTCTGGCGGCGAAGCACAGCGCATCCGTTTGGCATCTCAAATTGGTGCAGGCCTCATGGGCGTGATGTATGTGCTGGATGAACCCTCTATTGGCTTACACCAACGTGACAACGACCGATTGCTAGAAACCCTGATTCGCTTACGTGACTTGGGCAATACCGTATTGGTGGTAGAACATGATGAAGATGCCATCCGTGCAGCCGATCATATTATTGATATTGGCCCAGGTGCAGGTGTGCATGGCGGGCATATTATTGCCGAAGGTACCTATGCAGAGCTGGCGGAAAATGCCGATTCACTGACAGGGCAATATTTATCGGGCAAGTTAAAAATTGAAGTACCGAAAAAACGTACCCAACCGCCACATCCTGAACAACAAATTAAACTCATGGGAGCCGCAGGTCATAACCTAAAAAAAGTAGATCTGACTTTGCCCTTAGGGGTCATGACCTGCGTTACAGGCGTATCTGGCTCAGGTAAATCGACCTTAATTAACCGTACTTTATTGCCTTTGGCTGCAACACAATTAAATGGTGCCACGACCTTAAATGCAGAAAAGTTTGACTCGATTGATGGTTTGCAATACTTAGATAAAGTCGTGGATATTGACCAAAGCCCAATTGGACGTACTCCACGTTCAAACCCCGCAACGTATACAGGCTTGTTCACTCCAATCAGAGAACTATTTGCACAAACGCCTGAAGCCAAAGCTCGCGGCTATGCGGCTGGTCGTTTCTCCTTTAACGTTAAAGGTGGACGCTGCGAAGCTTGTGAGGGTGACGGTATGATTAAGGTAGCGATGCACTTCCTGCCCGACATGTATGTACCTTGCGATGCCTGTCATGGTAAGCGCTATAACCGCGAAACGTTGGAGGTCAGCTATAAAGGCCGTAATATTTCCGATGTGTTAGAAATGACAGTTGAAGATGCTATGCATTTCTTTGATGCGATTCCTGTGATTCATCGTCGTTTAGAAACTTTAAATCAGGTGGGTTTGGGCTATATTCGCCTCGGACAATCTGCAACAACGCTATCGGGTGGCGAAGCCCAACGCGTCAAACTAGCGCGTGAATTGGCCAAACGGGATACAGGTAAAACCTTATATGTGTTGGATGAACCGACCACTGGTTTGCACTTCCATGACATTGCTAAGCTACTCGACATCTTGCATGAGCTACGCAATAAGGGTAATACCATTGTGGTGATTGAACATAACTTGGATGTGATTAAAACTGCAGACTGGATTGTCGATTTAGGGCCTGAAGGTGGTGCAGGTGGTGGACAAATTATTGCCGAAGGCACCCCTGAAGATGTGGCAAAATCTAAAGTTTCACACACTGCTAAGTTCTTAAAACCAATGTTAAAAGCTTAGACTGGTGAATAAGTGAAATCATTTTAATGTGAACCAAGTTGTACATCATCTTGTTGATTTTAGAGATGATGTGCAACTTAACCCTCAACCGCATTACGTCCACGCGCTTTGGCTCTAAACAAATGCTTATCGGCTTTTTCCAGCAAGCTACTCCATGAAGCAGCACCTACTGCAACGCCCGCACTAATAGAAATTTTAATATAATCATTAATTTCTGGAATATAAATTTCGTCTTTGACAATTTGACAACGTAGCTTGTCTGCCAAATAAAGTGCTTCAGTAAATTCAATATTATCAATGACCACCAAGAATTCATCGCCACCAAAACGCACCACTAAATCTGATGAGCGCACATTGGCTTTGAGTGTTTTAGCAATCAATTTTAAAGCTTGGTCGCCAACAACATGACCAAAAGTGTCATTCACATGTTTGAACTTATCCACATCCAAAATAATTAGACCTGTTTTAGTCAATTTCTCGGGTTTTTGTTCCAAAAATTTTAAATATTCTTCTAGTGCTAAACGGTTTGAAACACCAGTTAAAGCATCTGTGTTGGCAATATTACGCAGCTGAAATTCCAAATTATCACGCTGTACTAAACGTTGTTTTAATTTTTGAATTGCTTCAAATAAAGACACACTATCACTATTTTTATTGTTGATAAGGGCACTGACTTCATCATCATAAGCGGACAAAGCCAAAATTTGTTTGCGTGCCTGAATGAGTGGAATAAATACTTTTGAACGTGCATACACCATGGTAAAAATGGCTGCCATCAATGAAATGAGTGTAACTACCAGCGTTAAAATAAGTTTTTGCTGTGCTTTGAAGTGATCTTTTTTTGCCAGTGCCAAACTATAATCCAGCACATAAGTTTGTAAATCGACGACAGTACTAAACTTATCGACCATGACTTCCGATAATTGCGTACCCGTTAATGAGTAAGGCTCACCACGCAAACTTTGCTCAATCAACTGTTTTATAATTGGAATACCTTGATCCAAAAATTCAGCCTTGAGCTGATTATGCAAAACGGTATATTCCGGCACTTTGTGCGCTTCAGGCAAAATGGTATGTACCAAGTCCCACAAATAATAGGCCTGTCTTTGATTTTGCAAAGAATTGGCTAGATTTTCTTCGGGGATTTTTTCGCCAAATGTAACCGCAGCAATCACATTTGAGGCGACTCGTCCCGCCTGATCACGCAAATCTGACAGTATAAAAATAACGCTATAGTAGGTAGATACAGCAGTATCTTTACCCACAGAATCCAACATGACATGCTTTAAAACATACTGTGAGCTGTCCCAAGCACTGAACATTTTCTGGATTGCTTGATCTAGTTGTTCTGAACGTCGCAAATGTGTTGGTGTTGCCGCATAAGCATCTACCGCATCACGCCCCTGCTTTAAAGAAGCTTTCAGTTGGTGCGATAAATGGTGTGCATGAGTAATAAAGCCCTCTTGCTTGAGTACCTGAATCGTGTCCTGAATTTGTTGATCAACCTGCAAACGGTACTGTTTTAATTCTTCTAAATGTCTTGCCTGATCTGCAGGTGTACTTGACATCACTTTATTGGCAGGAGCCCGCTCACGGGAAATATTATTGGTTAATTCTGCAACATTACGCAAGACAGAAATTTCGATTAAGGCGCGCTCTGCCTTTTTGTAACTCTGATAACTGCTGACAATTAAAGGCACTGAAATAAAAATTAATGAGCCAATAATAATGATCATTGAGATAAACAAGCGTCGACTAATCTGCTCAGAATGCAATTTCGCCATCATGTTTAGCCTAACTCCATCTCACTTCAGCCTTGAAAGCTGAACTTGGTCACTTTATCGTCAGCAATAGTACAACAGCTTGGATGATATTTCTTATTTATTTTAGCAATAATTTTAATCGCTTAGTTTTAATTAAGCATCGGTAATATACTCAAAATGATTGCAACCCACTAAAGCAAAATAACAGCTCATCCATATTTCACTGATCCTGAGTCACTTTCAATTCATTTATATGCTTTATGTTTAATACCGAAATGATGAAAAAACTCACAGTGAGCAGCAGAAAATATTTTACAGCTGCAACATTTAGGTGCATAATGCACCCCAATAGGGCGAGTTTAGTTTTTCCTCAGCAGAAAATTAAACTTTCCCGCAAATTTTGGCGAAAAAACCCAGTTTTCATTGAAAACTGGGTTTTTTTTATACAAAAATAACAGCACTCATATTCACCCATCAATATGAATGCACCAATATGGTGCATAAAACTCATCCATATATTAACTTTTATCATCTGGCCGATAGCAAAGTGATAAGTAACCAGCCAGCCAATTTAAGACAAAAAAAACCCAACCTTGGGGAAAGTTGGGCAGATAAAAAGAAACAAGTATGGAGAATCTCATCACATTACTGGATTAAGTCAGCATTTAGATTTGATGTGCGAAATTATGAGATGTTTCACACAATCTAAAAACCCGACTTAAGTAGTAGGACTTCATAACGTAATTATGAAATAAATCACAGTTTGTGTAAAGCATCGTCAATCAGTCTGCTATATTCTTGAACAGACCACCAAATAAATGTGATAAAAGTCACACAAAAATACTCATTCACATCAATTAATCACATAAAAATATGACGGTTAGCATGTTTTTAATACAAAAAAAGAGTATTGCTACAAAAAACACGTCAATTTTTAAGTTATTGTTCACACTAAAACTATTGGTTTTAAGGATTATTTACATAAATAGCATCGTTTATTCCAATCAAAAATTCTTCAACCTGTCATAACTCTAGGGTTCTAAATAACATAATGACTTGTTATCACTACATTTTTAAGGTTGACATCTAAAAAATTGTTTGAATATTTTTCAACCAATAAAATCAATTGGACTTAATGCCTGAAGAATGTTGTTTTAGTTCATTGACTTAATAAGTTGTTACACTAAAATGCTCAATGTTTCATCCATTTTTAACAAAGCTGGTAACTATCATGAAAAAACTCGGTTTAGCCACTGCATTATTATTAGCCATGACCGGTGCTCAAGCGTACCAATTCGAAGTTCAAGGTCAATCAGAATTTCTAGACACTACTGAAAACAACCAAAACTTCACTGGTGCTGTTCAAGGTACTTACTACTTCAAAAATGTTGATGCGACTAAAGGTCCTTTAGCAGAAGCTGCTTTCTTAAACCAAGCATCTAACGTTGCTTTAGCTTACCAATACGCTCAATATGACGCTCCTCTTGCAGGTGGTCGTTCAGACGTTGAATCTCATGTTTATGGTGCTAAAGCTGAAGCGTATGTTCCAACTAAACTTGTTCCAGCGTATGCAAGCGTTGCTTATAGCCACACTCACAACGATGGTAAAAATGCTGCTACTCAAGACGACAATGGCGACCGTTATGCCTTAGAACTTGGTGCAGTTGTTGCGCCTAACTTCTTGGTTGCTGTAGGTTATACAAGCATTGCAGACACTATGGCTGTTGATTCATTTGGTATTCTTGCAAATGGTGCAGTTAAAGCTGTTGGTGAAGCAATCACGATTAACGAAGACCAAGATGCAATCACTGCACGTACTAAGTACGTAGGTGCAATTGATGGTACAAACATGGCTGTTGGTTTTGAAGCTGGTTTAGTTTATGGTGAAAGCACAGCTTATAACTTAAAAACTGATCTTTACTTAACACCTGCTCTTAGCGTTGGTGCTTCTTATGCAGAAACTAGTGCTGATAGTGCTGACGTTGCTATCGACTCTGCTTGGGGTGCAAACGTAAACTACTTCATCACTCCTGCGATTGCAGTAGGTGCAAGCTATGTAAATGCGAATGCAGAAGGTGAAGCTGTTGACACACAAACTGTTGGCTTAAACGCTAAATTCCGTTTCTAATTGAATATTAGACACCGAATATAAAAAAGACGCTCCTCTGAGCGTCTTTTTTAATGCCTGACATATCCCTCACGGAGTATCGATTTAATCCGAAGAATCATCATGGTGATGATGGGGTAAATGACTGATATATTGCAGCGCGATTAAACGTGAAACGATAAGGGCCAAATACATTACCCCACAAAACATTTGTAACATGGCAATCACCCGAGCTTCTGGGCTAACAGGCATTAAATCAGATAAACCTGTTGCAGACTGCAAACTAAAACTCAGAAACAGCAAGTCTAGCCAGCTTTGCATGCCTATAACATTTGGATTCTGAAAACTCTGTGGAATCAATATCTGGCAAATGCTATATAAAAAGGCAAATCCCCAAGCAATTAAAGTAAAGACTGCTGCCGCAGCAAACAACTCATCTTTGGTTAAATAGCGATCATGAAACATATAGCGCAATAAACCATAAGCAGCACTAAAATATGCAGCCGCTTCGCAGGCATGACTCAGTACCAATACCAGCGGATGCCGCACCCCCAATAAAATCAATACTGAAAAAAATAGTGCAGCATATACAAAACTTAGTCCCAGCACACTCAGCATAGGAGTCTGACGAATAACTTTAGCAATCAATAACAAGACCAGTACGCCGACCATCCATGTTATGACTTTATAGGGCATGTTGTGATGTGCAAAAAGTGAGAGCAGCAAAATCACAAATTGTAAGAACAACAGCCATGCCGAAGGTAATATCCGAAAACCTTTCCATACATTTTGTAGTGCTTGCATACGCCTCGGCTGCCTTTTTATTGTTTTGATTTCTAACATAACATGCTGCCAGATCACTGCATGCATGGACTCTGTATCAAAATTGCATATATAAAACCTCTCTCTATGCTTTAGATGAAATAGCCCTCCTAGATGCTAGATAGATCATCCACGAAATTTTAGCCATAAAAAAAGTCCCATTGCTGGGACTTTTTTGAGGTGTTTCAGACCTTAGTGGTCAGATGCACCAGAGATACCAATACCAGTTTGTGAGCGTACGAACTGTGCATCGAATGCTTTACGTTCAGCTTGTGCTTGCGCAGAGTTGTCAGTGATAGAGAACAACCAGCAGCAGAAGAATGAAAGTGGCATTGCAAAGATCGCAGGACCATTGAATGGGTTGATTGGTGTGTCAGAAATTTGCAGCGTATCTACCCAAACTGCTTTAGACAATACAATCAAGGTGACTGCTGAAACTAAGCCTGCTACCCCACCAATCACTGCACCACGAGTCGTTAAGCCTTTCCAGAACATAGATAGTACAAGTACTGGGAAGTTTGCACATGCTGCTACAGAGAATGCTAAACCGACCATGAATGCAACGTTTTGTTTCTCGAAAAGAATACCCAAGATCATTGCGAAGATTGCTAAGCCTAAAGTTGCAATTTTAGACATGCGAAGTTCAGATTCAGGTGTCGTTTGACCTTTCTTGAATACGTTAGCATACAAGTCGTGAGAGATTGCTGAAGCACCAGACAATGTCAAACCAGCTACAACCGCAAGAATTGTTGCGAATGCTACCGCTGAAATGAAGCCCATGAACAAGTCACCGCCAACTGCGTCAGACAAGTGCACCGCAGCCATGTTGTTACCACCAACAAGTTCTAACTTGCCAGTCACTGCCATTTTCGCAACATCAAGGAATTGTGGGTTGTTTGATACATAAAGGATCGCACCAAAACCAATGATGAAGGTCAATAAGTAAAAGTAACCAATGAAACCTGTTGCTACAACTACTGATTTACGTGCTTCTTTCGCGTCTTTTACTGTGAAGAAACGCATCAAGATATGTGGTAAACCTGCAGTACCGAACATTAACGCAAGACCAAGTGAGATTGCATCAATTGGGTTAGACGCTAAATTACCAGGACCCATAATGTTTGCAGCATCTGCCAAGCTCAAGTCATGTACTTTAGAGAATACTTGGATCGATTGCTCGAACATGTTAGTGAAACTGAAGCCCACACCTTTCATTACCATGAAGGCCATGAAAGTTGCACCTGAAAGTAACATCACCGCTTTGATGATCTGTACCCAAGTTGTTGCCAACATACCACCGAACATTACGTAAGCCATCATGAGTAGACCCACGATTACTACCGCAAGGTTGTAGTTCAAACCAAAGAGTAGTTTGATTAACTGGCCCGCACCTACCATCTGTGCAATCAGATAGAACGCAACCACAACAAGTGAACTGAATGCTGCAAGGGTACGTACCGGCTTTTCAGCTAGACGGAACGATACCACGTCAGAAAGGTTATATTTACCTAAGTTACGTAAACGTTCAGCAATCAAGAACAATACAATTGGCCAGCCCACCATGAAGCCCAGTGAATATAGCAAGCCATCAAAGCCTGACATAAACACCATTGCGGAAATACCGAGGAACGATGCTGCTGACATATAGTCACCTGCAATCGCTAGACCATTTTGGAAACCAGAAATACCACCGCCTGCGGTATAGAAGTCCTTAGTGCTCGTAGTTTGCTTCGCTGCCCATTTAGTAATGAACAAAGTTGCACCAACGAAAATTAAGAACATAATAATTGCTGGCCAGTTGGTTGGCTGCTGTTCTGCTGCACCTAAATCTGGTCCTGCAAATGCCATACCTGACATTAATACAGTAGACGCAGCCAGTGCTTTCAATGAATTCCATTTCATCTTAGTGCGTTCCTTTCTCATGTGTAATTGCTTCAACTTCACGCATCGCTTCTTCGTTCAATTGGTCAAGTTTGCCATTCGCAATTGATGAATAAACAGCACACAAAATGAAAGATAAAACGATAATGCTCAGACCTAATGGAATACCCCAAGTCGTCACACCGCCAGAAATTGAACTCAATAAGAATTCTTTGTTATAGCCCACTAAAAGCATGAAACCTACGTACACAAACAACATGATTGCTGTTAATGTCCAACTTAGGTTACTTTTTCTGCGAACCATTTCTTTGAATTTTGGGTTTTGTAGAATGCGTTCTACTTGTACCTCATCCATAACCTGCTCCTTCAAGCGCCCTGCCTTAGGCGCAAATTTTTAATTCGAATTATTTCGAACTTAAAATTAACAATGTTGAAGCCGATTTGCAATTTAGACTTTGGTCGCTAAAAAAATGATCAACCTCAGCGCAAAGGCAATGGAATAGGCTATCATAGCCCTATTGTCGATACTTTTAAGGCATCATGAACAGCTGGCTCATTATGGGGGTTTTAGCCCTCTATATCGCATTACTTTTTATCTGTGCTTTCTATGGGGAAAAACACGCCAGTCGTTTAAGCACGCGTGGGCGCATGCTCATGTTCAGCTTAACTTTAGGGGTGTACTGTTCATCATGGACTTTTTATGGTGCAACGGGCGCAGCCGTTCGTGAAGGGATCATTTTTTTACCCATTTATTTAGGGCCATTGCTGTTTGTCGCTGTTGGTTATGATATTTGGCGACGTTTAGGTCGAGTGCGACAACACCACGCCATTTCATCGATTGCTGACTTTGTTGCTGCACGTTACGGTAAAAGCGGGCCATTGGCATCACTGGTCACAATTTTGGCGGTGATTGCAATTATTCCCTATTTGGCTTTGCAATTACGCGCAATTGCGCTGAGTGCCGCAGTGATTTTGGATCAAAGCACCAATGTTGAAAGTACCACCAATGCGGTGTTATTCCTGACAGGTTTATTGGCTATTTTGGCGATGCTGTTTGGTACTCGACAAATTGCCAATACCGAACAACACGGCGGCTTAATGCTTGCGGTTGCCTTTGAGTCCTTTGTCAAACTATTTGCCTTGCTGGCTGTGGCCTTCTTCTTTGTATTTGAAGCGCCTGACAATATTCATCAAATTGCCAATGATGTTTCAATTACCTTCCATGAAGTACAGCTGTTTGGTGTGCCTGAAACCTTTTGGGTGCAAACCTTATTGGCGGCATTAGCGATTATTTGTTTGCCGCGTCAGTTTCACGTTGCTGTGGTCGAACTGCGCGATGAAAAACATATTCGGGGTGCGCGTCGCTGGTTTGCCGTTTATCTGATTTTAACCACCATCGCGATTGTTCCAATTGCCAGTTGGGCCTTGCACGCAGCTCCGCAATATTTAGCCATCCCTGATGTAGCAGTATTGTCTTTACCGCTTAGCTATAACCAAGACTGGTTGACGCTGTTGGCGTTCTTGGGAGGATTCTCCGCCTCAACAGGCATGCTATTGGTATCTTCAGTAGCACTGTCGATCATGCTGAGTAATGACCTGATCATGCCTGCCTTGTGGCGCATGGGCATTTTCTCACGCCATGACAAGCGCTTGCCCTTGGTACTAAAGTTCACCCGACGCATTTGTATTTTAGCGGTAATGCTACTGGGCTTTCTGTTCTTCAATTTCTTTAATGATATTGATCAGCTCTCTGTATTTGGTTTATTGGCCTTTAGTGCGGTGGCGCAGTTTGCCCCTGCATTGATTGGTGGCTTGTATTGGCGCGGTGGCAGTAAACAAGGGGTGTATGCAGGTCTAATTGTCGGTTTTGCGATGTGGGCCTATACCCTGCTGTTACCCACTATTTTGCGCAGCCTACCAAGCCAGTTTAGCGACTTTACCCGTGAATTTTTAATGCTCGGGCCTTTTGGCATCAATGGGTTACGCCCTGAAGCCTTGCTGGGCTTTGAATCTTTTGCCCCCCTCACACACGGTGTAGTCTGGGCACTGGGTTTAAATATCATGCTTTATGTTTGGGTATCACGTATTTTCCGCCCAAGTGTGGCAGAACAAATTCAGGCCGAAAGTTTCTTCTATTATGAAACCAAGCCTTTGCCTACACAGAATATGAGCAATGACGTCAGCTATTCGCATCAAGATGTAGCACGTTTAAAAGTGGGCGATTTAATCACACTGGCCAAACGCATTACAGGTGATTCCCCAACCCGACACGCCTTTGAGCAGTTTAGTCAGCAAAATAATGTGGTACTGAATGAAAATGCCAATGCCAACGGCATGTGGTGGCGTTTTACCGAACAATATTTGGCAGGGACGATTGGTGCTGCTTCGGCACGTACCTTGCTCACCACCGCTATGGTCAATAATGGCCTCGCGTTAGGGCAAGTCGCAAATATTCTTGACCAAGCTTCACAATGGCAGCGCTTCAATCAAAATCTGATCATGACCATGATTGACCACATGACCCAAGGGGTGAGTGTGGTAGATGAAAATATGTGCTTGGTGGCGTGGAACAATCAATATCTTAAACTATTTGATTATCCTAAAGATATTGTCTATGTTGGCTGCCCAATTGCCGATTTGATTCGCTACAATGCCGAACGTGGCGAATGTGGCCCAGGTTCAATTGAAGAACATGTGCGTAAACGTATTCATTGGATGAAAATGGGCAGTGCGCATGAGTTTGAGCGCATCCGTAAAGATGGTCGTGTCATTCAAATGCGCGGCAACCCAATTGAAGGTGGTGGTTTTGTAACCACCTTTGCCGATATTACTGCGTTCCGTGAAAATGAAGCTGTGCTTGAAGCACGGGTGCAGGATCGTACCCAACAATTGGCCGATGCCTTGTCCGAACAACAATTGGCTCGTGAACAAGCCGACAAAGCCAATATGTCCAAAAGCCGCTTTATTGCCGCAGCGAGCCACGATTTATTACAACCGATGCATGCGGCCCGTTTGTTCAGTACAGCTTTAGAGCAAACTATTCAGTCGGATGAAGACCGTAAAACCCTGCAGCAGCTAGATCGCGCCCTGCATGGTGCAGAAAGTATGCTTTCCGCCTTGCTGGATATTGCCCGTTTAGAGGGCGGTACCATTCAGCCAAAACGTCAAGCATATCCACTGCATGATTTACTCAGCGATTTAAGCCTGCAATTTAAATCGATTGCAGCACAACGTAGCATTGAATTCCGTGTGCATGATGTGCAGTTCTGGATTGATACCGACCCACAATGGATTCGTCGTATTATCCAAAACTTTGTCAGTAATGCCCTGCGCTATACCGCCAAAGGGCGTGTTGTGGTAGGGGTACTGCGTTCTGCCGAGCATCCACAGCATATTCGGATTGGGGTTTGGGACACCGGGCCGGGCATTGCCGAAGAACAGCGCATTAAACTGTTTCAGGAATTTGAACGTTGTGGACATACTTCACCTTGGGGTGAGCAAGGTCTGGGCTTAGGCTTGGCGATTGTGCAACGTATGACCAGCCTGCTGAACTACCCTGTGCATGTCTATTCTGAACTGGGCAAAGGCTCTTGCTTTATGATTGAAGTGCCAATCGCAGAAGCACCAAAAGTGGTGGCAGCGCCTGTGCAAGTGGTACCAATGAAAACCAAAGCCTACAAAATTTTATGTCTGGATAATGATGAGACCATTTTGGAAGGCATGGCGACCCTGCTCAGCAAATGGGGCTATCACGTCTTTAAAGCCACTGAACCTGAACAAGCCATTGATCTGATTCAGCGTGAACACATTCAGGTCTGGTTGGTCGATCAACACTTAAATGATGATAAAATTGGTTTAGATTTTATTCTGGAACATCGTCAGGAAGATGTCCCTGTGGCATTAATTACAGCAGACTCCGACCCAGAATTGCCGCAACGCTTAAAAGAGCTGAATATTGTGTTGCTGAAAAAACCGTTAAAACCAGCATCGCTGCGTTCTTGGTTATCTGGACTGAAAATTTCAGGCAGCTGATACCCATAAAATTTTGTCTGCCCCGCTTTAAACTATGCTTGATTCAAGCCATGTTAAGCGCAAGGCAGGCAAAGCAACTCAATATCCGTCTTGCAGCAGTTTGAAGCTGTTTTACCAACTGCAACCCTAGACCACTCAAAAAACAACAGATTGCCTGTGAAGTGTCACAGCCATTGGCCTGATGTACAACGGCCATTGACCAAAATTTTCAAAAACGTCGAGTTTTGAGTGCCTGCCATTCACATTAAATACCATCGTCTCACTGGCTATGGCAAAGTCTGACAAGATGGTAAGTGAATATGCTCAATAAATTTTACAATTTGTCTAAGCCCTGAGTTTGTCGTTATTTTTTGCCCTTATCGCCAAAATATTAGACTTTAGTCGCATATGCTTAAAACACTTCATGCGCACATAACTGAGTACAAGAAATGATCAATTGGCTGGTGTAGCCTGTATAAATACTGCGATTGATCAACCCTTCTTCTCGTTTTAGGAAGTGATGTCATGAATTTAGCTGAATATGAACAGCAGCTTGCCGAACAATCTCAGCAACTGCATCGTCAATACGGCGTCAATGCGCTCTTACCCGAAATTCAATGGAATCAACTGTTCCCCAATAGCAAACTCAGTTCCACACATCTTCAAGCTTTGGAAACCATTTACCAAAGTGCTGTGCCCTTAGCCTTGCAGGTTTTTGAAGAGTTAAACTTTGATGTATTTAGTCCAGCAGCTTATAAGCCTCAAGGTTTAGGTCTGTTCGAGAAACTTGCAGATCAGGAACAACAATTACTCAGCCTTTTGGAGCAAGAAGCTCAAGGTCTCGATGAACCTACCCGCCAACATATTTGGAGTATGTTATTGCGTGGTGGTGCCGTACTGGTCTTTAAAGCATGGTTGGGCAAAGTCAAAACCGATACAGCACAGCTCGACACCTGTTCCTTAAAATGTAGTCAAACATAGTCAAGGACTAATTCGCACTCTGTTAATGTCTTGTTGCCAAGCGTGTAA
>NZ_JAAZQX010000031.1 GCF_012371325.1 Acinetobacter sp. A2 | reverse complement strand
TTCTTGCTCATGGTAAACTCCTAATGAGTATGTATAGTTTACCAAGTTAAACCCTCCTGTTTTTTAAGCACACATCAACTTTTCTAAAGCTTGTTGGGATGACATAGATTGGTCATGCTCAAATATTAAGGCCTTTAGATCATTTTCTAATTTATTCTTTGAATATTCAGGCATGATAAGATGAATTTTATTGCAATTTATTTGTAGATTGCTAAGTTCATCACAGGACTCCAAGATGACAATATGAATTTTATTTTCAGTCTTGCTAGGAATTTGTTCTAAAGTTTTAACTGTAAATAATATAGGGTTTAGTCCATCTTCAAATGGCTTATAAAAATCAAGTGAAATTTTATTATTTGTATAAATAACAATATTTTGTAATGAATTGGAGGCTGTGGTAGTCATGTTCTATAATGGGATTCAAAATTCGTAGAAGGTTTTATTCATAGCATGAACGATATAATAAAGATACTTGTAAACCAAAATTATAATTCAGTTTATATCGTTGGAGATCTTCACGGGTCTTATAGTCTTCTAATGCAAGAGCTTCATCTAAAGAATTTTGATTTTGACAATGACTTGCTCATATGCACAGGAGATCTCATCGATAGAGGTAATGAAAATTTAGAATGTATTTCATTACTCGATCAAACATGGTTTTTAACTGGGCTTTGTTGCATAAATATGTAAGCATCTGATTTAAATAAATTTAATTTTGGATCAAAAAATAATCAAAACTTTTAAAATCATATAGTTATGAAATCTTTGTGCAACAAAGCCTTTGTCGATGAAGATAAGAACGGTATAAGCCAAAAGCGTTTTATCTCAAGCCCTGTATTGGTCGTTGCAAAGACTAGGGATAATTCTAGTAATAATTGGGGGGTATTGCTCAAGTGGAAGGATGACAACGGGGTAGAACACACACAGGCCCTATCTATGGAGCTATTTCAAACGGACGGCGCAGATCTTCGCAAAGCATTGTCTTATCAGGGTGTAATGATTGCACCTGACCAACGAGCAAGAAACCTTTTTCAATGCTACTTAATGAGCTATCAAACAGGTCAATATGCCTTATGTGTTGATCGGGTCGGCTGGCATGATGATGTATTTGTACTGCCTCATAAGCAGATCGGACAAAGCAGCAGTGATTTAATTGTTTATCAGGCTAACAATGCCCTAGATAACCGTTATCAAAGTAAAGGCACATTAGAGCAATGGCGAAGCAATGTAGCGCAATTGGCAGAGAATCATAGCTTATTGGCTTTTTCATTGTGTACGGCCTTTGCTGGGCAATTGCTAGACCCTCTTAACCAACAAGGCGGTGGCTTTCATATTAAGGGCAGTTCATCCAAAGGGAAAAGCACAGCCTTAAACCTTGCTAGTTCCGTGTGGGGAAATCCAAAGCAGTTTTATAGAACATGGAGAGCCACAGGAAACGCCTTAGAGCATACAGCGTATATGCACAATGACAGCTTTTTAGTGCTAGATGAAATCGGAGATATAGCGAACCCCAAAGAGCTAGGCAATGTCGTTTATATGCTTGCAAATGGTTTAGGTAAAGGTCGCATGACCAAGCAAATTACAGCAAAGCCTATGCACCAGTGGAAAGTTATTTTTCTATCCAGTGGTGAAAAAAGCCTTAAAGATATTATGACCGAGCAAGGCCAAAAGACTAAGCTGGGACAAGAAATACGCTTGGCTGATATTGATATAGATCAGTCCGAGTACGGTATTTTTGACGGTATAGACTTTGCAGAGGATGCACCAAAACAAGCGATTGAACTGAGTAAACGTATGGCAGACTGCTACGGCGTGGCTGGCATTGCATGGCTTGAGTATCTGACCAGCAACAAAGGCGAGCGTATGGAAGAAGCTAGGGAGCTTTTAGACCAGTACCGCCAAGCCTTAACCGTGAACCAGTCGCAAGGGCATATTGTCCGAGTGGCTAACTACTTTGCATTGGTGGCAACGGCTGGGGAGCTGGCAACCAAGGCCAATATTACAGGCTGGAAAGCAGGCACAGCATTTAACGCCGTACAAAAGGTATTTAATCAATGGTTGGGGAGTTTTGAGCAGGTCGGAGATTATGAGAATCGGGAAATTGTGGCCCATGTTAAAGCCTTTTTCGAGGCGAATGAATCCAGCCGTTTTGAAGCCATTACACCCGATCCCGATCATATCGAGCGTATTAATAACCGTGTCGGCTACTGGAAGATAGAGAACGGCGAAAAGATATTTTATGTATTGCCTGAGCAGTTTAAAAATGAAGTCTGCAAAGGTTATGACAGTCGCAAAGCAGCAAGGGCCTTACTCGCTTATAACCTACTTGAGCATGACACTGGCAAGACCAGCAAGACGGCAAGAATCCCATCACGGAAAAATGCAGTGAAGGTTTACGCCGTCAAAGAGGCTATTTTTAGCTGGGAAGCATAAAAACGAAGGTAACAGAGGTAACACAGGTAACAACCGCATGAATAAAGGCTTTCAGGCGTTACCTGTTAAAAAATGGAATAGGTAACAGGGGTAACAACTTAGGGGAATATGGGTTTTGTTACCCGTGTTACCTAAGCGAAAAAAAAGAGGTAACACACTGAAACTCAGTCATAGCAAGGTTGTTACCTATGTTGCCTACGTTACCTATAAAAAAATATACATTCTGAGGAATTTAAAAATAGACTTCTTGCCTTAGTCAAAATTTAAACAGCCCAAAGCTACATTTTATAAGGTTTTAGCCAATTCAAAAACTAGGTAAAAAGATACTTTCGCAAGAGGTCTAATGTCTTTACAGCGTGATCTGTTATTTACATCTGTAGATTTGAGATAGCTAACCTAAGTGAAAATTAGCTGTAATTAATTATTAGCATCTATTTTTATCACATTCTATCTATCCAGAGCGCCGTATTTGAATAGTCACTATGTTTTACAGACATGGAATATCTTGAATTGAATTGTATAAATAATAAGCAATACAATATGAGGATTTGAGTAGGTAAGGTGAAGCACTTTTTATTTTTATTGGCATAAAATTCCAAAAAATATCGCCAAAATTATGTTTGACTATTTCCGATATAAAAAATAATCATAAATTATTTTTAATTATTAAAATACAATAACTTAAAGATAATTTAATATATTTTTTAGGGTTGTTTTAGCTGTTTCAGGAAATAACCCCATGAAGGATTTTGTCAAGCTAAAATTCAATGGTAATTGAATTGGCAAAATATGACATTTATTTAGTCAAAAATCACCAATATTTCTGAATAAGAAGAGACTTCATAAATATTAAATATTTAACTATTGAAAAGAATAGAGGTTTATTTAATCGATACTGCTTTTTCTAGATAAGAAATAACTTATAGTTCCGCAAATAGAATATTACTTTTCATGGTTTTTAATGGGTACATTCAGTAGAATCCATTGTATTCAATAAGACATTATTTATGGGTTTGGGGACTTATGTCTGCTTTTTTTAATTTATTAAACACATATAGAACAGCAGCGAAAACAGAACGAGAAAAAGGCACTTACTTTGAGTTGCTTTGCATTAAATACTTTGAAAACGAGCCTTACTATGCGGACTTGTTTAGCAAAGTACAGACTTACACCGAGTGGGCTAAAGAACAAGAGCTATCAGGCAAAGATACTGGCATTGATTTAGTCGCAACAACCAAAGACGGCGAGTTCCATGCGATCCAGTGCAAACTCTATGATGCAGACCGTACAGTTTCTAAAAAAGAAATCGACAGTTTCCTATCGGCGGCATCAAAAACTTACTTTTCGCGCCGTATCATTGTAAGCACGACGCATAAATGGTCGGACAATGCTTTAGCGACCTTGGAGAACCAAGACCCACCTGTTACCAAGATCGACCTGGAAACTTTAGAGCAAAGTGCGATTGACTGGTTAAAGTTTGCGGAAAAGAAAGAAGTTGTTTTAAAGCCTAAAAAGCAACTACGTGACCACCAAAAGGCCGCACTGACCAATGTTCAAATTGGCTTATATGAGCAAGGACTTGAGCGCGGCAAGCTAATCATGGCTTGCGGTACGGGTAAGACCTTTACCAGCCTGAAAATCGCCGAGGAATGTGCAGGAAAGGGCAAGCGTGTCTTATTTCTTGTACCTAGTTTGTCCTTGTTGTCCCAAACCTTAACCGAATGGACGCAGGAATCGACCACGCCATTACTTAGCTATGCAGTCTGTTCGGATACGGAAGTTGGTAAAAGCAAAAACAAAACCGCCATTGATGCCGTCACAACCTTGGCGCACGAATTGCAGTATCCAGCCACCACAGACGCGAAAAAGTTAGCCGAGAATGTCGAGAAGCACCACGACGCTGATCACATGACAGTTGTGTTCTCAACCTATCATTCGATCAATACCGTGAGTGATGCGCAGAATGATTACCAAATGGGTGAGTTTGACCTCATTATCTGTGACGAAGCGCACCGTACAACAGGCTCAACGCACGATAGCGAACTCGATTCCAACTTCGTCAAGATTCACGATGGCGGTTTCATTCTTGGCAAGAAACGCATATACATGACAGCAACTCCGCGTATCTTCTCGGACGATGTAAAAACCAATGCTACCGATTTCACTTTGTATTCAATGGACGATACGAAGCTATTTGGTGAAACGCTTTACACCATCAACTTCTCGGAAGCGGTGAAGCGCGGCTTATTGGTTGATTACAAGGTGATTGTCCTGACAGTAGATTCCGACACGATCATCGACAAGATTGGCTCAACAATTACAGAAAATGCCGATATTGTGGTTGATGATGCCGCGCGTATTGTTGGCTGTTGGAAGGCATTGTCTAAACAGGGCATTCATGCGGACGTTGAAGAAGATACTAACCCAATGCAACGTGCATTGGCTTTCTGTCAAGTGATTGACCAAACGGCAAAAGCGCGTAAGCACCAAGTCAGTTCTACTCGTATCGCAAATATCTTCCAAACCGTTGTTGAAGCATATCAAGATGCCGAAGCAAAAGAAGGCAATGAAATCTCTCATCGCCTGATCTGTGAAGCGCAGCATGTCGATGGGGGCATGGGTGCAGACAAGAAAGAAGAAAAACTGAATTGGCTCAAAGCAACGCCTGAGCCAGTTTTTGATGAAAATGGACAAGAGCGTCCAGTTTGCCGAGTGTTAAGTAACGTCCGCTGCTTGTCTGAGGGTGTCGATGTTCCTGCGCTTGATGCTGTGCTATTCCTGACACCGCGTAACTCACAAGTTGATGTGGTACAGTCGGTTGGTCGTGTCATGCGCCTTGCGCCGAATAAGAAGCGTGGCTATGTAATTTTGCCTGTTGTGATTCCACCTGGGGTAGAGCCACATAAAGCCCTTGATGACAACCAAACTTATAAAGTGGTTTGGCAAGTGCTGAACGCCTTACGTTCGCACGATGACCGCTTCGATGCCATGATCAATAAAATGGACTTAACAGGCATTGATAAGTCCAAGATGGAAGTCATTGCGATTAGCGACAAGGTGGCAGCTAAAGCGAAGAAGAAAGGTGCAGGCAAAGGTGGCTCGACGATTGGTACACCTAGCAAAAAGTCTAAAAAGGATGACGTTGAAGATACTCAGCATTCCTTTAGCTTTGAATCAGGCGAAATCGAACGTGCTATCGTTGCCAAAGTGGTTCAAAAAGTTGGTAATCGCCACCACTGGGAAGATTGGGCAAATGACATTTCCAAGATTGCACAAACGCATATCAAGCTAATTACCGACATTCTAGAGCGTCCTGAGTGCAACAAAGAACGCGCCGTCTTTGAGGAGTTTGCTATTGAGATTCGTGATGACTTAAACAATGCAGTATCGGATGCTGAAATCATTGAGATGTTGGCGCAGCATCTTATTACCAAGCCTGTCTTTGATGCCTTATTTGACGAGTATAGTTTTGCAGCCAATAACCCGATGGCAGTTGCAATGCAAAAGGTACTGGATGTCTTAGATCAGCACCAACTCGATAGCGAAACCGAAGCATTACAACGCTTCTATGACAGCGTAAAAATGCGAGCGTCGGGCATTGATAGTGCAGAGGGTAAACAGAAGATCATTGTTGAGTTATACGATAAGTTCTTCCGTAATGCTTTCCCTCGCATGACTGAGCGTTTGGGCATCGTATACACGCCTGTTGAAGTGGTGGACTTCATCATTCACAGCGTCAATGATGTTCTTCAACAAGAATTCGGCAAGAGCTTTGCCGATGAAGGTGTTCATGTACTCGACCCATTTACAGGTACAGGCACGTTCATTTCTCGTCTATTGCAAAGTGGTCTAATTCCACCGAAGAAGTTGACCTATAAATACAAGAACGAAATCCATGCCAATGAGCTTGTCTTACTGGCGTACTATATTGCTGCGATTAACATTGAAGCGGTCTATCACAGTGAGATCATTGACGAGTACACGCCGTTTGAAGGTATTTGTTTAACAGATACTTTCCAAATGTACGAGAAAGAAGACCTAGTTGATCAAGTATTGGTGGATAACAGCGCACGTCGTAAGCGTCAGAAGTCACTCGATATACAAGTGATTATTGGTAATCCACCATATTCGGCAGGGCAAGAGTCCGCTAATGATAATAACCAAAATGTTACTTATCCGTATTTAGATAGTGTATTGGCTAAGACGTATGTCGCTAAATCTAAAGCGACTTCGACCAAGAATCTTTATGACTCATATATTCGGGCACTTCGTTGGGCAAGTGATCGACTTTCAGGGCAAGGGGTTATTGGCTTCGTTACGAATGCAGGTTTTATTGATGCAAATACAGCAGATGGTTTGCGGAAATGCCTAGTTGAAGAATTTAGTAGTCTGTATATATTCCACTTACGCGGGAACCAAAGAACTTCAGGTGAGAAATCACGACAGGAAGGTGGGAAAATTTTCGGAAGTGGTAGTCGGGCTCCAATTGCAATCTCAATTCTTGTAAAAAATCCAAATGCAGAACAACAAGGACAAATATATTTTCATGATATTGGCGATTACCTGAGTCGTGAGGAAAAACTAGACAAGATTGCCAATTTCAAGAGCTTAAAAGGGATTACAGCGGCTAATGGTTGGGTCAACATCATTCCTGATGAGCATGGGGATTGGTTGAATCAACGTGATAACTCATTTGATGTCTTTATAAAGATTGGAGATAAGAAAGATACTTTAACTCCTTCCATTTTTAATACTTATACATTGGGCTTAGCCACTGGTAGAGATTCTTGGGCTTACAATTATTCACTGACGAAATTAAATTCGAATATTAGTAATTTCATAGGTTTTTACAATTCAGAAGTAGAGCGATTTATATCAAGCGGATGCCCTGAAGCTGTTGAAGATTTTATTACTATTGATACAACAAAAGTTAGTTGGAATCGTAATTTAGTTAATGATTTAAAGAGAAAACGAGTTCTAAGTTTTGATGGTAAATATAATGTTGTTTCTTTATATCGTCCATATACCAAAATAAATTGTTATTTTTCTAAAGATTTAACGGCGATGATGTATCAAACAGGCAAAGTTTTCCCAATTAATAAGAATAATTACGCTATATCAATTACCGGTTTAGGTGTTACGAAAAGTTTCTCGTGTCTCATTACTAATTCTTTACCTGATCTACAATTACACGCTAATGGGCAATGTTTTCCACTATACCTCTATGAAGAAATAACCCAAGAGAAAAGCGTTAGCTCAGGTGACCTATTCGATGAATCACTTGATTTAACTATCAGTGAAACCAAGTATGAGCGCAAAGATGGTATTAGTGACGAAGGCTTACAGCACTTCCAAACCGCCTATCCAAGCGAGCAAATCACCAAAGAAGACATCTTCTACTACACCTACGGTTTGCTTCATAGCGAGGAATACCGTGAACGCTATGCGGACAATCTGACCAAAGAATTGCCACGTATTCCATGCGTGAAGAAAGCAGAAGATTTTTGGGCATTCTCGAAAGCTGGTCGTGATTTGGCACACTGGCATCTCAATTACGAAACCATAGAGCCTTACAAAGCGACTTTAGACACCGGTACGAAAGCTTATAAAGAGCTTTTAGCAGAAGATTTCTACGTCGAAAAAATGAAGTTTGCCAAGAAAGGTGAAAAAGGTACGGTCATTTACAACAAGCGTATTACCATCAAGGACATCCCTGTAGAAGCGTATGAATACGTGGTGAATGGTAAGCCTGCACTTGAGTGGGTAATGGAGCGTCAGGGCGTTTCTACGCACAAAGACAGCGGTATCGTAAACGATGCCAACGATTGGGCAATTGAAACAATGAACAATGCAGCATACCCGCTTGAGTTGTTCTTGCGCGTGATTACGGTGAGCCTTGAAACAATGAAGATTGTGAAGTCATTGCCGAAGTTGGATATTTAAGTTTGAAGTTTTAGAGCACTAGAGGTAGCTAGTGCTTTTTTTATGTTGAAAACATATTAAAGGGTAATAAATGTTAAGTGCAAATAAAGAGAAAATTCAGTCATTTTTAATGGGAGGGAGTCAATATCATATTCCATTTTTTCAACGACCTTATGTATGGAAAGTTGAAAATTGGCAAGAATTTATTGAAAGTGTGATTGAGCAAGTCGAGGTTTCGGACGACTCTGAATCTGAGCATTTTATTGGTACGATCATTGTACAGCAGAAAGAATCAACGAAAATTGGTGCTATAGAATATGATCTGGTGGATGGTCAACAGAGATTAACAACGATCTGTTTACTATTAAAGGCTCTACAAGATTTAGCACAGAAAGATGCTACTAAAAATTGGATTCAAAACTTAGTGACCTTTACTGATAGTGAAGCTGAATTATGTCCACGCATTATTCATAGTCGTAAAGATGTAGAGCTTTTTGAGGCTGTATTATTTGATGCTACGCATAATCAAGAAAATTGGGAGGCTTTAACAGCCTTACCAAAAGATCAATGGGATGATTTTTTCAATAAAACATTAGAACATAAAGCTGTTTTAGGTTGCTATCTGTATTTCCGAAGTACATTAAGTGAATATCTAGCTGCTAAAAATATGGATAAAGAGGAACAAAATAATTTAATTAAAAAATTAGTCCAGACTATCCTTATAAAGCTACCAGTTATTCATATGGCATTATCCAAAAAAGATGATGTTCAAGAAATTTTTGATACGATTAACTCTCAAGGTGTGAAACTTACCACGGCGGAATTGCTAAAGAATTTCTTGTTCAAAAATGATCAGAAATCTATAAAACTCTATCAAGAAAACTGGTATTCAATATTTGAGGCTAATGAAGATGATATTGAGTTCTGGTCATCAGATAGAACATCAGGTCGTATGCGTCGGTCAACGATGGAGCTTTTCTTATATAGCTATTTGGTAATTAAGAAGGAAAGTACTGTCAAACTCGAAAAGCTGTTCAGAGAATATAAGAGCCTGATCAAGCAGAAAACTCCTGATGAACTGGTAGAGATGATTATAGATTTAAAAGAACATGCAGAAGTCTATCGCCAAATTCCTGATGGAATAGATTTACGAGCATTATCTTATGCTGAGTATAAAAAAAGATTCTTCCAAATAGCTTCTGAATTTGAAATAACTACGATCATGCCTTTAATGCTTTACATAATGAAGCAAGTTAAGGATGGGGAAGAACTGAAAAAAATATTAGCTGTCTTAGAGTCATATATAGCAAGACGTACAATTTGTAAGATGACAACCAAAAATTACAATAATCTATTTCTTGGATTATTAGTTGAATTAAAAAAATGGGATAAGATCACCAGTGAAAAATTGTTAGAGAAGCTTTTATCTTATAAAGAAGATACTAATGTGTTCCCTACCGATGAACAGGTTAAAGATGGAGTTTTTAACAAAGCATTAATTAATAAATATACCCGAGAAATCCTATATATTATTTCTTTATATGACTTAAATGACCCTAAGACAGACAATCATTCATTGTCATTAGATGGCTTTTCATTAGAACATTTAATGCCAAAGAAATGGGAAAATAACTGGGAAATCCCAGATTCAAAAGAGAAAGTTGAGCTAAATAATTTTAAGCTGCTGACCCTGGGCAATTTAGCTTTGATTAAAGGTTCATTGAACTCAAAATTGCGCGATTCAGCATGGCCAATTAAACGTGAGGAACTGAATACTTACTCGACATTAAACCGTACAAGAGAGTGTCTTGGAAACGCAGTTTGGGATGTAAAAGCTATTAATGAACGCTCACAAAAACTATATGAAACCATTGTAGAGATTTGGAAAAAATAATTTTTAAAGATAATAGGCATTAGAGGGGTTCTAATGCCTTAATTAATTTAAGAAAGTAAGAAATAATTTATGAATTTATATGAAATACTACATGTTTCTCAAGATGCACCAGAAGAAATAATTAAGCTCGCGTATAAGGGGTTAGCTCAGAAGTATCATCCAGATCGATATAAAGGGAATGATGCAAATGAAATCATGGTGAAAATACGAGAAGCTTATGAAACCTTGATCGATCCAGAAAAACGTAAAAATTATGATACTTTTTTAGCAGAACAAGCACGTCGAAAACAACAACAAGAAGAATATGTGAAAAGACAGCAGCAGGAGGAATTTATACGCTCTCAAAGAGCAGCTTTTGATCAGCAAAACAGGACTAGCTCTAATAGTCAATCTGAACAACAAGCTCAAAACAAAGATTCTAAAAGCTTCAAAATGAATATCTCTATCGATGTTCCAAACAGCTTTTCAATCTTTTCCCCTTTTATAAAACTTAAAAATTGGATAATTTCAAAGAAAAAAGTTTTTATACAAGTGGGAAGCATCTGTATTGCATTAGCCCTAATTATCACACTTGCTGTTGCAGCAACTGCATACATGAATAATTTATCGGTTAAAACTGATGCTGAAGCAATTACAGCCGCTGAAGAAGCAATAGCAGCGGCAGAAGTGGCTGAGGCTGCAGCAGATGCTGCTGCGGCAGAAGTGGTAGAAACCGGGGTGGACTATAACCTGACTAATTCAGAATTAACGAATTATGGCGAAGCAGTAGCCGCGGATGAGGGTTTTGATCCAGCAGAAGAAGCTGTAGCAGCGGCAAAAGCTGCTGATGCAGCAGATTTAGCTGCAAGTAATACTTACAACAGTGATGTGGGGAATAATAGTGTTGAAGTTGCAAAGAACTCTAAAAAATCTACCCTTGCACCAGATAAAGTTTTAATAACAAAAGCAGTAAGAGAATTCGAGGCAGTATTATCTCTTTCTGGAATAATAGGAGTCAAAGAGATAGTTCAAAAATGTTATACAGATATTAATTCAAATAAAGAGTATTGTTTATATCTTGATTATTCTGCAAGAATTTTTGATGCGAATTATGCCTATGAAATGAACACTGAACCTAATGAATTCTTTGCAGAGCAGCTTTTCTTAGAAAGGACATTTGTTAATTATTATCTTCCTATGAATATTCTAGATATGGATGAAGTTAATAAACATTTAATGGATTCATACTATGCAATTCTTCCTGTTTTGAAAAAACAGTTTAGTCAATGAAATATAGCTAAATTCTAAAAAGATCAGCACATAAAAATGCCTGTAAAATACATTTTTATAGGGTTTTAGGTGTGCTGATAAATTCAGTATTTAGCTATACTCCCCATTTTTGATCGCTAAAAAAATGGGGATTAGAAGATATAGATTTGAATTTCTATTAATTTTAGGGTTTTATATTAATAAAATTTAGATTTTTAATATAAGGGGGAAGCATCTGTTTGGGGTTAGTTTTACTTCTGTTATCTCTCGACTAAGTACATCCAAATAATTTAGTTTAATTGTATGATAGTTTGCTATTAGAAATTTTTGATTAAACATTGTTTTGCAAAGTTCTGTTATAGATTCATTAGAGTTTAAATTTTTAATAAATAAGTTTTTTTGATCCTCATCTAACTCTATTAGGTATCTATATGAGAAAAAAGAGCTATAAGGCGTCATAAACACTAAAGATATTTCAATTTCACTGTTAACTTTTGCAGGTAATGATTCAGCCATGAGGTTATTAACATTTCTAAAAAAATTACTTACTAAATTAAAGTTAGTATACTTATAAGTTTCATCAACAAGTCCTTCTTTTAACAATATATCATCAAATTCAGTCGCAGCAACTTGAGCAGTAACAGTTGGAGATAAAATTAGAATAAAAAAAGCAAAAATAAAATTATTTAGCTTCATAAATTTCTCAGTTTTTATAAAGTAAAAAGTTTGTATAGTTGGAGAGTACTTTATATAGAAATAAATAAAAAGCTCAAAATAGAGCAGATAGGGGCTTTTTAAAACTTAGTTGAAAAGTGCCTAGTGGCAAACAATTTGTACACTGTTATGTACACTGGGGTTTTTTTATAAAATTTAATAAATATAAAACAGTAGCTTATGTAATTTGTTCAATTGTCGCCACCCCTAAGGTTAGTTATTCTTTTTGTTTTGCATTTTCTAAAATCCAATCTTCATATACTTGTAATGCTTCTCTTAACATATCCATAGGCCTGACAGTGTAGTGTTTATCAACTAAGGCACTCGGCTTATGACCTGCAATTTGAGCAAGGATACCCGGGTTTATTTTTGCCCAAATAGCTAATGTTTCGTAGGATCGGCGTAGACCATGAGGTGTGATTTCTATTTCTAATTTTTCTGATACTTTATTTAAGCTTTTGTATGGATTAATAATATAGCCGGTTTTAGATTTAGAGCTGCTGAAAATAAAATCTGAATCTGCATCTCTTTTTAATTCTAATAAGAGGCTTTCTACATAGGAAGTTAAGGGGATTATTCTACCATTATCCTCAACTTTATCGCTAAGTTTTGCTGTCTTCCATCTGAAATCAACATCACTCCATTTCAATGTGAGTAGCTCATTTTTTCTGCACCCAGTAATGAGTGTGCATATTAGTAACGTAGATATTTTTTTATTTTCCAGTTTTTTAATTTCCTTAAACCACATAGGAAGTTGTTGTTTCGTTAAGCAATCTTTTTTAGCTACAACAGGCGCAACTTTTTGCCGTACTTTTTTAGCCTTAAAAGACTTAGTTGGAATGAGATTTTCGTAATCATCGTGTTCTTCACACCAATTTAAAAATGCCCGTACTAATCGATATGCTTTACTTGTAGTTGTTGAGCGATAGGAATTAATTTCTAACCAATTTGTGAAAATATCTGCTGTTAATTCAGCAAGCTTTAAATTTAATAGTTCATTAATGGGTTGTACCTTGTAAGTTTTATTGGAAACTGGATCAAAACCACCCCTACATAATTCTATATGGTCTTGATAAGTCCTAATCCTCCAATGAGATTTCCTCTCCTCCAAATATTCATCCCAAGCTTCTTTAAATCGAATATTCTTCCTTTTCTCTTCTAAATTGTACTGCCGATTGGCTTCAAGTGATTTTTTCTTCTCAGCAACTGGATCAATCCCTTTGTGGCATTTAATAGCTAATTCTTGTGCATATTTTCTGGCATCATCTAATTTCCAGGTGTCGACATCCCCAATTTTGATACGATGCGTTTGACGGCCGGTACGGCCTTGGAATACGTAACTTTTTGAATTTTTAGGCGTAACTTTAACGCCAAATCCAGGTACTTTGTCATCCCAATAAAAAACAGGTTTTAAATTACCTGTGCAATCAATTTTATCTATAGCCGGTTTAGTTAGTTTCATAATTTCTAGTAAGCCATTGGTAAGCATCTGGTAAGCAAAATGAATATACTATAATCAACTAAAAGGATGAAGAGTATAATTTTAATTTTTTATAAGTGTATGATTGTTATTGTAAATATTGTTTAGATGTTTGATTTTGATGTGCTAGGTTAAAGAACTCATAATCCGTTGGTCGACAGTTCAAGTCTGTCTGGGCCCACCATATTTTATAATCATATGCACTCATATGAAATCTAAACCCTTAATTCTTAACGGATTAAGGGTTTTTTTATACTTAAAATAATCTTATATACACTCATACAGGAACTGCTCGTTTGTATCCTTGTTTGTATCCTAAATTTAAAATATAACTCAGGATACAAAGTTTAAATAAATGGTAGGTAAACAAAGAGTTATGAGCAGAAATAAACTTTTATCTGATGTGGCATATGCTGCTTTAAAAGCAAAAGATAAAGAATATCGAAAGGCAGATATTTCAGGACTTTATATGAAAGTTCAAACTTCAGGTAAGAAGTCATGGCAACTTCGTTTGAAGAATAATGAGGGTAAATGGACATGGGTCGGTTTAGGGTCTTACCCTGATGTTTCAGTTAAAAATGCTCGAGCACAAGCTTTAAAATTTCAATCGGGAGAGCTTCAAATTGTTACGCGATCAGAACGTCTAAAACAAGCTCAACGTGATGAAAGTGAGTTGTTTGAGTACTTAATGCGAGATTGGATCGATACTAAGAAAAATACATGGGATCCAACAACATTTAAGAAAGAGGTTCAATCTATTGAAAAGCATCTTCTGCCTGTTTTTGGTCAACGTAAATATAAAGATATTACTTCTGGAGAATGGCTTGAATTCTTCCAAACAAAACAACGTGAAGAAAAAATTTTCAATCGAATCGAAAAATTAGTTTCATATTGCCGGAATGCTTATGATTTGGCTGTTTTTAAAGATGAGATTAAATTCAACCCTCTAACTGGTATTCAGAAGTTTTTAGACAAGTCTAATCCAGGGTGTATGAAACACATTCCTATAAAAGAACTTCCTGAAATGATTGGAAAAATCAGGGAATACCGCTCTGAAGAAATCAGTATTGGGTTAGAATTACTGATACATATGTTTCCAAGACCTGGGGAACTTAGGCAAGCACAGTGGAAGCAATTCGACTTTGATGAACGGGTTTGGATTAGACCTGGTTCAATAATGAAAAAGGGGATTGAACATGGAATACCTCTGTCAGATCAAGCAATTACTTTGTTAACAAGATTGAAATCAATTTCGAAACGTGAGAGTGATTATCTATTTCCAGCTCGAGACAGTGTTAATAAGTCAATTTCAAATTTAACTTTCAATACAGCCCTAAATAGATTGGGATACTTTGGGAAGCAGAATCCACACGGCTTTAGACATATTGCATCAACGAAATTAAACGATAAATTTAGTGATCGATCACAAGTGATCGAGTCTGCATTAGCTCACTTAAAATCTGGGGTAAAAGGAGCCTACGACAAAGGCGCACACCTTCGAGAAAGGTATGAAATCATGCAGTATTGGTCGGACTACCTTGAACAAATTTGTGGACCGAGAGAGTTTCCTAAGATTCATGTAAGCTAATTTTTAAGCAGTTTTTTACTATTTTTCCATTTTTTTAACGTACAACAGGCCTTTTTTTTGAAGCATGCTAGTTTTGAAATTATCTATTAATCATTAGGAATAGAGATGATTTCAAATACTGCATTTGACATTGTTGTAAATGGTATCGTATTAAAGCCACTCAGATTAAAAAAGAAAGAAGTATGTGACTATCTGGAATTTTCAGTAGAGCAGTTAAGAAAAGTTTCGATGAATGATGAAAGCTTTCCAAGACCGATCAAAACTGGTAGTACACGACAATCTGGTGTTTATTATGATTTCAACGAAATAACGGTTTGGAAAGAAAAAAATTACGGTAAGTAAGTTTTATGAATTAGGCCCTAAGGGGCCTAATTTTTTTATAGAAAGATGCGAGAAGTATTGTTAATTGGCTAATAAATAAATAAAACTGTTTATTTTCTCATTTTTTTAACCACACACAGAGATATTTTAGAGTTGATGCTAGATTAAATCTTTCAACAGATTCCAATTTAAGCAGGTTTAATAGTATCAATGAGTTCTTGTAAAAAGCATACTAAGTCTAATGAGATTTATCAGTTTTTGAATAAGAAAACAGTTTGTAAACTTCTTCGAATTTCGATTAATGAACTTCGAGAGCAAGAACTAAAAGATGATCTTTTCCCACGGGGAATCAAAAGCGGAATGAGCAAGCAATGTGGAGTTAAGTATCGTTATGATGAGATTATTGACTGGCATTTAAAAGAGCTGGCCAGACGTCAATGAAATGTAAATGCCCACTATTAAGTGGGCTTTATAGTATAAGGCTTATTATGAGACTGTAAATTAAATTGTGTAATTGCCTGAATTTGCTATGTTCATATTCACAACGGAGTCAGGCAACATGATGAACGAACAAAAACTAAAAGACCTTGCAGCAGAATTTGCTAAAGGAATCAAAACAGAAGACGATCTCAATCAATTCACCCGATTGTTGACTAAACTCACTGTTGAAACGGCTCTCAATGTCGAACTTACCGAACATCTCGGACATGAAAAGAATGCTCGTAAGAACGGTTCAAATGCTCGTAACGGTTATTCCAGTAAGACCGTGCTGAGCGATGATGGTGAGATTGAGATCACCACACCACGAGATCGTGATGGCACATTTGAGCCACAGCTAATTAAAAAGAATCAGACTCGTATCACGCAAATGGATAACCAAATTCTATCCCTTTATGCCAAAGGCATGACTACCCGTGAAATCGTGGCTACTTTCAAAGAAATGTACGATGCTGATGTATCGCCAACGCTTATTTCCAAGGCGAACAGCACTGCTGTGAGGATGCCGTCAAGGAGCAAGTCGCTGAATGGCAAAACCGTCCGCTGGATGCACTCTATCCCATCGTCTATATGGACTGTATTGTAGTTAAAGTCCGTCATAATGGCAGTGTTATCAACGATTATTAAGCCAGGGTAAAAATAAAATGTGTGCTTTAGGTGCTGCAATGCGTAAGCTTATACATCTGTGTTATGGCGTTTTAAAACATCAGACTGCCTATCAAAGAGATTATTTATTGGTCGAATAATCTCAAAACCTGATTGACTACCAAGACGGTATCTCAGGTCAGTGACTTTACGTATATTCAAACCAATTCTGGCTGGGTCTACACTGCATTTATTATTGATGTGTTCTCGCGAGCAATTATTGGATGGAAAGTATCTACACGGATGAATACAGATATGGTGCTCGATGCATTGGAGCAAGCATTGCACGATCGAGGTATGCCTAAGAATGTGATTCATCATTCAGATAGAGGTGTTCAATATCTTTCTATTCGCTATACCAATCGTTTAGAAGCAGCAAATTTACGAGCATCAGTCGGTACAACGGGTGATTCATACGATAATGCTTTGGCTGAAACGGTGAATGGCTTATACAAAACAGAGGTGATTGAATATCTAAAAGCAGATTGGCAAGGTTTAGCAGATGTACAACTTGCGACACTAAACTGGGTAGATTGGTTCAATAAAAAGCGTGTACACAGTGCACTGGGTTATGTATCGCCTTTTGAGTTTGAAGCAATGTACTATGATAAGATTAACCCGTTAGGTCAGGTGGCCTAACTTAAATAAAAAAGTCTCCGACAAACCCAGTACGGTTCACTGCTGGGTCTTTACCTATCAGAAAGTGAAGGTGCTAATTATTGGCTCAGCGTACTCACAGATTTGCAGAACCGTGGCATACAAGACATTCTGATCGCCTGCGTTGATGGGCTTAAAGGCTTCCCTGAAGCAATTGCTGCGATATTTCCGCAGACAGAAGTGCAGTTATGTATTATTCACCAAATCCGCAATAGCTTGTGTTATGTGGCCAGTAAGGATCAAAAAGCCTTTATGGCTGATCTGAAGCCTGTTTACCGAGCAGATACCAAGCAGGCAGCTGAAATGGCGCTAGATGAGCTGGAAGCCAAATGGGGGGATAAATACGAGAAAGTCATTCGTTCATGGCGTGAAAAATGGCATTTACTCAGTGCCTATTTCAAATATCCGAAAGCGGTTAGGAAGCCAATTTATACCACCAATGCGGTTGAAGCAGTACATCGCCAATTCAGAAAACTGACCAAAACCAAGGGGGCTTTCCCGAATGAAAATAGCCTGCTGAAATTGCTGTATATTGGCATTCAACAGGCTTCTGAAAAATGGACAATGCCGGTGACAAACTGGGGGCAAACCATCACACAGTTATCGATTTACTTTGAAGGCAGGCACTTGCGGAGCAGTGCTCCTCATATAATTAAACTCTAGCCAATTCGGCTGACACAGAATTTTGAACGCTCTCGCTAGCGATGATGCCAGATCATATTTAGATTCAAAATTAGAATGTGTTTTACGGTATAGCTCTACATTCCATCCACACAAATTGTTCTTAATGTAAAATAGAATTAATTAGGTTGCTTCGCTAAATTAAACCGCCAATTTTTGGACTTGCGCTATTTTTAGTCCTAGTATCACGCTTTTCATAAGTCGTTCACTGGCTTGAATCACAAGTGTTTCACTGTTTTCAATCGCCTCTTGCAAAGACATAGGGCTTGACATAATTGAGCTGATTGCATGAATCCCAATGTCATAAACACATTCGGCATCGTGTGCGAGCGTGCCTGCTAACGCAATCACAGGTTTATTAAATTTTGCTGCTCGTGCTGCAATCTCAGCAGGCACTTTGCCCCGAAGTGTTTGGCAATCAATCGCACCTTCAGCCGTAATAATTAAATCTGCACGCCTAATTTCATGATCTAAATCATAGCCGACTAAGTCTTTGCCTAATAACACATCAAACCGAGGACAAAGTTTTGCACCAATAGCAGCAAGACCAGCACCTAATCCACCCGATGCACCTGTCCCCATTCCATAAGCAAAATCAAAATTTGAGATAGGATTGATATGATTATTTTTTAGACTCAAAGCCCAATGTTCAAAACCTTCTGATAATTGTTGCACCTGTTGTTCAGATGCCCCTTTTTGTGGTGCAAATACAGGTGCAACCCCCTGTGGGCCACATAAAATATTAAATGGATTTAGCGCCAATATAATGTCAATCTGGTGATAACGTAATTGAGCAACTAAACCTGAATAATCAATTTGATTCACGTTTTGTAAGTACTGACCGCCATAGGGAATCTCACGATGCAAATGATCTGTAACTTTCACACCTAGCGCTTGTAGAGCACCAATACCACCATCACTAATACCAGAATCGCCACAACCCAAGATAATCTTAGTTGCGCCCTCATTGATCGCACACATGATCAATTCACCCACCCCATAACTGGTGGTCTGCATCGGATTACGCTGATCAAAGGGAATTAATTTTAGGCCTGCAGCTGCTGCAACTTCAATGACTGCTACATGAGCATAGGAGCCGCCCAACATTGCAAAATGGGCATGAATGGGCTGCCCCAATGGCCCTGTCACTGTTTTAGATATGATTTTGCCATTGGTGTGATGTGCCAATATATGCGCAGTATGTTCCCCACCATCTGGAATTGGAATTGCACGAATTGAAGCATGAGGTAAAGCTTTAGATATTCCAATTTTTATAGCTTGAGCAACTTGAGTTGCAGTTAATGATTCCTTAAAACCACTTGGTAAAATGAGTATATTTTCCAAAATTTCAGCACACATAAGAAATCAAACTTTTGAACTATAGTAATAACGGCATACCTAACATCGGCCAGACGATGAACGAAAAAATAATAAGCAGCACCAACATGATGGGTGCTAAATAAAAACTTAATTTAAGTAAATCGTGCGCATTAAACATCGTCTGTGTTTCAGTTTGATGAAAAATCGCAATTGGTTTTGCTGATGATGTGAGTGAATGACAAAATCCTGCAGCGGCTGTTGAGATAAATGCCATTGCCACAGGTGAAACTTGAAATTGGGGTGCAAGAGAAATCGCAATCGGGATAAGCACAACTGAACGTGCTGAACGTGACTGAATAAATAAATGTGACAATAAAGAAATAATGATCATTAATGCAATGAAAATGATCGATGCACTCGGGTGCTGTATATCAAACTTTGAAAAAATGGAATGAGTTAATAATTGAATTGCTCCACTCTCGATTAATGCTGCCCCCATTGCTAAAGTTGCAGCCATAAACATGAGTAATGCCCAAGGTATTGTTTTCACAGCTTGAGAGAACTTAATACACCCCACACTTGGTGTAACCATTAATAAAGCACCGAATATGGCAACCATGGTGGCAGATATATGATGCAATGGCTCAGTCAACCATAAGCCCAAAATCAAAACTAAAATACAGATAATACGTTTTTGTAGTGCAGATAATTTTTGTTCTGAACCTACAGCCTGTTCATTTAACACATTCAAATGACTTAAGTTTAATGGCATCGATCTTTCTTTTTTACTGGTAAATAAACCTAAGATAAGCTCGGTACATGCCAATGATGAGACCAATGCGAAAGGAAAACCTAACCATAGCCAACTGAGTAAACTAAATGCAGGATACCCCTGCTCAACTAAAATCTGATTGGTAATTAAATGTGCCCCAGCACCTAAGTAAGAGCCAATTGCACTCAACAAAATGATCGACGGACAGAGCAATGCCAATGCTTTAAGAATATGTGTTTGATGTTTCAGTATTTCAGCCAAACCCAGAAATATAGGTAAAATAATTGCCGCACGACCTGAGGTAGACGGAATAATAAATGCCGACAGTACGATGAAAATTGTCAGCAGATAACATAGCGTTCGGGTGTTATGGGCATATTTTAAAAGTTGTGATGCACAATACGTTGCTAGCCCTGTTTTGAACACACCTGCCGCAATAACAAATGCTGCAATGAGTAACCAAATCAGATCTTGTCCCCAAGCTTGGTATAGATGTTCTTCGTTTAAGTTGCCAGTTAAGATCAGGGCAAACACAGCTAAAAGTGCAATATAAGTTTCTTCAAGTTTGGTGCAGATCCACAGCCATGTTGCTGTTAAAAATACACCTATAGTCAAAATTGCATTTTGCTGAACCTGATCTAAATTGAATGCGCTAAAGGCTAAAGCAACATAAATGACCAATAGTGGAATAACTGACCACAATGGAAAACGGAGGAGTGAAGCATTGAACATCTGATGTCATACGTTCTATTGTTTGGATGGCATTTGACCACAATTTAACTCAACATCAAAATACAATTTAAGTTTGAGATGTGTGTTTTGTCAACACTTCGGTAGATAGGCTTTATCTTTAAATACAAACACTTAAATATATGCAAAGTCTTTTGATAAATTTACTCAGTTTTCCTAGGGCTTTTTATAGAGCTAAAACAGGATTTGACTGTTAGGTGAAAGTTGTTTGCCTTTCAGAGTACTGAATTGTTTTGAACAATCGACATTACCTATAAATGTGCATTTTCTATAACATCTTTATTCTAAAAGACACTTTTAAATGCTTACTCAATAGAATTTCCATCCAGGTCATATAGTTTTAATTGTTTTAAACCAACATTAAAAAATAATTCTTTAAAAACTCGTATTTCAATCTGTGAACCGTACCGGGTTTGTCGGAGACTTTTTTATTTAAGTTAGGCCACCTGACCTAACGTGTTAACCTTATCATAGTACATTGCTTCAAACTCAAAAGGCGATACATAACCTAGTGCACTATGTACACGCTCTTTATTGAACCAATCTACCCAATTTAGTGTCGCAAGTTGTACATGTGCTAAACCTTGCCAATCTGCTTATAGATATTCAATCACCTCTGTTTTGTATAAGCCATTCACCGTTTCAGCCAAAGCATTATCGTATGAATCACCCGTTGTACCGACTGATGCTCGTAAATTTGCTGCTTCAAAACGATTGGTATAGCGAATAGAAAGATATTGAACACTTCTATCGGAATGATGAATCACATTCTTTGGCATGCCTCGATCGTGCAATGCTTCTCATCACAGAGATCTAGAGTCCGATAATAGGTTGAAGGGGCGATCGGTAAAATTCTACAAATCGCCTCGACTCCGTACAGCTCTTTATTATTATGGATAAAATCCACCATTATTTGTGTGGGCGGTCGAGCTCCGCCTGGGCGAAAAAAGCGGCTGCTTTACGTAGAATTTCATTGGCACGTTTTAATTCTTTAATTTCACGTTCCATTTGCTTCATTTTTTCTTGGTCAGATATCTGTTGTACTTTGGCAGGATTTAGTTGATCCATATGCTTTAAATACCAAACACGCAATGTTTCAGGAGTACAACCGATTTTAGGCGCAATAGCTGTGATTGCTGCCCAAGTAGAAGGATAATCTTTTTCAGATTCAATTAGTAATTGAACCGCTCTTTCTCTAATTTCGGGGGTATAGTTTGGTTTTTTCATCGGAATAGTCTCTCAGAATATTGAGTCTCCGACAAACCCGGTACGGTTCACTAACGTTATAAAGTACTTGCTTTCAGCATCTTATCACTATTACTTTTTCCTTGCTAACAAGGTCGCAAAACGCTGCTTAATTCGATCACCTGCAGCATCTGTACGGTGTAACTCACCTACATTTTCATTGTATTTCACAATATCCCAATCAGCATAACACGCACTTAATTCACCCGCTTTAAAGCTAGAAGGGAAGTCTTGTTGTACAGGGTAGTCTTCAGTATCCATTGCACAAACAATTAAGTTGTAACCCTGTGAAAGAGTGGCTTTTTGCATATTTTGAATGAGTTTTGGAGTAGTTTCAGGTGCCAAGAACATCATCACCACAGTACAATTAATAAAGTGATATTGCCCTGAAATAGATGAATCCTGATTCAAGTCACGCACCGCAGTTTGAATGGTAGTGATTTGCTCTGCTTCAATAATTTCATTCAATTTTTGAATACTGGTCGGGTTACCATCCCAAGCATCGACCTGAAAACCATGCTGACTCAAATACAGCGCATTGCGGCCTGTACCACAACCAACATCTAAAGCTTTGCCAACGGGTAACTGCGGCAGTGCGGCTATAATTTCAGAATGGGTTGGGCTTAATTTGTATTTTTTGACAAAATAATCTTGAGCTAAACAATAAAAACTGAGCTGACATTCAATGTCTTCACTGGCAGATACGATTTTATGCCAAGCTTGCGGCTCAATAAAAGGCGGTTGGTTTTGCACAGAAAAAACATGCTCAGATTGCACTTCGCCTGATTCATGCAGCATCGAGAAAAGCATTTCACCTTTTAAAATGGTAAGTTTTGCCCAAGTGCCTACTTGCGTGTTGTGTTGTTTTTTAAAACCTTGCGGAATTGAATCATGATTCCAAATTGGAAGTTGCTTATAACATATCAATTCTTGTTGCATCATAAACTCCAGCGTTGTTCATCATGATTTAGACACTTGTGTAGATTTTTTATTACGTAGATCAGTCTACTTGATCTTAATTTCAGCATAGCATTTCATGTCGTTTTCAACCATCTATTCACTGAGAATTTGCAAGCTTAAAAAATGTGTTTTGAGGTGAAATAAGCAGTACCCAGAAATGATCCTGAAAAATATTCAGCTGAAGCTGCATTATTTTCATGTTCATTGCGCTATGAATGTTTTACCATGAGTCGCCTTAATTTATTGAATTATCCAGTGTTTATTCAAGCCAATCAGTTTGTTATTCCCACACAGCAGCATGATTATCCTGAATGGCATCGTGGGCGTGAGCATTATGCGTTGTGGTACTTAAGCATTGAGCATCCTGCTTTAGTTCAATATTTAGAACAATTAAAACAGCAATTTTCTGATTTATTATTGACTCCTAATACCCGCCAGTTTCATATCACTTTATACATTTGTGGTTTTTCCGCCGTAAAAAAACACTGGGATGATGACTTTGTTGAACAACAGTTTCAGCGACAATTACAGGCGCTACAACATTTGCAATTGCAACCTTTTCAATTGCAGATTGGCGGAATCAATAGCTTTAACAGCGCGTTGTTTGTAGATGTGCAAGATCATGCTCAGCAATTATGCCGTATTCGTCAGGCTTTAAGCACAGCAGGAGCGGAAATTGCTGCTTTGCAGTATCATCCGCATATTACTTTGGGGCTGTATCAAGCTGAACATTCAACTAATTATATTTTAGAGCGTATTCAAAACACTATAGTGCAACATTTCGATTTGAATATTCAGCATTTAAGTTTTGGATATTATCAGGCGAAAACATTACAAGGGCCACTTTTTACAAGCTATCAATTTCCTTTGGGAGCATCATGATTCAACTTATTTTGGGCGGTGCACGTTCTGGGAAAAGTCGCCTAGCCGAACAAAGTGCACAGCAATTTGGCAAAACGGTTATTTATGTGGCAACCGCACAAGCAGGCGATGCCGAAATGCAGGCACGGATTCAGCATCATCAGCAACAGCGTCCGCAGTCATGGCAATTGCGTGAAGAACCTTTATATTTGGCGCAACAGTTAAAAATGCTGGATCATCCAGATCATGTGATTTTGGTAGATTGTCTGACTTTGTGGATGAGTAATTTACTGATGCAAACGGTAGAAAACTTTGCTGAACAACAAATTGTAGCATTACTTGAAGTTTTACCTCATTTGCAGGCCGATATTATTTTGGTGAGCAATGAAACAGGTTTAGGTGTTGTGCCACTAGGGGAAATCACCCGAAAATTTGTAGATGAATCAGGGCGGCTACATCAACAGTTAGGGCAAATTGCAAACAAAGTCCAGTTTTGTGTTGCTGGTTTTCCAATGCTTTTAAAAGGAGAGAATTCATGACTTGGTGGTTAGCTGAATGTCAAACACCCAATGTGCAGATGAAACAGCAGGCAATCCAAAGACAGCTTCAACTGACAAAACCTACAGGGTCGTTAGCTGAACTTGAAAATGTCGCAATTCAACTGGCATCTTTACAAGGCACAGCGCAACCGAATATTGAACGTCCGTGGATTTGCATTTTTGCAGGTGATCATGGCGTCATGGAAGAAAATATTTCGGCCTATCCGCAAGCGGTGACACGACAAATGCTGCAAAATTTTGCGACGGGTGGCGCATGTATCAGCGTCATTGCTAAACAGTATCAGGCACAACTACAAGTGATTGACTGTGGTTCAGTGGGCGATGCGTATGACTATGCGGGCGTAGAGCGACATTGTATTCGTGCTGGTACAGCAAATTTTGCTAAAACGCTTGCCATGACCGAGCAAGAGTGTATGCAGGCTATGGCTTTAGGGCGTAAAAGTGTTGAAGATGCTGTTGCGCAACAGGCCTCAATCTATGTTGCAGGTGAAATGGGGATTGGGAATACTTGCTCTGCATCGGCCTTATCTTGCTTTTTATTGCAAGCACCTGCAGAAGCACTCACAGGTGTGGGAACAGGTATTGACACTGCACAATTACAACATAAAAAGCAGGTGATTGATGCAGCTTTGGCGCTACATCAAGACTATGTAAAACAAGATGCCTTTAAAGCCCTTTGTGCTGTTGGTGGTTTAGAAGTTGCGGCTATGGTGGGCGCATATATCCGCTGTGCACAGCTAGGTATGCCTATAGTGGTGGATGGTTTTATCAGTAGTGCTGCGGCATTGGTTGCTGTCCGTCTAAACCCGCAGGTGCGTGAATGGATGTTGTTTGGACATCAGTCGGCAGAATATGGCCACCGCCGTTTATTGGAAGAGTTAAATGCGCAGGCATTATTAAATCTAAATTTACGTTTGGGTGAGGGCAGTGGTGCAGGTGCTGCTTTGGGCATCATCCAGCTGGCCTGTGCCTTGCATAATCAAATGGCAACTTTTGCAGAAGCAGCAGTCATTGGCGAGAAAGTAACTTC
Organism: Acinetobacter sp. A2; assembly: GCF_012371325.1. Classification (GTDB taxonomy): domain Bacteria; phylum Pseudomonadota; class Gammaproteobacteria; order Pseudomonadales; family Moraxellaceae; genus Acinetobacter. The sequence goes on along the minus strand of NZ_JAAZQX010000031.1, from coordinate 2,466 downwards.
ATGCTCAGGCTAGATGTATTAAGGCATGGAGAAACAGCATTGAGCCATACTTTGCGTGGCTCAACCGATGATGCTTTAACGTCCAAAGGCTGGAAAACAATGCAGCAAACCGTGAATACTGCGCTGGATCATGGTCTGCAATGGGATATGATTCTGAGTTCTCCTTTGCAGCGTTGTTTGAATTTTGCTCAGGATTTTTCTGGCGAACAGCAATTGCCACTTTATATTGATGCCCAGTTTCAGGAAATGCATTTTGGTACTTGGGAAGCGGCTTCAACCCAGACTTTATATGTAGAATATCCTGAAGATTTAGCAAAATTTTGGACGACCCCTACGCAATTTACCCCGCCACAGGCAGAAGCCTTGTTCGATTTTCAACAACGGGTTGTACAAGGTTTGAAGGACTTTATTCAGTATTTACAAGTCAAAAACACGAATCAGCCAAAACGAATTTTACTGGTCACACACGGTGGGGTCATTAAGCTGTTAAAGGTGATGGCGCAGCAACAACCCTTAGATGATATTTTGAAAATGTCGGCAGATTTAGGGCAACTGAGTTCATTTCAATTGCATTTGGATGGAAGCGTGACGATGCAGGAGCAACAATGACAGCGTTTTGGATTGCCTTGCAATTTCTCACCACTTTGCCTGTGTCTTTAAAACAACTGCCGAGTCCACAACAAAATGCGCAGTCGTTGTTGTTTTATCCTGTGGTGGGTTTGCTAATCGGAGCTGTGCTTTGGGGTGTTGCCAGTTTGCTGCAATTTCTGCCTTTGGTGCTTAGTAGCAGCCTGATTTTAGTTCTCTGGATTTGGCTCACTGGTGGTTTGCATTTAGATGGACTAGCAGATACCGCAGATGCATGGGTGGGTGGTTTTGGAGACCCCGAACGAACATTAAAGATTATGAAAGACCCAAGCAGCGGGCCAATTGGTGTGCTGAGTCTACTGATGTGCTGCTTGCTAAAATGGTCAACACTTTATGTTCTACTCGAGCAACAATATTTAGCAGCTTTACTGCTGGTACCTGTTTTAGCGCGTTTGAGTGCACTACTTTTATTTTTAAGCACACCGTATTTGCGTGCTCAAGGTTTGGGTACTTCTATACAAGCTTATTTGCCCAAAACAGGCGCAAAAATTGTGATTGCGTTGACTTTTGCTAGTGCTGCGCTGTGGGGATGGCTTGGCTTGATCGCTGTGCTGACTTTCATCCTTTGTACGGTATATCTACGACATAAATTTATGCTGCGATTGCAAGGTATAACGGGCGATATGGTGGGTGCGAGCATAGAAATATCTGAAACGATGGTTTTATTGGCTATTGCGATTTCATGGTTTTTAATTCACTGAAATTTTTTAAGTGCTTTGGGATACTTGTTTCTCACTTCACAAGCATATGAATTTGTTTGATTTAAATAATAATTGACTTGTTTTTGCAAAAATGTAGATGTACGCTTATCGGAAAGTTCCTAAATTGGATTTGATATTTTTAAAAACTATGATAATAGTAGTTTATGTCAGTCAGCCTTGATGGCATTTGTATCTCAGGATGAGATCACAAACATGATGTATAAAAATCAAAAGGAATGTCATATATGATCAAACTGTTAAAGCAAATTTTCTGTTTACACATCTATGAATATGATGAAATGGAAGAAATCGGGGCGCATTTAGAGTGTCGTAAATGTGGGGACAGTAAGACACAATAAGTCATCATCAACAAAAGTGAGTTTTATAACTCACTTTTTTATTGTCTAAATTTTGACACATTTGTATTTAGATTCTATTTTCTTGCATGTTCAGGCTTTAAGCTTGGTTGAGTTGCTTTTAAGATAGCGCTATCTTGCCTGTTAAAAGATGTGATGGATGGCGATGCCTAAAAACTTTAAAGAAAAGACCTATATTGTAGATGAAAATTTGACAGATACTTTGACGTGGTTACTACATCATCAAGACTGTTATGATCGTTTTTATTATGATGCGATTCAGCAACAACTGACAGTAGAACATGCCAATGGTGCCGATATAATTAAAGTAGGGCAGTATTTGAATGCCAGCTACGGTATTTTAATCACTTCTTAAGGTGCTGCTGGACAAACTTATCTTGCTGCTTAAGAGAAGATGACACAAAAAAACAAAGTCCCATTTCGGGACTTTGTTTTTTTGGGTTTAAGCTAAAAGTTTAAGCAATTGCCATTGCATCTACAGATAATTCTGCAACGGTTGGTTTGGCACGTTCAGGAACTAAACCTAGCTTTTGGAACAGCTGTTTGTCTTTGCCTTCGCCTGCATTTGGTGTAGTGAGTAACTTTTCACCCGAGAACAACGAGTTCGCACCTGCCATAAAGGCCAAAGCCTGATCTGAATCAGACAATGATTCACGCCCTGCAGATAAACGAATGTAACTGTTTGGCATAATAATACGCGCAACCGCAATGGTACGAATCCACTCAATCACATCTAGTTT
>NZ_JAAZQX010000030.1 GCF_012371325.1 Acinetobacter sp. A2 | reverse complement strand
ACCACTTACCCAAGTTACGCCTTAAATTTGGCTCAATTAGGGGCGCTTTGCATTTCAAATCTTTGTGCAACAAAGCCGATAGCAACTAAGAACAATTCTAAGATTTATTCAGTGAGTTATTCAGCGTGACTCGGCTTACTCCAAAATGTTTTGCTACCTCTGTTTTAGTAATTTGAGGATCTCGTAACATAGCTTGGGCCTTTTTAATATCTTTTTCAGACATGGATGGTTTGCGTCCACCTTTACGTCCTCTAGCTCTTGCTGCATCCAAGCCTGCTATGGTGCGTTCACGAATTAAACTATGCTCAAATTCAGCTAATGCCCCAAAAATATGGAACACTAGCCTGCCAGTAGCAGAGGTGGTATCAATTGCTTCTGTAAGCGATTTAAAGCCTATCTCACGCTGATTTAAGTCAGTAATAATCTCGACTAAATCTTTTAATGAACGGGCAAGGCGATCAAGTTTCCACACAATCAGAACATCACCTTTTCTTAGGGCTTTCAAGCAACTTAACAATTCAGGACGATCCTTAGATTTTCCAGTTATCTTTTCCTGAAAAATTTGTTCACAGTCTGCCTTCTGGAGTGCATCTAATTGTGAATCTAGATTTTGGTCATGTGTACTGACCCGAGCATATCCAATAATCATAATAAAACGTACCTAAACTTTACATAGATTTATTATCGCAATTTCTTTACGTTCTTTTGAATAAAAAATGTAATTTTAGGATCATGTTTTAAATGTAAAGAAAACGACCATTTAATTAACACTAATTTTATGGAGGTTTCTTTGTGACATATTAGTCGTATTGTGCAGTAAGTAGTTTTGTTAAATTTACAATAAAAAAATTGACAAAATACTTTACGTTTTAATATAATAAATTGTAATATAAGAATATATTTGTTTTTAGTATATATATCCATTTTAAGTTAGAACGGCAAACCATCCTCCAAACCCTTTGTTTCGACAAAGGGTTTTTTTATGCAGATTGGTGAGTTCAGCATCGGCTTGATCAATCTATTTTTAAATAATAAATGGATTTTTGATTCTTAAAACCGATTGTTTTTATAAAAAAGTACTGTTTTACCGATTCTGTTGGGTTTTGTATTCTAACTACACAAGATAAGCAATCCCCGAACGAATTGAGGAATACAGCATGAGTTTAATCAATACCCAAATCAAACCATTCAACGCAACCGCTTACCAAAATGGTCAATTTATTGAAGTGTCGGAACAAGACCTTATTGGCAAATGGTCAGTAGTATTTTTCTACCCTGCAGATTTTACTTTTGTTTGCCCGACTGAACTTGCAGACTTAGCCGATCAATATGAAGAATTCCAAAAAATGGGTGTAGAAATTTATTCAGTATCTACAGACACCCACTTTACCCATAAAGCGTGGCACGATACTTCAGAAGAAATTAAAAAGATTCAATATCCAATGATTGGTGACCCAACTTGGACTTTGGCTAAAAACTTTGAAGTACTGATTGAATCAGAAGGCTTGGCAGACCGTGGTACATTTGTGATTGATCCTGAAGGTAAAATTCAGATTGTAGAAGTCAATGCGGGTGGTATTGGTCGTGATGCGCAAGAGCTGTTACGCAAAGTGAAAGCTGCACAATATGTGCATGCACATCCAGGTGAAGTTTGCCCAGCCAAGTGGAAAGAAGGCGATGCAACACTTGCACCATCAATTGATCTGGTTGGAAAAATCTAAATCATCTAGCCATGAAAATTTCAAAATCCAGAACTTCGGTTCTGGATTTTTTATGCAATTTTAAGATAGCACAATACACTCCGCATCTTGCTAAGGATTATTCTATTCTTGCAATGCTGTATGCCAAATTTGCGCTAGGTTGCAGCTAAGCAAAATATTAAGATCAAAGTATCTTCCATATTTAGTTATAGGCATCACACATGAAAAAAATAATAGGTGTATATCGCAATCAGAACATGCATTGGGTGGGCGATGGCTTTCCCGTTAAAAATCTATTTTCTTATGATCGTTTAGGTCAGGTCATCAGCCCATTTTTAATGTTGGACTATGCATCGCCGTATCATTTTGATGCAACGATGGCACAGCATGGCGTGGGTTCACATCCACATCGTGGTTTTGAAACAGTGACTTTGGCCTATCAGGGCGAGGTCACACATCAAGACTCTGCGGGTGGTGGTGGCACCATTAAAACAGGAGATGTGCAGTGGATGACTGCGGGTGCAGGTGTGGTGCATGAGGAGTTTCATTCCAAAGACTATGCGCAGCAAGGTGGTCTGTTTGAAATGGTGCAGATTTGGGTGAATTTACCTGCTGCAGATAAAATGACAGCACCACGTTATCAGGCCATTGAGGCGAAAAATATTCCTGTGGTTGAGTTTGAAAACGATGCGGGTCATTTACGCATTATCGCAGGTCAATATGCCAATCAGCATGGGCCTGCGAGTACTTTTAGTCCAGTGAATGTTTGGGATGGGCAGCTTAAAGCCGAACAAACTCAGGCTGTGCATGTACCTGTCGATCACAATACTTTGTTGGTGCTTTTAGAAGGAGAGTTGCGTGTCAATGGCAGCCAACAGATGCTGGATCATTCGGTCATGCTATTTGCTCAAGATGGTGAAGCACTGATTCAGTTAGAAGCATTGCAAGACACCAAGTTTTTGGTGCTAACAGGCAAACCGTTAAATGAGCCTATTCAAGGCTATGGGCCATTTGTCATGAATACTAAACAGGAAATTATTCAGGCTTTTGATGATTTTAATCAGGGCAAATTTGGTGAAATTCCAATTCAGCATCAACCGACTTAAAGCTTGGAAGAGAGCGATGAAGAAAAAAGCCTCTATCGAATATTCGATAGAGGCTTTTATTATTACGCTGTAAAGTTTCTCGTTTTAACGGATTGATCATATTCTTTATGATAATTATTTGTGACGTAGTTATCATTTTTATGCGGTGCATCATAACCACTGAAAATTTATTTGTAAAATATAAATGAGATATTCGGTTGATTTATCTACATGGTTTAGAACAATATTTGTCATTTAATAAAAATAATATGAATAAATTCTTGGACTTATTTTTCTGCAATCTAAGTGTTAAGAAATGTAATCAAGCAGACGCTGTGCTTTCTGTTGTTTCTCTGTGAAAAGTGCGCAATCTGGTAGTTTTTAATAGCTCCTTTTGACAGGGCATGGTTCATAATTTCATAAAGTATGTCAAAAGATGGATGATCGGTTTGGATATCGCAGTAATCGGTAGTGGTATGGCTGGACTGGCTACCGCAAGAATTCTTAAAGATGCAGGGCATAACATTACAATTTTTGAGGCGCTGCCTGGTCGTGGAATGGACAGCCATAGCATCGAATTTGAAGATGGTTTAATTGATGCACCTTTACGGGTGATGAACCCACATTTGTGGAAAAACACCCTCAGTTTAGCGACACATTTAGGGATTAAAACCTACCCTGTGCGCACATATATGGCGTGTAGCTGGTTATTTGAAGACCGTACAGAAACATGGCTGACCACCAGTCGTACCCGTATTGGTAACTTCCCGATCATCAACAACCGCAAAGGTTTGCAGCAATACGGCTGGCGTTTGGTGAAAGGTATGTTGCAGTTAAAAACAGCAATTGCCAAGTTCTTTAAATCTAAGCACCAAGACATCACCCTTGCGGAATTTATTAACCGCAATGAAATTGAAGAGGTGTTTTTGCATGGCGCCGTCATGCCTGTGCTATACACCATTTGTACTTGCGACCCTAAAACCATTGGTGAATGGCCTGCAAAACCATTGTTGGTATTTTTGCGCCAATTGACTGATGGCGATGCTTTATTGCGTTTACAAGGTGGCACGCCTGCTTTAGTCGATAAACTGATTGAAGGTATTGATATTCAAAGTGGTGCAGCCATTACCCGTGTTCATCAGCAAGAAGTGGGTGTGGTTGTTGAAAATTCTGAAGGTCACGCACAAACATTTGACCGTGTTGTGATTGCAACGCCAACCACAAAAGTGCAGGATTTCTTAGACAATCAACAGTTTGCTGAAGATATTGAATTACTGAAACAATTCAAATTTGAACAAGGCGAATTGGTGATTCATACCGATCAAACTGTGATGCCACCAAAACGTAAAGACTGGTCGGTACTGAGTTACATGATGGATCGTAAATTTACCCGTCAGCAATTTACAGTATGGTTGAACTCGATTGAACCAACCTTGGTGGGTAAATCGCCAGTGTTCCAAACATGGCGTCCTGTTACCCCAATTGATCCGAAAAAGATCATTTCGACCGTGACTTTAACCCGTGCTGTGGTGGATTCAAAAACTGTTGCCTTAAATAAAGAGTTGCAACAGCGTCATCACCAAGACAACCGTAAAGTATTCTTCTGTGGTTCTTGGTCGTGTGATGGTTTGCCAATTTTAGAATCTGCAGTAACTTCGGCCATGCATATTGCAGAAATTTTTGGTGCGCCGTTACCGTTTATTGATTTGAAACCAAAAGTTGAGGTTGCGCCACAATTAGGTTATTAAGTCTGTTGATCTTGTATTGAACTAGACTGAGTCCTTATGAAATGGCAACAGGCATTCCGCTCATATTTTCCAAAACATAAATATGCCATTCAAGCGGCATATTTGGGCGACAATGCACGATTGCCATGGAGCAATTTAGGTTATTGGTCAGATGCAGTGGGCGATGATTATCCCGCTGCATGTCAAAATTTGGCTGCCCATTTGGCGGCAGCCGTCTATTTAAATTCAAAAGATCGGTTGCTTGATTTAGGCTGTGGGCAAGGTGCCAGCCTAATTTATTGGCAGGAACATTATCAAATTCAATATCTTGAAGCGGTTGAACTTCAAGCGGCTTGCGTACAGCATATTCGTGAAAATTTGAATTCAAATCTCCAAATTCACCACGCCTCATTTTTAAATTTAAAAACTATTTTTCCCCAGCCGTGTTTTGATATGGTGTTGTGTATAGATGCCGCATATCACAGCCATTTAAATTCATTTTTAGATCAGGTCAGCGCTGTTTTAAATTCAAATGGGCGGCTTGGTTTTCATTATTTAATTTGGGCAGATCAAGCCCCCGCACATCTACTTAAGCAAGTGCAATATCGAGCCTTATTAAAAGCTGCCGATGTTCATTTTGATGATCTCATGTCTGAAACTCAGCTATGTAGCCTGTTGCAACAGCATCATTTTCAACAGATACAGATAGAGGATTTATCGACACAGGTGCTGGCAGGTTTTGCTGACTATGTGAATCAGCATCTCCAACATCAAATCCAAACGCGAGATGTAGACTGGTTTAAAATTGCCATGACAGCACGCTTGTGCGCCAAGTTGTATGCAGATGGCTGGGTTAAATATGTGCAAGTGAGTGCCGTTAAGGACTGATCAATAAACTCCCCAAATATTATAAACCAGCATTAAATTTGAGCTTTATAAACAAAAAAACCTCATAAATCTAAGACTTACGAGGTTTAATATGGTGCCGGCACACGGATTCGAACTGTGGACCTACTGATTACAAGTCAGTTGCTCTACCAACTGAGCTATGCCGGCGTTGTGCAGAGAATTTTACAGATTTTTTTCAAGCACGCAAGCCAAAAAGTGATCGTTTAATGCAGAACTCACACTTTTAGCGCAGTCGATATTCTTTATTTTTTAATCGCAGATCAACAAAAACTGTGTAGGGGGAAAGAATAGAAATGAGCTCAGTATCTGAGCTCATTGAGGAAAATCATGTGAAATGAAAGGTGAAAAGTGATTATTTATTTCTTAAGACACGATCTAAATCTTGTGCACATTCCTCTAAGGTAAAGGCCATATCCAGTTGCATTTGGGGTTTGAGTTCATTGGCGAGCGTTCTCCATTGTTCAATTAGGCGGATGGCTTTTTGAATCTTATGTTTGTTGATGTCTTTGGCGATGGTAGGCGTGTATCCTCCACGTTTAGCATTTTTAATTTGTTTGACATAATTTTGGCTGTTATTCATGTTCGCTCCCGAATAGCAGTTATATATGTTAGGTATTTTCATGCCTTTATTATGCTAAAGCTTAATGATGACCCTTTTATGTAGAAATTGAATCTTTAAAAATAAAATTGAAAAAAGGTTTTGATAAAAAACAATAAATTTCTGAATTTCTCCTTATTTTTTGTGAATGCCTTACTTGTAGCACAGCTATTTTGAATTGTCCTGACTGAGGAGTAACTTCTTGTGTCAGCTTTGTTGATTTTTCATTATACGTGGGACTGCATACTCATTTGTTTCATACGCTAATCCTCTCATGCCTTGTAAAACCGCCTGTCGTTTTGCGAATAAAACACTCTAGATAATTGCTAAGTTGCTGAGTAAGCGTCCGCTGAAGACACCTTATGAATTCATCCTATAAGCCTTAATTTAGTCCCCACTTAAAAACAAGTGGGGACTAAAATTTATGACTACAAATCACCAGACATCCATCGCATCTCTTGCGAAAAAACGAAGAACATACAGTGCTGAATTTAAACAGCAGATCGTTCAGGCTTGTAAAGCACCGGACGTTTCAATTGCTTCGGTCGCTTTGCAACATGGATTGAATACAAATCTTGTATCCAAATGGATTCGCTTAATTGATGCTAAGCCAGGGAGTGATCGCTCACCACTACCGAATAAACCTGCATTTATTGCCTTATCTTGCTCTGCACCATTAGATCCTACTCCTACTGACATGTTAACGGTTCAAATTACTTTACCCCACTCAAAAGCAGAAATTGGCTTGAAATGGCAAGTATCAGAAATATCTGCTTTAGCAGAATTACTCAAGGCACTTGCAACATGATCCGCATTGATGAAATCTGGCTTTCTACCCAACCTCTGGATATGCGAGCAGGGATGGATACTGTCATGGCTCAGGTGGTGAGAGCCTTTGGCTACATTAAACCGCATTGTGCTTACCTGTTCTGTAATAAACGTGGCCATCGCATGAAAGTGCTGGTACATGATGGACTGGGCATCTGGCTGTGTGCCCGGCGGCTGGAACAGGGAAAATTCCACTGGGCGCAGGTTCACCAGGGTGAAAGCATGGCGATCAGTCCGGAACAGTTACAGGCACTGATCCAGGGTTTACCTTGGCAGCGCATTGGACGACAGCAGGTGGTGACGATGCTCTAAACTAGGCTGGTCCATTCTGCTATTCTCCAAACGTTCTATTTCCTCTGCGTCATGACCTCAGGCATACTGCGGTCATGAATACGCTGCCAGACTTAAGCCAACTGACCCATGAACAACTGCTGGAATTTACCAGACAGTTGGCAATGCAGCATCAGTCTCTGGCACAATCAAATCAAGAATTAGAAAAATCAAACCAGCAATTGGATGCCAAAGTTCAACATCTTTCCATTCTCACGCAAAAATACGAGCATGAGCTCGCACTATTTAAACAGCACAAATTTGGCAGTAAAAACGAACATCTCACCACAAAACAAATCCACCTATGGGACGAAGCGGTCGAAGAAGATATCGCAGCCGTTGATCTGGAATTAGAACGATTAAATGCAGGTAAAACCGATGTATCCGCGCAGAAAGCCACAGTCAACAAACCTAAACGTGACTCTCGTCGGCCTCTTTATCTTAACCTTCCATCACTTCTTCTAGTAGCTCCTCACTTGGGGCAAAGTAATATGCGCCATCCATGGCAGTCACAAAGTGTAATAAACGGTCATGGATGCCATCACCTGAAGTACCAAACATACGTTCTAACATGGCATCAATAATGCTCAAATCTTTGGTATAGGCAATAAAGAATAAACCCTGATCGCCCTTGCCATCACCATAAGGTAAAGAGTGGCGCAAAATTTCCATTTCATCGCCTGAATCATCTTCAACGACTGTACGTGACACGTGCGAATTTTCAGGTTGTACGTCGTCATCTAATTCAATCGATTCCAGTTTGGTGCGTCCAATTACATGCTCTTGGGCATCGACTTTGAGCTTTTTCCATTTTTCTAAATCGTGGCAATAGCGCTGTGCAAAAATAAAAGAACCATCGGTAAACACGCCTGCATCTTCACCTAAAAGTGCAACTTCGGCACGATCATCTGGAAATTGTGGGTTTTCGGTACCATCAATAAATCCCGTCATGTCGCGTCCATCAAAATAACGGAAACAGACCCGTTCATCCAAGACTTCAATATTGTCTTGGATCCCCTCAAAAAAGGCCTGACTGAGCGCAAAGCAAATATCTGAACGGGCACTCGCGAGATGAATAATCACATCGGCAGGCACGACAGGCATTGGGTACGCCCCTTGAATCGGTTGTAATTGTTTAAAACCATCTGGAGATTGCTCATAGAGTTGTGCCCACAGTTCAGGACCAAAAGCGACGCCAGTTTTAATTTGGGCATGTGGATGTTGGGTAATCAAACGATCCCGTGTGCTAAACAAGTCAGCCAATTTTTCTTTTAACTCAGCAATGCTTAAGTCTTTTAAACGTAGTACAAGAAAGCGAGCATGATCTGAAGGTAGTGGCAAAATTACTGATTGGGCAGTCATGTATAGCTCCTGAAAATTTGTTGTTTTCTATAAAGTTGACTTTATTGTGCCTGATTGTATGCAGGCTTAATAGCCTCAACCCGACTTTTATTCCACGTTTTTAGTCATGAGATTAAGTGAAATATCATATAATGCGCTGTCTTGTGAAAAGCGGCGATATATGTCTTATCAAGTTTGGATAGCGTTTATGTTAGCCTGTTGGGTGATTAGTGTTTCACCTGGCGCAGGTGCAATAGCATCAATGTCGAGTGGTTTGAATTATGGTTTTCGACATGGGTATTGGAATGCGATTGGTCTACAACTCGCTTTATTATTGCAAATCGCGATTGTAGCTGCAGGGGCAGGGGTATTATTTGCCACAACGCCTTGGGCATTTCTAATTGTGAAATGGTTTGGTGTGGCATATTTGTTATATCTGGCGTATTTGCAATGGGCAGCGCCTGCACAGTCGATTGAAATTCAGCATGAGCTGACACGAAAATCTGCTGGAAAGTTGGTGATGTACGGCTTTCTAGTCAATATGAGCAATCCCAAAGCAATTGTGTTTTTATTGGCAGTTTTACCGCAATTTTTAGATTTATCTAAACCACAATGGACGCAATATGCAATTATGGCGTTGACCATGATTAGTATTGATTTGATTGTGATGGCGGGCTATACGGGCTTGGCTGCAAAAGTTTTACGTTTGTTAAGATCACCGAAGCAGCAAAAAGTCATGAATCGTACTTTTGCTGCACTGTTTGCAGGCGCTGCTTTTTTGTTGAGTTTGGTGCATCAGTAATGTCTTCAATTAAACAAAAGTGTACGTTGTAATTATAAAAAATAGATTGAGATATACGTTGAAAATAAAAGGTATTCCGCGAGCACGTTATTGGCAACATTGGTGGATTAGCATGTTGTTTTTGAGTTTTTCAACTTTAATAGCAATTGGATTAGTGATTCACTTTTCAGTAGATCGCGTGTTTTGGCCAATTGCTTTGATGGTGCATTTGAGTATCAATTTGATTTTTTCTTTTGTATTTGCCGCTTTGCAAACTTATTTTAAACATACGGTGTGGCAAAGTGTGGTGTTGATTAATATCACAGCTGTGTTGTTGACTGCCCTTCATGCAATGTTTTATCTACAAACAATAGATTGGAATGCTGTTTCAGAAGGTCCGCAGCAATTGAGTCTTTTACAGCAAGTGATTCACAGTGATATGGCACTGTGGATAGTGTATGTGCTGCCACTTTTGGTCGTAATGCTCATTGCTGCAATAAAAAAATATAGATACTCATTAACGAAAAACTAAGCCATCGTTCTGACTTTTTGTACGCTAAAAATCACTGTAAAAATGATTGCCATGGTCATCACAATACTTAAACCTGTCGAAATATTTAAGCCCGCACTTGACCATAAACCTACGCTGACTGCAATTTGCGCCACAATAAATGCCCAAATCACCATTTGTTTAGGCGAGTGAGCCAATAAACGTGCGGTTAAAGCAGGCATCACCAACAATGCGCCCATCAATAAAGAGCCGACTGCACGTAAAGCCAATACGGTAAATAATGCCAACAACAACATAAAAATCAGGCGTTGCCATTGGGCATTCACACCTTCACTGACTGCAATGTCAGGGTCAATTGCAATTTGAATTTGAGCCTGCCAAAACTTATAGAGTACCGCTAAGGCTGCAATAATGACCAAAGCAAATACGGGTAAATCTGCCCATGAAATGGTGAGTAAATCGCCAAATAAATAGCTCAGCAACTCAGGACGCAAACTCGGAATATGTTGAATAAAGAGCAAACCTGAACAGAGCAAGGTCGCAGAGCAGAGCGCCAATAATGCATCATTCGGCAACCGTGGATCATGTAAAATCCACAAAACACCCACCAATAATAATGCCAAGAATGTCACGCCCATCCACAGAGGTAAACTTAACGCGCCTGCAATTGCCACACCCAACAAAGTGCCATGCGCCATCGTATCGGCAAAAAAGGACATGCGTCGCCACAGCATTAAACAGCCAAGTGGGGCGGTCAAAAATACCAATAAACTGCCCATGATCCATGCAGGTAACAGCAATTGTAGCCAATCCATCATGGGTTAAGCTTCCGGTTCAGGGTGAATATGAGGACGTGAATCATGCTGACAAGGCTCGGCATGATCGCCATGGGCGCAGTGTTCATGGTGATGTTGATAAAACACCCGATTGGTTCCAAAAATAGCTTGGTATTCAGGATGTTGCTGTACATTTTTGGGCAAACCGCTACAGCAAATGTGTTTATTTAAACATACCACACGATGCGTACCTTGCATGACCCATTGCAAATCATGCGACACCATCAACACCGCACAGCCATATTTGCTCGGTAAGTTGCGCACATAGTCATACAGTTCAGCTTCGGACTGAATATCTAGTCCTTGCATCGGCTCATCCAATACCAAAACATCAGGTTGACGTAATAAGGCGCGTGCCAATAGCACCCGTTGCCGCTCACCACCAGACAGTTGTTGTACTTTTGAATCTTGCAGTTTGGCAATGCCAGTATCGCGGATAATTTCTGCTTTAATTGCGTCTGGGCATTTTTCTAAAGCCAGTAAATCTTTCACTCTTAAAGGCAAGCTGTGTGAAGGATTAAACTTTTGCGGCACATAAGAAAAGGTCAATTTGCGAGCATTTACGAGCTTGCCTGCATTTGGTTTGACAATGCCAAGCAAGACTTTAATTAGAGTCGATTTTCCTGCGCCATTGGGGCCAATTAGCGTGACAATTTCACGTGCATGTAATTCAAAATCGACATTTTTTAAAATATCGCGCTCATCTATTCGCACCTGAATATTGTGCAAGGCGATGAGCGGTGCAGTGGTTATTTGCTGTTGCACTGCTGACATTTTCCAGAAATCTCAATAATGCTGTGATGCGGGCTAAAGCGGTCAGAGGCTGCCAACTGATCTAATTGCTCTAATAAACCTTGCGCTGAAGCTTCTTTAACGACTTTACATTCAGTACAGATCAAAAATGCCGCTTGGTGTCCTTCACGTGGATGACAGCAAGGAATATAGGCATTGATTGAAGTCAAACGGTGAATTAGTCCTTTTTCCAGTAAAAAATCCAAAGTACGGTACACCGTTGGCGGTGCTGCAGGACGATCAGACTCACTTTTAATTTTCGCCAATAAATCATAAGCACCCATTGGTGCAGATGCCTTGAGAATGAGTTCCAACACTTCTTTACGTAGCGGTGTTAAACGAGCACCTGTTGCCGCACATAAACTTTCAGCTTCGGCAAGACGTTGATCGACATTGTGATGGTCGTGAACGCCATGTAATGCATTGTGATGCTCGTGCGAACATAAGCTCATAGCCACCCCAGTTGAACTTTAAAAGAAAAACGACAGTAAATCTTAGCATGAAGCGTTATCAGTTTCGATTATACGTAGGTATTTTTATAAATTTGTTATATTATAACATTTATCGATTTTTCGTGATATGCCGCAATGTTTCGTTTATTTAGTTTCTGTTTCTTAGCGTTATGCAGTACTGTCAGCATGGCGCAGGCTTTGGTGGTGTCTACGCATCCTATCTATTTGATTGCCCAAAAAGTCACGCAAAATATCGAAACACCCACTTTATTACTGGCAGATCAAACAGGGCATGATGTATCGCTCACGCCTGCACATCGTAAAATCATCCAAGATGCGGGTTTAATTATTTGGCTAGGTAAGGCGCATGAAGCACCGCTAGAACGTGTATTACATCAAAATCCTAAAGCGATTGCTTTATTAGATACGGGCATTATGAAAACTTTGCCGCAGCGTTCAGAACGTGGTGCAGCATTAAAAAATACAGTAGACAGCCATGTCTGGCTAGACCCAAACAATGCGGTGCGTATCGGCTTCTTTATTGCCGCGTTACGTTCTCAGCAAATGCCTGAACATCGCGATGCTTACTGGAACAACGCACGTGCCTTCGCACAGAGTTTATTCAAAAGTGCAAGTCAGTTTCAGACTCAAACTGTAGTACAGCCATATTGGGCTTATCACGATGCCTATCAATATTTAGAACGTGCCTTAAATTTAGAATTTTCTGGGTCGATGACCAATGATCCGCATATTGCGCCAACAGTCGCACAAATTAAATATTTGAACGATCACCGACCAAATCCAAAAATGTGCCTGCTTGCAGAAGGACATGCCAGTAAAAATCAGTATATGAAATTGAATCCAATTGTGTTTCAAAAGGTCGATGAAAGCATGCGCGGCGCAGATGATTTTGTGAAAGCGTGGCAGCAATTAGCCAAGCAAACCAAGGCTTGTGTATTAAATGCACGAAAATGATGCGTTTTTTAAGCAAATTTGAAATATGACAATTCCGAGACAAACATGCAAAAAAACACGACTAAGGTCGGGAAACGATTGCATGTTCAGGGGGCTAACTCTATAATGCCTGCGATAAAAAACGATCATCAGTTGAACTTGTCAAGCATTAATGCTGTGAGTGGATAAAAAAATGAGCCGAACTAGTCGCTTGATTGACCGACGATTAGCTAAAGCTTTGGTCTTCTTACAAGCATTCATGATTCCAGTTTCAGCCCTGATAGCGTGGGTCTTGAAAGACTCAACGGCTGCCTTAAGCGCTGCACTTGGTGCTAGTGTTTGTTGGTTGGCAAGTTGTTATTTTTCATGGCAGTCGTTTCGAGCAGCAGGTGCACGAGCGTCCAGACAGGTTCTTTCGAACATGTATAGAGGAATGCTCGGTAAGTTTGCAATCGTGATCGTAGGATTCATTTTAATTTTAAGCAATGTACAGCCGTTATCCCCGGTGGCATTGTTTTGTGGTTTTATGCTCGTTCAAAGCATGTCGTGGGTTGCGCCATTTTGGGTGTCACGATTACAAAAACGAGTCTAAACGCAGCAAAAATTGAAAAGTTTTTCAGGAATAGGCGAGATATCAAGCAGCACGCGATGTTCGTTTGTTCTATTAGTTTTTTTACATTGACCAGGTGTGATTTATGGCTGCTGAAGAACATGCCCTTACTTCGACCGAGTATATCAAGCATCACTTGACCAATATGACCTATGGCAAAATGCCAGACGGTTCATGGAAGTTGGCTGAGTCTGCTGAAGAAGCTCAACAGATGGGGTTCACTGCTATTCACTTGGATTCAATGGGTTGGTCTATCGGACTTGGTCTGATCTTCTGTTTATTGTTCTGGATTGTTGCGAAAGCTGCAAATTCAGGCGTGCCTGGTAAATTCCAGTCAGTAATTGAAGTGATTATCGAGTTTGTGGATTCAAGTGTACGTGATACCTTCCATGGGAAGTCTCGATTAATTGCACCCTTAGCATTAACCATTTTCGTGTGGATTTTCCTCATGAACTTGATGGATTTAATCCCTGTTGACTTTATTCCTTATGTAGCTCAACAGGCGATTGCATCTATGCTGGGTGTGGACCCTCATCAGGTTTACTTTAAAATTGTTCCGACTACAGATCCAAACATTACCTTAGGTATGTCTATTTCTGTATTCTTCTTAATTATTTTCTATAGTATTCGTGAGAAAGGTGTTGGCGGCTTCGTTGGTGAGTTGGCACTTAACCCATTCAACCCAAGTAATCCAGTTGCTAAAGTGCTTTTAATTCCATTCAACTTATTGTTGGAATTGACTACTTTCTTGGCGCGACCAGTTTCATTGGCTCTACGACTGTTCGGTAACATGTATGCGGGTGAGTTAATCTTCATTCTTATCGCGTTATTACCGTTCTGGATCCAGTGGGCATTGTCTGTGCCTTGGGCGATTTTCCACATTTTGATTATTACGCTACAAGCATTCATTTTCATGATGTTGACTATCGTGTACATGAGCATGGCAAGCGAAAAGCATTAATGGTATGGCCTAACTGTCATCGGGCGGTTGGGCACACAATTTTTTAACTTAATTTGGTATAAAACCTAACCTCTGAGGAATTATCATGGAACTCACTTTAGGTCTAGTTGCAATTGCATCTGCTATCTTGATCGCTTTCGGTGCTTTAGGTACTGCGATTGGTTTTGGTCTTTTAGGCGGTCGCTTCCTTGAAGCTGTTGCTCGTCAACCAGAATTGGCTCCACAACTTCAAACTCGTATGTTCTTAATCGCAGGTCTTCTTGATGCTGTGCCTATGATCGGTGTTGGTATTGGCTTGTTCTTCATCTTCGCTAATCCATTTGTAGGTTAATCAGCTTAATTCCGAAATTCACTATTTGAGGAATTTGCAATGAATATCAACCTCACATTGTTTGGCCAAGCGATTGCATTTGCGATTTTCGTCGCATTCTGCATGAAGTTTGTATGGCCACCACTAATCAATGCGATTAGTGAGCGTCAGCGTCGTATTGCTGACGGCTTAAATGCAGCTGAAAAAGCCAAGGCTGATCTTGCCGATGCGCAAGCTCAAGTGAAAGCTGAATTAGATGCAGCTAAAGCACAAGCGGCTCAATTGATCGAACAAGCGAATCGTCGTGCAGCACAATTGGTAGAAGAAGCGCGTACCCAAGCATCTGCTGAAGGTGAGCGTATTCGTCAACAAGCGAAAGAAGCTGTTGATACAGAAATCAATTCTGCTCGCGAAGAATTACGTCAACAAGTAGCTGCGCTTGCAGTAACTGGTGCAGAGAAAATTCTTAGCCAGCAAGTTGACGCAGAAGCTCACAATGCCATGCTGACTCAGCTGGCTGCTAAACTTTAAGAGAGAGGCAGATTATGGCTGAACTCTTGACGTTGGCACGCCCATACGCTAAAGCAGCATTTGCTTACGCTTCTGAGCAAGGTGCAACTGACAATTGGTCAACAGCACTTAACTTGCTCAGTGCTGCGGTGCAAGACGAAGCATTTTCAGCTTACTTAAATCGCCCTGAGCTTACGCCTGCTGAGCAGGTGAGTATTTTTGCCAAAGTTTTAGGTGAAGACCAAACTGCAGCAGTGTCAAACTTTTTGACATTGCTTGCTGAAAACAACCGTTTGGCTTTGCTTCCTGAAATTCAAGCAGAATACGAACAGCTCAAATCACAGAATAACAATACTGTGGATGTTGTGATTGAATCAGCATTCCCATTGACTTCTGTACAAGAACAAATTCTTGCTCAAGCGTTAGAAAAACGTTTCGCTGCGGCAGTAAATGTTTCTGTAGAAGTGAACCCAGCGTTAATTGCGGGTGTGGTTATTCGTGCAGGCGACCAAGTGATAGATGATTCTGCGCTTAACAAGCTTGAAAAAATGCGGACACGTCTTTTAGCTTAATTGCGAAGACTGAACTAATAAAAGATTGAGGTATAGCGCAATGCAACAACTGAATCCATCCGAGATCAGTGCGCTCATTAAACAGCGTATCGGCGATCTGGACACCAGCGCGACCGCTAAAAACGAAGGTACCATTGTTATGGTATCCGACGGTATTGTGCGCATTCACGGCCTTGCTGATGCAATGTACGGTGAAATGATCGAATTCGACGGCGGCTTATTTGGTATGGCACTGAACCTAGAACAGGATTCAGTGGGCGTCGTTGTTTTAGGTAACTACTTAAGCCTTCAAGAAGGTCAAAAAGCACGTTGCACAGGTCGTGTATTAGAAGTTCCGGTTGGTCCAGAACTTTTAGGCCGTGTAGTAGATGCTTTGGGTAACCCAATTGATGGTAAAGGCCCTATTGATGCAAAATTAACTGATGCTGTAGAAAAAGTAGCACCAGGCGTAATTTGGCGTCAATCAGTGGATCAACCTGTTCAAACTGGTTATAAATCAGTTGATACCATGATCCCTGTAGGCCGTGGTCAACGTGAGTTGATCATTGGTGACCGTCAAACTGGTAAAACAGCAATGGCGATCGATGCGATCATCGCTCAGAAAAACTCTGGCATTAAGTGTGTATACGTAGCAATTGGTCAAAAACAATCGACTATCGCAAACGTAGTACGCAAGCTAGAAGAAACTGGCGCTATGGCGTATACAACTGTTGTTGCAGCAGCAGCGGCAGATCCAGCAGCAATGTTGTATCTTGCTCCGTACTCTGGCTGTACAATGGGTGAATACTTCCGTGACCGTGGTGAAGACGCGCTTATCATTTATGATGACTTGTCTAAGCAAGCTGTTGCGTATCGTCAAATTTCATTGCTTTTACGTCGTCCACCAGGTCGTGAAGCTTATCCGGGTGACGTGTTCTATCTACACTCGCGTCTACTTGAGCGTGCTTCTCGTGTATCTGCTGACTACGTTGAGAAATTCACTAACGGTGAAGTTAAAGGTCAAACTGGTTCTTTAACTGCATTGCCGATTATTGAAACTCAAGCAGGTGACGTATCTGCATTCGTTCCAACCAACGTAATTTCGATTACTGATGGTCAGATCTTCTTAGAAACATCATTATTCAACGCAGGTATCCGTCCTGCTGTGAACGCGGGTATTTCTGTATCGCGTGTTGGTGGTTCTGCTCAAACTAAGATCATCAAAAAATTGTCTGGTGGTATCCGTACCGCTTTGGCGCAATACCGTGAATTGGCAGCATTTGCTCAGTTCGCTTCTGACCTTGATGAAGCAACTCGTAAGCAACTTGAACATGGTCAACGTGTAACTGAGTTAATGAAGCAGAAACAATATGCGCCATACTCAATTGCTGACCAAGCTGTTTCAGTTTATGCATCTAACGAAGGCTACATGGCTGACGTAGAAGTGAAGAAAATCGTAGACTTTGATGCTGCGTTAATTTCTTACTTCCGCTCAGAAAATGCTGCGTTAATGCAACAAATCGATGAAACTGGTGATTTCAACAAAGACATCGAAGCTGCAATCAAAGCAGGTATTGAAAGCTTTAAAGCGACTCAAACTTACTAATTTAGCATTGGCTAGTTAGGGGTTTGGTTCACGGAATCAACCTTCGGAAGCCTGAAAGGGCTTTCGAATACTAGGTTAAGCGTATGGCAAATTTAAAAGAAATTCGCGCCAAAGTTGCTAGTATCAAGAGCACGCAAAAGATTACTCGCGCGATGCAAATGGTTGCTGCTTCTAAGATGCGTCGTGCGCAAGAGCGCATGGCTCAAGGCCGTCCGTATGCCGAAAATATGCACCGTGTAATTGCTCATTTGGTACAGGCGAACCCTGAATACAAACACCGTTATATGATCGAACGCCCTGTAAAACGCGTGGGTTATATCATTGTGTCTTCAGATCGTGGTTTGGCAGGTGGCTTGAACATTAACTTGTTCAAGAAAGTTGTAAAGCATGTACAGCAACAACAAGAGCAGTCAATTGAAGTTCAGTTTGCTTTAATTGGTCAAAAAGCGGTTTCGTTTTTTAAAAACTACGGCGGTAAAGTGCTTGGTGCAACTACAAACGTAGGTGATGCGCCAAGTCTTGAACAGTTATCTGGTTCTGTGCAAGTGATGTTGGATGCGTACGATAAAGGCGAGTTAGATCGCATTTACCTCGTATCGAATGGCTTTGTAAATGCCATGACTCAAGATCAGAAAATCGAACAACTTGTTCCTTTAGCAGCTGCTGAAGAAAACAAGACTCTTAACCGTCAATACGGTTGGGACTATATCTATGAACCAGAAGCTGAAGAGCTGTTAAATGGTTTATTGGTTCGTTACATCGAGTCTATGGTTTATCAAGGTGTGATTGAAAACATCGCATGTGAACAGTCTGCACGTATGGTTGCAATGAAAGCTGCAACAGACAACGCAGGTGAACTGATCAAGAGCCTACAACTTATTTATAACAAGCTGCGTCAAGCCGCGATTACTCAGGAAATTTCTGAGATCGTTGGTGGTGCCGCTGCCGTTTAACATTATTAGTTTGAATTGAGGAGACAGCAATGAGTGGCGGTCGTATCATTCAGATCATCGGCGCGGTTATCGACGTCGAGTTTGAACGCAACAGCGTTCCTAAGATCTATGACGCTCTCCAAGTTGACGGTACTGAAACTACATTAGAAGTTCAGCAACAACTTGGTGATGGCGTAGTTCGTACTATTGCAATGGGTTCTACTGAAGGCCTTAAGCGTGGTTTGAACGTAACTAACACTAACGCTCCAATCTCTGTACCTGTAGGTACAGCGACTCTTGGTCGTATCATGGACGTTCTTGGTCGCCCTATCGACGAAGCTGGTCCAGTTGCAACTGAAGAGCGTTTACCAATTCACCGTCAAGCGCCTTCTTATGCAGAACAAGCGGCTTCTACTGACCTTCTAGAAACAGGTATTAAAGTCATTGACTTACTTTGCCCGTTCGCAAAAGGTGGTAAAGTTGGTCTGTTCGGTGGTGCGGGTGTTGGTAAAACCGTAAACATGATGGAGTTGATCAACAACATCGCTAAAGCGCACTCAGGTTTATCTGTATTCGCTGGTGTTGGTGAGCGTACCCGTGAAGGTAACGACTTCTATCACGAGATGAAAGACTCTAACGTTCTTGACAAAGTAGCCATGGTTTACGGTCAGATGAACGAGCCACCTGGTAACCGTTTACGCGTAGCGTTAACTGGTTTGACTATGGCTGAGTACTTCCGTGATCAAAAAGACGAGAACGGTAAAGGTCGTGACGTATTATTGTTCGTAGACAACATCTACCGTTATACACTAGCAGGTACTGAAGTATCAGCACTTCTAGGTCGTATGCCATCTGCAGTAGGTTACCAGCCTACACTTGCAGAAGAGATGGGTGTTCTTCAAGAGCGTATTACTTCAACTAAGTCTGGTTCGATTACATCTATTCAAGCTGTATACGTACCTGCCGATGACTTAACTGACCCATCGCCTGCTACAACGTTTGCGCACTTAGACGCAACTGTAGTATTGAGCCGTGACATTGCATCTCAAGGTATTTACCCTGCGATCGATCCACTAGACTCAACTTCACGTCAGTTAGATCCATTAGTTGTTGGTACTGAGCATTACGAAATTGCTCGTTCAGTTCAAAACGTTCTTCAACGTTATAAAGAATTGAAAGACATTATCGCAATTCTTGGTATGGACGAATTGTCAGAAGAAGACAAACTTACTGTATACCGTGCACGTAAGATCCAACGTTTCTTCTCTCAACCGTTCCACGTAGCAGAAGTATTTACTGGTGCGCCTGGTAAACTTGTACCGCTTAAAGATACAATTCGTGGCTTTAAAGGTCTTCTAGCTGGTGAATACGATCATATCCCAGAACAAGCGTTCTATATGGTTGGTGGTATTGACGAAGTGATTGCTAAAGCCGAGAAACTTTAATTAGCAGCTCTAATTTAGGAGATTCTCATGGCGACTATGCAATGTGACGTTGTAAGTGTAAAAGAGTCTTTGTACTCTGGCACTGTGACTATGCTAATTGCAAAAGGTGCTGGCGGTGAACTCGGTATTATGCCGGGTCACGCACCACTAGTAACTTTGCTTCAGCCGGGTGCAATCCGCGTTCTGCTGGAAAATGGTACAGAAGAATTAATCTATGTATCTGGTGGTGTTCTAGAAGTTCAACCGCATGTTGTTACGATTCTTGCAGATACTGCAGTTCGTGCAGAAAACTTAGATGAAGCAGCAATTCTTGAAGCGCGTAAACACGCTGAACAATTGTTGGCGAATCAAAAGAGCGATTTGGACTCTGCTGCTGCTTTGGCTGCTTTGGCAGAAACTGCTGCACAGTTGGAAACCATCCGCAAAATCAAAAACCGCGCACTTTAATTGCTGGTTTAAGATTGAAAAAGCCACTCGAAAGAGTGGCTTTTTTTATGGCTGATAAAAGTGAATTACTGCAGTGTTTGATATTTCAGAAGCTTAGGACGCATCAGCAGCATCAGTTTTGCTATTCGGAGTCGCTTCACCCTGCAAAATCATACCCGCCAACTTCACCATTTCAGATTGAATATTGCCCATTTGCTGTTCTAGCTTTTTAAAATCGACCTGACTAAGGTTAATTTGACCGTTTAAAAACGGGGAGTTTAAAACTTGTTGATTGGCTGCTAACAGGTTTTGACGAATCGTATCAATTTCTTGTGTTTTTAAATCTAAGCTGCTGAGGGTTTGATTAAAACCATGCAGTTGCTGTTGTAATTGAGTTGTAGCAAGCTGGAGTTGTTGTGGGTCTTGTGCGTTGATTGCTGTTTGCAATTCTGATTTGGACTGATTGAGCTGTTCAACATATTGTCCAGCTTTAAGTTGTAGATCAGCTACATCGCGCACAATGTAAAACATATTGCCGCTGCTTAGGGGTGCTTGTGTTGCATCAGGATTGCTATTGCTAGAAGTTATAGTCCCTTGTTCTTCGACTGAGCTGCTTTGAGGGCCAGATGCCTGTTCACAAGCACTGAGTAGTAAACCTGCGCTGAGTAGGGGGAGCAGTATTGCATATTTAGAAAATGGTGTATTCATCTTGATCTAATCATTTATAAGGCATTAAAACCAATATAAAACGAAAATATGAATAAAAAACAGATTATTGCAAAGCAATAACAAATATTAGAAGTGTGGTTGAAACGAAAAACAAGGAATTGCCGAAGCAAATTCCCTGTATAAAGTGTTCATTGCCAAGCATTATTTAGCGAGTTCTGCTGCAATCGCATCCAAAATTCGTGGGTCTTCTGCAGTTAGATCAGGCGCAAAACGTGCAACGACTTCACCTTGCTTGTTAACTAGGAATTTTTCAAAGTTCCATAAAATTTCCGGTGGATTATTTGGGGTTAAGCCATAATCGACCAAATCTTTCCACCATGGGCCTTCACCTATGCGTTCTGGAATGGCCTGAATTAAGGTGCGATACAATGGGTGCTTGTGCTCACCCACCACAGGAATTTTAGCAAATAACGGGAAACTCACCTGATAATTCAATGAACAGAATTCCTGAATTTCTGCATCACTGCCTGGTTCTTGAGCCAAAAAGTCATTGGATGGAAAAGCCAAAATTTCCAAACCTTGTGTTTTTTGATCCGCATACAATTTTTGTAAGCCTTCATACTGTGGGGTTAAGCCACATTTAGAGGCGACATTAACAATCAACAATACTTTTCCAGCATATTGATTTAATGTGGTTTCTTCACCTGAATTGGTGAGAACGGGAATGTTATAGACCGAATGGCTCATGTAAGTGTCCAAATGCGAATGATATAAAGTGTTATTGTTTTAACTGGATTTATAAAGCGCAGCAAGTTGAAAACCAGAAAATTTATTGTATTTGTGTGTAAAAGAAGAAGGACTATAAATTAAAAAAATATAAGGATTATCATCATTTAAAAATATTGGTGGATAAGTTGAGCGAAAAGTGCCATAAATAGCCCTGAAGTTTAGTTTGGGCTTCAAGCAATCAATTCAATTGGATGATCAGAAAACAGCAGCAAGCTTATGCAGCTGACGTGCAACAAGGATGATGCAGACATGACACAGCCAGCCAAAGGTGCACTTTGGGCAATTCTACTCCCTGTGATTGCGGTATTAATTTGGTCGCTTAATATTGCCGTGACACGTTATGTCGCAGAATATATTTCACCAGTGAGTATCAGCTTTTACCGCTGGCTTATTGCATTTTTGATTCTCACGCCTTGGATATTACCTAAAGTTTGGCAGCAACGCAGTTTAATTCGTCCACATTTAAAACAGCTAGCTGTTTTAAGTGCCTTTGGTTTGGTGCTGTATCAAGGGCTAAGCTACACTGCAGCCAATTATACGACTGCCACCAACATGGGCATCATCAATGCATTTATTCCTATGTTTACGGTATTAGTGTCTTTGATTATTTTAAGGGACATTCCAACAAAATTTGCAATTTTGGGCTGTATCATTTCATTTTTTGGTTTGTTGTATGTGATTGCACAGGGAGATTTCGGCCAATTAGCACAGCTGACTGGGCATGCAGGCGACATGCTGATGGTGCTAGCCGTGTTCTTTTATGCTTTTTATGGGGTGTTTTTAAAGAAATGGAATTTAAAACTGCCTTTAATGCTTAGCCTGTATGTACAAATAATTTTTGCGCTGATTTATCATCTACCTTTCATTGTGTGGCTAGGCTTAGATCCGCTCAATAGTCAAAATAGTTTCAGTGTTTTGTATGCGGGGATTTTTCCATCCATTATTGCGCCTTTGGTGTGGATGTTGGCAGTACAGCACTTAGGGCCAAACCGTACCAGTATTTTTATGAATTTGATGCCTGTATTTACTGCAATCATTGCTTATTTTTGGCTGGCAGAAGTATGGGGGAGCTATCACACTGTTGGTGGTTTGATTATTTTAGTGGGCATTGTTTTGGCTCAAATGAAAACTCGTGTGCAAATTCCACTAAAAAATTGAGTGCATTTGCTCTTTTTTTGAGCATGAAAGATGTATCTAAAATACTGTTTTATTCAAAAAATATACAGGATTTAGGCATATAATTTATGACAGTTTTTTTAATTTTTCTAAAATAATTGAAAAAATAGTAAGATAATTTAAATTGTTAAGAAAAAGTGATAAGTCTATCATTGATTATTTATGTAAGATTAATAGAAATAATCTATTTGTATAGTCGACTAAATTACTCCATAATTCACGTACTGGAAATGATCTGCTCTAGCAAAAACTCAGCAAGACATCATTCGCAGCAAGATTTTCGTACCCTCTGGATGTGCTTTTATACACATCCTTTTTATGCTCAACCATCCCTATATGGTTGAGCTTTTTTTTATCTAAAATTTGTCTAAGCCTAGGCGCGAATGACCAAACCTGTCTCTGCATCTAAAATTCGGCTAGGTTGTTGGCTTAAGCCTAAATCACCATTTAAATAATGCAGTTGTTGCTGGAAATACTGGGTTGCTTCTTGCAGGGAGCGCGCAGGTTCATGTCCAGCAGGGTTGGCACTGGTTGAAACAATAAAGCCATCAAAAGCATGGCATAAAGCCATACATAAAGGATGGTTGGTCACGCGTACCGCAACTTTCGGGTGTTGTCCTGTAATCCAGTTTGGAATTGCCGCTGTGGTGGGTAACAGCCAAGTGGTGGCACGCTCAGTCGGATGTGTATTGCTCCATGAGGCAATTACACGATCTTGCATATCTGGCTTTAAATCTTCAAGCAGATGTTCTACCTGTGACAGGTGCCCTGCCAGTAAAATGACGCCTTTTTCAATTGGACGTTGTTTGAGGCGTAGAATTTCCAAAAAAGCCTGCTGATTATAAGGATCACAACCTAGACCCCAGACCGCCTCTGTTGGATAGGCCAGAACTTGTCCCTGTTGTAGACATGCAGCGGCTTCGGTGACAGAGGTGGTAATCATGCGAGTTGACCTAAACAGAAATGGGAGAGGGCTATTGTGAACCTTATTTGTGAGGACGACAACGCAGATACAGGCCTGATTGCTGCATTGCTAAGCCCATGAGCTCAAGTTCCATTAAATAAGCTGTGAGTACGGCAATTTCCAAGTCGAGCTGTTGTGCCAAGTGGTCAATACTTTGTCCGACCCAATCCAATTGATGATACAACGCCAATAAATGCTCAGGAATCTGCGTCACGATTTTATGGATAGGTTGTGGCGAGGTGGCTGTATCAGGTATGGTTGTATTGCTTTCTCCTGTTTGAGCATTCATTTTTGAAGATGGCAAGGTTGAGTCAGAGCTCAATTGATCAATATTTTGTTGTTGATATTGCCATTGAGTCGGCAATGCCAAATCTTCAAGCACCTGTTCAGGATGATCCACCAAAATTGCACCTTCACGAATTAATTGATGGCAACCCTGATGAAACTCACTGTAAATATGACCAGGAATAGCAAAAATCAATTTACCTTGCTCGGCTGCGCATTTGGCGGTAATCAGTGAACCACTATTTAAACTGGCTTCAGCAACAATAACGCCTAAACTCAATCCACTCACCAACCGATTACGTCGTGGAAAATTTTGCTGCAAAGGTTTGGTGTGAGGTAAAAATTCTGTAATCACTGCACCGCCACGCTCCACAATCTGCTGGCGGAGTGTATGGTGGGCGCTCGGGTAGGTGCTGTCTAAACCTGTGCCCATGACTGCAATGGTACGATGGTGTGCCAAAGCGCCTTGATGTGCAGCTTCATCAATACCTTGTGCCAGACCGCTATTGATAAAGAAACCTTGCTCACTTAAATAATAGGCAAAATCATAGGCCACTTGCCGTCCGTGTGGGCTGGCTTTGCGACTGCCCACAATTGCGATTTGAGCTTGCAGTAAAGCCTGAGCATTGCCTTGCCCAAATAAAATTGGAGCTTTGTTTGCATAGGGGCGTAGTTGGTTAGGGTAGTTGGGATCATCCAAGGTCAGGATAAAATCACAATGCTGTTGTAATTGTTTTAAGACGTTTTCAAAGGCATGTTGCCCTGACTGACTAAGATATTCTTTAGCACGCTGTTGATGGTTGGCATGTACACGTACTTCTGACCAAGCCAAAAGATGTTCGGGCTGCACTGCGGCAGCCACGGAACCAAAATATTGTTCTAGTTTATAAAAACTCGACAGTGAATGCTGAACCAAATACCACAACTTAATGTAGTCAATTTGATGTGGGGTGAATGAATTCAACATGTCACCATCTCAGACTATTTTTAGTCGTCCATTAGGGGTGTTTGTAAGTTCGCACCCACTTTAATTGGCAATTCGCTGTCTAATACATAGGCATAGCTGATGTGATCAAAGCTTTTGAAGACCATGATATTACCAATGCGTTCGCCTGGAAGTTGCACACGCTCTTTGGTTTTCGGGTCAGTCACAACTTCGCCTTTTTGAGCGACAGAGAATACGTGGCCTGATTGCACGCCATGCAGCGTACCACGGTCAATGGCAACTACACTGTGTTTCGCAGCCGTACCAATAGAGCCCATTACACGAACCACTTGACCACCTGCAGTTACATTTTCGGCATGGGTCGGATAGAACAGTGTTGGCAACATTGGGTCATAAACAGGCAGGACACGGTCACCACGACGCACTTCAGCGTTGTAAGTGTCGGTCAATTCAAGTGTGGTAATGTCATTTTCACCACGTACTGCAATACCTGCTGCAACCTGAGTGAGTTCTAAGCCAGCATTGAATTTTTGACCATTGGCATCGGTTAGGATGTATGGTTCGCCTTCGCGATAGACAGCATAACGTTGACCAACTTCTAGGCCTGCACCACGTGCATACACGCTTTGTCCTTTAGCAGCCAACACGCGTTGATCAGAAGTACCTAAAATATAAGGCGTGCCTTGCAGTGCATCTGCGGCAATAATGCTGCTGCGCTCTAACCAGTGCTTGATGTATTCCAGTGGAATCACAGGAATTGTATTATTTAAAGATTCTACGCGAATTTGTGGCTGTAAATTGGTGCTCTTGCCTGTGTAACGACGGATAATGCCTTCACAGCCATCACCTTCATCTTTACCAATAATTGGGCGACCTTCATAGGTACACATTAACAAGCGGTCACCCGGGAAAATCCAGTGTGGATTTTTCACGTGGCGGTTGCTTGCCCAAATTTCAGGCCAGCGTAGTGGATTATTCAGGAATTTTTTAGAAATATCCCACAAAGTATCGCCTTTTTTCACCACATACACATTCGGTGCATTGGCTTTTAAAGCAGGCGGATTAATATTTCGTGCAGGTGCTGCTTCAGCCACACTCATTGCCCCAAGTCCCACAGTGAGACATACAGCGAGCGCTAAAACTTGCTTTTTAAACCCCAAGACACGAAAAGAGGATGTGTCTGTCAAAACCTTTTTCATTATCATAATTCCTAAAATTATGTATGTAGTTGCGTTATAATAACGATCTTACACACATTTTTTTGATGAAGCATTCCTTCATTCGGTTTTTTGATCAATGGCATATAAGTGAGGACGTCCCATGGCCTTATTACCTATTTTAAGTTTCCCGGATCCCCGTTTGCGTACCATTGCCAAACCAGTTGAAGAAGTGACCGACGAAATTCGTCAGCTTGCTGCAGATATGTTTGAAACTATGTATGCCGCACCAGGAATTGGTCTAGCTGCGACACAGGTAGATCATCATATTCAGCTGATTGTCATGGATTTATCTGAAAATAAAGATCAACCCATGGTCTTCATTAACCCCAAAGTTACCCCATTGACTGAAGAGACCCAACCGTATGAAGAAGGGTGTTTGTCAGTGCCTCAAATATACGACAAAGTTGAGCGTCCGTCACGTGTAAAAATTGAAGCGATTAACCTTGAGGGTCAAACCTTTGAGCTAGAAGCAGATCAACTTCTCGCTGTTTGTATCCAACATGAAATGGATCACTTAAATGGTAAATTATTTGTCGATTATTTATCACCACTCAAAAGACAGCGTGCCCGTGAAAAAGTGGAAAAAGTAGTGCGCCAGCGTCAGAAAGAAAAAGTTGCTGTGAAGCGTTAAAACAAACCACAATCTAGTTGTCCATGTTTAGACCAAAGCATAAAAATCAGCCCAATTTCGATTGGGCTTTGTTATACTTGCGCCACACAAATTCAGGATAGATGTTTTTGTTGTTGCGTAGTGGCTTACTGCTTTCATTTATCGCAGTTTTTTTACAGATTGCTGTATTTTTACAGCCTTTGCTGCCTGAGCAATATCAAGTTGCGCCAGTCTGTGAAACCATCACGCGAGCACTTTTGTTGCCACAAGCCCACGCAGTGCATACAAATTCTTCGCATACTGCACATTCATCTACATCACAGACCGATGATCAGCAACTGACCGTACAGCATGAACATCATCATCACGATGCTTCACATCAATGTCAGTATTGTACGGTCTATGGCAACTTGGTCTTGCCACCTGAATTAGAGCTTAAAGAGGTGCTTGATCGCATTCAGGTACGTCTTTTGGCTTTCCAAAAACGTTTTCAACACGTTTGGTTTGCACTTCAGCAACTCTTTTTACTTCCGCAGGGACGTGCTCCACCTCACTTTGCATAAATTCAATGTTTTTCGGGTCTGCTTTGACCCTAACTGTATTTATGTTTTGAAGTGAGAAATAAAATGGCTCAGCCTAAATTTTTATTACAGCCCATTGCGGCTGCAGTTTGTGTTGCCTGCTATTCAGCAAGTGCGTTTGCCGATCAAAATATGCTGTCTGCGAATACGCATAGTCTTGCGCCTATTGTTGCAACCGCACAACAGGGCAATGATGCCAATGGTTTGGTGGTTCGTGCTAATCCAAAACAACCCATTCAGCCGATTCCAGCCACAGATGGTGCAGACTATTTGCAAAGCATCGTTGGCTTTAGTGCTGTCAACAGTGGTGCGGGTACCAATGGCGATGTGACCTTCCGCGGCATGTTTGGTTCACGTATTAAAATTTTAACCGATGGTTCTGAAAACTTAGGTGCATGCCCGAGTCGTATGGATTCACCAACCTCTTATATTTCACCAGAAAGTTTTGATGAAATTACCGTCATTAAAGGCCCGCAAACGGTGCAATATGCCAACACAGGTTCGGCAGCAACGGTATTGTTTGAGCGTAAGCCTGAGCGATTTGGTGAAGGTCAAAACTATCGTGGCCAAGCCAGTGTCTTGATGGGGTCATTTGGCCGTTTAGATCATAATGTTGAAGCGGCTGCGGGTGATGAGCATAAATACATCCGTTTAAACGCCAACCGTTCTGTAGCAGATAGCTATAAAGATGGTAATGGTACAACTGTTCCTTCGGATTGGGAGCGTTGGAATGCTGATCTCGCTTTAGGTTGGACACCCGATGAAAACACTTGGCTAGAACTGACGGGTGGTCGTGGTGATGCTGAAGTGGTTTATGCAGGTCGTCCAATGGATGGTGCTGAATTTGACCGTGAAAGTTTAGGTTTACGTGTAGAAAAGAAAAATATTACCGATGTGATTAAGAAAATTGAAGCACAGGTGAACTATAGCTTTAATGATCACGTGATGGATAACTATAGTTTACGCGCCAAACCTATGATGGAAATGGCAACTAATGTGACGCGTAAAACATTAAATGCACGTATGGCTGTGACACATGAGTGGGATAAATTACAGTTTATTACAGGTATCGATACCCAAAATAATGAACACAGTATTCGTAAGACAGATACTGAAAATAATATTGCTTATTATGCCTTGCCACGCTTAAAAGATATGAAATTTCAATCTTATGGTGGTTTTGGTGAATTGAGTTATCAGCTTAATGATCAAAATAAATTAGTTGCAGGTGTGCGTGTCGATCAGGTCGAAGTTGATGCAGTGCAAACAGCTCAACAACGTAAAGAAACTTTGCCAAGTGGCTTTATCCGTTTGGAAAATCAACATCCGCACCATGATGCCAAAACGTATGTCGGTTTGGGTTATGTAGAGCGTATGCCGGATTATTGGGAATTGTTTAGCCCTGTTAAAGGTAATGGTAGTGACAATACTTTTAAGAGTATTGATACTGAAAAAACACTTCAGCTTGATTTGGGTTATCAGCATGAACATGGTGCATTCAGCTCTTGGGCATCGGCTTATGTTGGTTTGGTTCAAGATTTTATCTTGACTAAGTACAATGCAAACAATAAAGCTGAAACGCGAAATGTGGATGCAACGATTGCAGGTACAGAAGTTGGTATAGGTTATCAATTTACCGATGCTTTGCAGGCAGATGTGAGCGCTATGTATGCGTGGGGTGAAAACACCACAGACAATACGCCGTTACCACAAATTTCACCTTTGGAAGGACGTTTAAACCTGCGCTATGTGCAGGATAAATATACTTTAGGCGCATTATTACGTGTAGTAGATGGTCAAAGTCGTATCAGTGAGCGTGAAGGAAATATCGTGGGTTATGATGTGAAAGAGAGCAGTGGCTTTGGCGTACTATCTTTAAACGGCAGTTACAACCTAAATAAAAGTGTTGATGTGTCTGTGGGTGTTGATAACGTTTTGGATAAAACTTATACCGAGCATCTAAACAAAATGGGTGCATCAGGGACAGGTTTACCAACCGATCAGCAATTTAATAATATTGGTCGTAACTACTGGGCGCGTATTAGTATGAAGTTCTAATTTGAACTTTATTTAAACCAAAAGCAGGGTTTCGGCTCTGCTTTTTGCTTTTCTATAAGAATAATTACATATAAAACATTGAGTTATGTTTTAAAATTTTGTTTAAAGAAATTGGGTGGATTTTTATTAAAATAAATTTCTAAGATAAAACAGTGAGTTATATGTTTTTGGGTTTATAAAATAAACACTCGAAATATTTCTTTTACAAAAAGCCTTGCATGGCAAAATATTTGGCCTATAATGCACATCCATCGGCGGTGATGTTGATAAAAACTTATTGAAAAACAATAGCTTGGTTGATTGGTTTAAGATTGATTGAGTTTGTTTTGAGTAGATGGGTTTGAAAATAAAATCAACATTGCATGTTGACTTTCTAGAAATAGAGAGTAATATGGCCGACCTAGCTTGATGCTGACGAAGCATCGAGAAGATCATTAAGAGATTATGAAGAACA
>NZ_JAAZQX010000002.1 GCF_012371325.1 Acinetobacter sp. A2 | reverse complement strand
GCAAGATTAAACGACAATGAGATAAGTCGTTATACGCCTTACAAAACTGTAAAGCGTATATTGCAAGAACGGACTGATCGCTATAAGTCGGAACTGACCGACTCAGGCTCTAGTTACACGTTTGGCAACAAGACATTAACAGAGTGCGAATTAGTCCTTGACTATGTTTGACTACATTTTAAGGAACAGTGAGATCACGTGTGACTAAAAATTATGGCTGTGAGAAATACACGACATAGCCGCAAAAAGGACAGCAGAACAGATGAATTGGCTATTGGTGGCAATTGGCGGTGCATTGGGGGCAAGTTTACGTTATGCCGCAAGCCTGTATTTATTTAAATCGGCACAGCATTTTCCATGGGCAACGTGGTCGGTCAATCTGTTTGGCTGCTTTTTGGCGGGTGTATTTTTTGCATTGAGTCAGAAATATCCTGTGTTGCAGCAGGAAGCCCGCTTATTGCTGATGGTTGGAATTTTAGGTGGTTTTACCACATTTTCTAGTTTTGGGTTGGAAACTTGGCAATTGTTGCGACAGGGACAGCACGGTTTGGCTTTTGGCTATGCCATGTCGAGCGTGGTTTTGGGCGTAATTTTTCTGGCTGTAGGTTTTTATAGTATTCAACAAGTTTTAAAACATTAACTGCCTATATTTGCTTTTCAGATAAAAAGAAGCCCAAGCTGGAGGAGAGTGCCTGGGCTTTGAAGATAGAGAACTGCTCAGCTTGGCGCTAAGCAATTGGGCTATGATTAAACTATAAAATAGAAAACTTAACTGAATATGAAGTTATTGTGAGCGTTTGAAACGTGCAAAACGTTTATTGAAACTCGCCACACGACCTTCGTTACTGGTTTGACGTTGCTCACCTGTATAGAACGGATGTGAAGCACTAGAAATATCCAAAGTCACATAAGGATAAACTTTGCCTTCATACTCTTTAGTTTGACTGCTTTGCAGGGTACTACCAATAACAAAGTAGGCATTGGCATTGGTGTCGTGGAATAAAACTTCACGATATTCAGGATGGATATCTGGACGCATAGGATTTCTCCGAACAAAAAGGTGAGATGATAAATTTATTTAAAGAAATGTTATAACATAACGTTAATCTTGGCAAATAAAACCCATCTCTGGGCTTTATTTTTAACATCACCTTGTTCAGTGAAACGCTGAGTTTAATCTCGTGATGGAACCAACTCTTCAAAAATATCATTTAAATTGTCATGCACTTTTAAATGAATCAGATTCCAATAATGTCCAGATACGGTACGATTCACCATGAGGGTATCGGGCGAAGGTTTGAATACATCCCAGTATTTCAGCGAACTTTTGACCAGTTCAACCCCATCATGGTGGGCAGAGTTTTCTGCAAAGTCATAATGTGTGGTCAGTGGGCGCATCAACACTTCTAGCCACTGATGATATAAATCTTCAGGGAATTTACCTCGCGCAGAAATTGCCTGCAACGCATCTAAATGCTGTTCAATTTCGGCAATATCTTGTGCACGTGCGGCATGAATCAGTTGTCTAAAATGATGTACTACATCGCTCGACAGAGTTTTTACACCGCCATAGTCGTAAATAATGACCGAACCGTCTTCACGGAAGGCAAAATTGCCCGGATGTGGGTCGCAATGGAAGCGTTTTAAATAAAAGATTTCTTGGCCCATGGCACGCAGTAAGCGTCGCCCCAAAGTGTTACGGGTGCGCTGTGACCATGTACTGGCGGTTTCAATACTTTCGCCCTGTTCCAGACTTAAGGTTAAAATGTGCCGTGAAGAATAGTCTTTAAAAACCTGTGGAATAATAATTTTATCATCCAAAGCCGCGTGAAATGTACGTGCTACTTCTAGGTTTTGTGCTTCGATTTGATAATTCAGTTCATTGTCTAAACTTTCCTGAATTTCTTGAAACAGACGGTCTTGCAATTTACGGTCTATTTTTAACACGCCCATTAAGCGCAAGGCTAAACGGACTTGTTTCAGGTCGCTTTCACAGGCTTCATCCACCCCTGGGTATTGCACTTTAACCACTACTTGTTCGCCATTCGGCAAAATGGCTTTATGCACTTGTCCAATCGAAGCGGCTGCAAATGGCGTTTCATCAAAGTGTTTAAAAATTTTATCGAGCGGTTTACCGAGTTCTTTTTCAACTTGTGCTTTAATTTCGGCAAAAGGCATAGCAGGCGCTTGGCGTTGTAACTTACTGATAGCTTTAGCGACTTCAGGCGGGAAAATGTCTTTGTATTGCGAGGCAATTTGCCCAACTTTCATGACTGCGCCTTTCATTTCACCTAAAGTATTGGCAATTTGGACGCCAATATCTTGAAACAATTGGCTGCGTGCCGCATTTTTTTGTTGTTCATCTGCGGTCAAGTTTTTAATTGAATTCGATACGGTTTTAGTTGCAATACTTGCGGTCATGCCCGCCAGTTTCATAAAGCGACGACCGGGTGTACGCGCCGTTTTTGCCATGCGATGTTCCTCAAGATCATCTTTACTGTATTTTGATCATAAGTGTTCGTGAGCAAAATGCCTACTTTTAATTGTTAATGCATTTATTTGGATGACAACCCCAACATGCCAAAAGGTATTTCGGTATGTTGGAGTATGTTTAAGGGCTGTGTTTATTGGGCAAACTGGCGTTCCAGTCGCTGATTATTAAAATATAAACGGGTTAAGAGTAACACGCAGGCAATACTTAAACCGACAATCAACCCGACCCACACGCCTGCAGCACCCATGCTGCTGTAACGGGTTAAATACACGCCAATTGGGAAGGCGATGACCCAATAGGCAAGCATGGTAATCCACATTGGGCCTTGCGTATCTTGCATGCCACGTAAGCAACCTGCCGCACTGATTTGCCAAGCATCCATGAGTTGATAAGCAATGGCAAACAACAATAAATATAAAGTGACTTGTGCCACTTGCGGGTCATTGCTGTAAATAGAAATAATTTCAGGTCGGAAAAACCACATCAGTGCCATGGTAGAAAACGCAAACAGGGTAGCGGTGGCAAAACCTAATACCTGTACTTTACGCATGGCATGAATGTTCTGTTCGCCATAATAGGTGCCAATGCGAATGGTCAGAGCAATTGCCAACGACATGGGAATCATAAACAGTTGTGAGGTCACGGACATGGCAATTTGATGTGCAGCCAATGTCGTTTCACCCAAAGGGCTAATAACGATGGCGGCGGTACTGAAAATACTGACTTCAAAGAAAATTGCCAGACCAATTGGCATGCCAAGCAGCAAAATGCGCTTGATCCAGACCGCATCAAGCGCTTCCCATTGACTAAAAACCTGAGTGCTTTGATAGGCGCTGCTTTTAAAAATATACAGGGCTAAGCTAAAGAACATGAGCCATTGTAAAATTGCGGTGGCAAAACCACAGCCTGCACTGCCTAATTCAGGCAATGGCCCCCATCCATACATAAACATAAAGTTGAGAGGCACCAACAAGACCAAAGCCAGCAAACTAATGACCGTGACGGGACGTGGATAGCCCAATGCTTCAGAATAACCGCGCAAGGCGGCATACATGGTTACGGCAGGCATACCAAAGCCAATGGCATGTAAGAATAAGCCTGCTTTGGGTTGTAAACTTTCAGGCACACCAAACACAGGCAGCAGAGCAGGCATGAACTGTAAAATCAGGCCTGCAATCACGCCTAAAATAAAGGCAATCCATAAGGACTGGCGGGCAATGGTGGCAATTTTTTCAGGGGTTCGTGCCCCTTTGGCTTCTGCCACCAAAGGTGTGGTGGCAATCATAATGCCACTAAACAGCAGCATGATGGGCATCCATAACCCGACCCCCACCGCAATAGCGGCCAAGTCGGTAGCAGACATGTGGCCTGCCATAATGGTATCAATCAGCCCTAGACCTGCTTGGGCAAACTGGGTGACCAAAATTGGAATCATGAGCTGAAACAGTTGTTTTAACTCAAAACGGGTACTGGTCACAGAATTCATTTTTGACACAAAAAATCTCAATACATGAGGTGCTTAGCGTTTTGGTTATGAGCGTTGTAAAGTGAGAAGCACACCAATAAAAATCACCACGCTACCTAAAATACGTTGCCAGTTAATGCTGACTTTTTCCGTACCCAAGAACCCAAAATGATCAATTAGCATAGATGCGAGCATTTGCCCAAAAATAATCACCCCTGATAAGGTGAGCAAACTTAATTTTGGCGCACTATAAATACTGATGCTAATTGCATAAACCCCTAAACATCCACCCATCCATAAATACCATGGAATGTGTTGTAAGGTGCTGAAGCTAGGTTTTTCGACTTGTTGGAAAAAAACCAAAATGGCTAAAACTATTGTACCAACCAAAAAAGAGAAAAGGGCAGCTTGTAGCGGAGAATATAAATATTCCCGCAATTGGCTGTTAATTGCGGTCTGGAAAGCCATGGCAATCCCAATGCCCATGGCGAGCGGCAAAAGTAAGAATAGTTGACTGGAAAACTTCATCATTTTATCGCTTTTTCTTATTGGTGATTTTCTAGTCTAAAGCAAATTATAGGGAATACAGCGGTGTCCTGCTGTAGTCATGTTAAAATCTGTATCACTGTTCTGATTTTGCACTGAGCCTTGCTTTGAAGTCCTTAATACCTACAGATATTCCTTTGTCTTTATACATTCACATGCCGTGGTGTGTGCGTAAGTGCCCCTATTGTGATTTTAACTCGCATGCTGTGCCTGACGGTAAGCTGAGTCTAGATTTGGAGCAGGAATATCTACAGGCTTTGCTGGAAGATTTTAAAACCCAAACACAGTTTGCACAGGCGCGAAAAATTCATAGTGTCTTTATTGGTGGTGGCACGCCTTCACTGATTTCTGCGCAGGGTTATCAATGGTTATTTACACAATTGCAAGCGCTGATCGCCTTTGAAGATGGCTGTGAAATTACTTTAGAAGCCAACCCCGGTACAGTTGAGCATGATCCTTTTGCAGATTATTTAGCTGCAGGAATTAACCGCCTGTCGATAGGCGTGCAAAGTTTTAATACAGCACATTTACAAAAACTAGGGCGTATTCACTCCAATGATGATGCAATTTCTGCGATTGCATTGGCACGTGAAGCAGGTTTTCAGCGTATCAATGTAGATTTAATGCATGGCTTGCCTGAGCAAACAATAGAACAGGCGCTGCAGGATTTAAAACTGGCGGTGGAACACGGTGCAACACATATTTCATGGTATCAATTGACCATTGAGCCGAATACGGTATTTTTCCGCACGCAGCCGATTTTACCTGTAGATGATGTATTGGAAGAGATTCAGGCACAGGGTGAAGCTTATTTAACTGCGCAAGGTTTTGTGAATTATGAAGTCTCGGCATGGCGTAAAGAGCTGCCGTCTGCACATAATTTAAATTATTGGCAATTTGGCGATTATTTAGCGATTGGGGCTGGGGCACATGGCAAAGTGACTTTGCCTGATGGGGTGTATCGTTTCCAGAAAACCCGGTTGCCAAAAGATTATTTAGCCAAAGTGCCTGCAGAGCATTTGCAGTTTAAAGCGATTAGCGCAGAAGAGTTGCCATTTGAGTTTATGATGAATGCGCTGCGCCTGAATGATGGGGTAGATGCAAAACTGTATGCTGCTCGTACAGGTTTAAATTTAGCCGATATGCAGGATATTTTAGGCACTTTGCGTCAGCGTCAATTATTGCAGAATGATCCAAACCGACTGGCATGTACCGAGCAAGGGCATGTGTTTTTAAACTCGGTATTGGAAGCGTTTCTTTGATGCGTGGCTGAAAAAGATTCAGATCTGAGATATTGTGATGTAAATAAAAAAAAGAGCGCATAGTGCGCTCTTTTTATTTACTTCTACTCAGAAAATTTTAGTAATCAAAACTAAAATGTTCTGGAGCTAAAGCGGTCATAGTTTTAGATGGATTCACCATTGCTTCTGCATGACCTTGGGTACGTGGCAATAAACGCTCAAAGTAGAAATCGGCAACTTTGATTTTGGCTTTATAGAATTCAGGTGTTTCCTGACCGTTGCCTTCTGCTAATTTAGTTGAAGCGACAGCCGCTTGTTGTGCCCAGAAATAAGCCATCATCACATAACCAGAGAACATCAAGAAATCAACTGAAGCGCTAGAAACGATGTCACGGTCTTTACGTGCTGCCAACATAATACGCACAGTTAATGCATTCCATTGTGCACATAGCTTAGTCAAGTCCCATGCAAAACGACGCATGTATTTATTACGTGCGTGTTGACCACAGAATTTTAAAATTTCAGCTGTGTAGTCACGAATCACTTTGCCTTTAGAGCTTAATAAGACTTTACGACCAATCAAATCGAGTGCCTGAACACCAGTGGTACCTTCGTAAAGTGTTGAAATACGTGAGTCACGTACAATTTGCTCCATGCCCCATTCTTTAATATAGCCATGACCGCCATAGACTTGCATGCCGTGGTTGGCTGCTTCATAACCCATTTCAGTCAAGAAGCCTTTTAAGATAGGAGTGTAGAAACCTAAATGGTCATCATGTGCTTCAAAGGCAGCGGTATCGCCACGCATTAAGGCATCATTCATTTTGTCTGCCAATTGTGCAGCATGATAAATCATGGCACGACCGCCTTCAGCTACTGCTTTTTGAGTCAACAGCATACGACGTACATCGGCATGGTGAATAATTGCATCAGCTGCTTTTTCAGGGTCTTTTTTACCTGAAAGTGCACGCATAGACATACGTTCTTTGGCATACGGTAAAGCACCTTGGAAAGCCAATTCTGCATGGCAAATCCCTTGGATTGCTGTACCAATACGCGCGGTATTCATAAAGGTAAACATGGCATGTAAGCCTTTATTTGGTTCACCAATCAAATAACCCACCGCATTGTCAAAGTTTAAGACCGCAGTTGCAGAAGCACGGATCCCCATTTTGTGCTCAATAGAGCCACAAGTTACAGGGTTTCGTTCACCCACAGCGCCTTCTGCAGTCGGCAAGAACTTCGGTACGATAAATAACGAAATACCTTTCGTACCCGCAGGTGCATCTGGAAGACGTGCTAAAACAATGTGAATAATGTTTTCAGTCAGGTCGTGTTCACCTGCAGAAATAAAGATTTTGGTGCCTGAAATAGCATAGGTGCCATCGGCTTGAGGTTCAGCTTTAGTTTTGACCTGACCCAAGTCAGTACCACATTGTGGTTCAGTTAAACACATCGTGCCCGACCATGTGCCCGCTACCAAGTGCGGTAAATAAGTGTCTTTTTGCTCTTCAGTACCAAATTGCATAATAGTGTTGATACAGCCCACACTTAAACCTGGGTACATTTGGAATGACCAGTTGGCAGTACCCATCATTTCAGATTTGATGAGGTTAAGTGACATAGGCAGGTTTTGACCGCCGTACTGTTCAGGGTAAGACAGACCTTGCCAACCACCTTGAACAAATTGGTCATAGGCTTCTTTAAAGCCTTTAGGTGTAGTTACATCGCCATTTTCAAAATGACAGCCTTCTTCATCGCCAGATTGATTGAGTGGAGAAAGTACATTTTCACAGAAA
This sequence comes from Acinetobacter sp. A2, assembly GCF_012371325.1. Taxonomy (GTDB): domain Bacteria; phylum Pseudomonadota; class Gammaproteobacteria; order Pseudomonadales; family Moraxellaceae; genus Acinetobacter. The sequence goes on along the minus strand of NZ_JAAZQX010000002.1, from coordinate 169,269 downwards.
TCTGCTGCACCTTCTAAAATCATATCGACTGTATCTGCGTCTGCAAGTTCACCGTTAGAAAGATTTTTGTAATGGGTCGGGTAATCAAGCACTTCGTTCATTAAGAAACGAATATCGTGTAATGGGGCTTTATATGCTGGCATAGTCTTAATCCTAATTTAGAAATAGTTTTGGATTATCTGTATCGATATGTTGATTATTCACACTCATGGTCAAAATACATTGATAAGAATAGCGAATAAAAATGTCAGAAATGCGAATTATGAAAATTTTTCAACCTAAAAATATGAATAGAACACTATGTTAGAATGTATCATAATCTGTGCGTTTGAATAGACCAATCTATAATGAATATAAGGTGTTTACCAATGAAGGTACAATTAAAATATTTATCTTTATGTCTTTTTAGTTTAGCGGCAACAGGTTGTTCGCAGCATGTCATAAAGACCAATTCCAATCAGGCGGTGACCTTAGAACAAAAAGCTGTGACTGGCTTAAATGCCATTTTTGAAACGCCAAGTTATGACTTTCAAGGTCAATTGCGCGTGCAAGCCAAACAACAGGATAGCCCCTCTAAAACAGTGACTACACAGCCTGCTGAATTAGACCCAGCGCTCAAAAAGCAGGTAGATCAACATTTAAAACAGCAAAAAATTCGTTTAAGTACCCAAGAAAAGCAAAATTTATATGCGGCTATGGCAAAGGAGCAGCGCAGCGCATCTGATGTTTTGGGTGTTGCAGGAAAATCTAATCCCTTTGATTTTATGTTAAATGTGCTGAACGATACACAGTTTGACTATGACGGATCGGTACATTATCGCCAAAAAATAGCAGCCTTAAATGTGGCAGCCCGTTATGAAAAACCGACGCTGTTGGTACAAATGAAAGTACCGATGGTGATTGATTTTAATGAGTACAAGTTTTATACCAATTATTTTTCATTGCTGCCGTATCTGGTCAATAAAGACAGCCAAAATGACTTTGCCTATGTCGACTTTTCTAAATATAAGTCAGACATTGAACGGGTGAAGGTAAAGGAATTTGCAGCGTATTTAAAAGCATTAAACGCAGTGCCTTATGTTTTGGCAGGTTCCCAACAAATTCAAAAAGTGAATTTAACTACGGCAGAGCGCCAACAGAAATTCAGTGAAAAAATCCGCTATAGCAGCAGCTTAGAAGACATGATGCTGCAGTTGTCGATGTTTGATCATGTCAATGCGCCGTATTTACAGCAGACCGTGTTAGGGCAGGCAGCAGCAACAGAAGATGCTACGGAGCAAGTGGCAGCTAATGCATCGTCTGAGCATGCTCAAGATGCACCTGCCAAAGAGTTGAGTCCTGAAGAATATTTAAAACAAAATGAAACGGCTGAAGATTATGGCATGAGCCAAGAAGGCTTCGTAGCGTATCAAGCAGCGGTCGCCTTGCGTAATTTGGTCAGCCAGAAGTTTTATGAGACTGAATCAAATCAGGAAGATGAGGCTGCTGATTCAACAGTGGTGACAGAAGCAGCATCCTCAGAGGCTTATGATGCAGCAACTCAGGCAGCCAAAGAGGCGATAAATGCAGCTGCATTAGAAGAAAACATATTAAGTGAGCAAGATTGTGAGCATCTTATTGAAACAGCCAAAACAGCCAAAGTGGGTGATTTGACCTATTGTGCGTATGCTTATGAATTAAAAGCCTTTACCGAAAGCCGTGCTGCACAGGCAGAATCGGTATTTGAGGCGCATTTTAATACCCCGCAAGAAAAACTGGCTGAACTTTTTAAACCCTACCGTTCTGAACAATTGGTTGATGCAGCAGCTTTTGCAGCGTTGTGGCAAAAACATCAGGCTGAAATTCAGCAGATTATGAACACGACTGATGCACGTAAAAAAACACCCATTCAAATTGATGTGGCTTTAGATGATCAGGGGCGTGCCGCAAAAGTGGATTATGCCCTGCAATTTGAGCGTGAAAATTATGGCACTATTCATGTGCGTAATGATGTGCAGATTTCCAATTATGGAAATGCTAATAAGATAGACCGTGCAGCATTGCGTCAGGCAAAGTCTATTCAAGAAGTCAGTAAAGATTCTATTTTAGAAAAATGGGTGAAAAATTTAGGTCGTAGTCTGGAACAGGATACGGCAGCCAGTGAGCAGGCAGCCATCACAGCTACACTCAGTTATACCGATGAATTAAAGCAATTGGCTGAAAAGACCTATCAACAAAAAGGTTCATTTAGTGAAACTTATCAGACTTTATTTTTAGTGCACATGGCAGCAGAGCAGCGTGAGTGGGTGAAAAACTTAAGTCCGCAAACTTTGCAGGAAATGGCAGAAGTCTATGCCTATTGGTTTAGTGACGAGCGCTACTATGACCCGCAAGGTGCAGCACTCAAACGGATTGAAGCCCTGCAAGCTAAGCATCATTTGCAGGAAGATGTACAATTTAATAACGCCATTGGTCGTCATCTTAATAATTTGACTGAAGATGCCGTCGATGAAAATAAAGTAGCATTGGAATGGCGTAAGCTCAAACAACAATATAAACAGCCACAACAGATGTTTGCGCAGCAATATCAAAAGTTGTATCAAGCTGCCTATACTTGGGATACGCCGGATCTCGCCAATTTAAAGAAAACGGCACAGATTTTAGGTCAAACTTATATTGATCATCAAAAAGGTAAAATGAGTCAGCGTTCAATTCAGCCTCTGAGCTTAGAACAGGCTGAAATGATTGATTATGAAATTTATATGGATGCATATGAAGATATGCAGAAATATGTGAAATAAACCGAGCATAAAAAATGGGCAGTCATGGTTAAACAAGATTGTCCAGTTCAAAAAATAGCCCTTTTGCTGATGCTAACGGGCTATTTTCTTGAATGATGATTTAGAGGAAATCTTTTAACTCAGGTTTCACCCCATTCCAAATGTAAAAAGATTCAATGGCTTGACCAACCAACATACCAAAACCTTCCGAAGTGGGTACGCCACGGGCTTTGGCTTGTTCTAAAAAGCTAGATGCTTTGCCGTATGCCATTTCATAGGCAGAGTTAAATTTCAAACTTTCAGGCAGTACCAAGGCATCCCCAGTTAAACTGGCAGAGGTTGCATTAATGGCCAAATCAAATTGACCTGTTAAATCGGTTAGCGCCATGGCCTGTAGTTCGGCTTGTGGTACAGCGGCTTGTAAGTCGGCAACCAGTTGTTCTGCACGAGCAAGGGTACGGTTAGCAATCACGATTTTCTTCGCACCTGCTTGAACCAATGGATAGATGACGCCACGTGTTGCACCACCTGCACCAATAATCAGAATGTCGCTTTGTTTTAAGTTCCAGCCCAATGCGGTAATGGCATCGACTAAGCCTTGTCCATCGGTATTGTCGCCATGTAGAACACCATCTTGCATCCATAGGGTGTTGACAGCTTTGGCAATTTTGGCACGCTCGGTCAATACGCCACATTCAGCAAAGGCTTGTTCTTTAAATGGCACGGTCACATTCATACCGACACCACCTTGCGCAAAAAAGTCCTGCACGCTGTCACGAAAACCATCCAGTGGGGCAAGGCGTTTGCTGTATTGCAGTTGAATGCCGGTTTTGTCTGCAAAAGCATGATGCAGTTCAGGAGAGCGAGATTGTTCAATTGGGTTGCCAATCACGGCAAATTGTTTGCGCATGTGCCAAAATCCAGATACTGAAATGCAGACCAATATACGTGAAATTGGGCGTGGACTGAAGCGTTGCACAGAATAAAAACCTGTGGCTATCACTGCTGTGAAAGCGCTAAAATTTTAGCTGGAAGATAAACGCGTGGAAGGGTTAAGGATTACAAATGGCGAGCACTGTTTCCAAAACTAAAATTGCTGCAGTCACAAACATGGCAATGCCTGCCAAAATACTGCTGCTAATGGCCAAACCATCTGATAGATGACTTTCAAAGATAAAAGTCATGCAAATTGAGCCAACTAAAATGGCAAAGGTAGACCAAAATAAAATAATTTTGGGTTTGGTGAATGTGTGCAGCATGGATATCTCCTGACAGATGTGGCGCAGTTTGTCATGTTGCTTTGACAGTTTGATGAATAAGCTTGCGATGCAGTCTGTTTGAATGATGAATTTTTTTATTCATGTCTGGTTGCATCGTAGAGTCGCGTGCGCAGTCACATCGTCTATTAAAGTCCATCCGCAACATCATGACAGTTAATTGATGCTGTGCATATTTATTGATTTGAAAATAAGCGATAAAGTTTGTAAGCAAAAAAGCGATTCGTGGAGGAATCGCTTTTTTAGAAGTTGAATGTGATCTTTTCTACAGTGAGCTGGCTTCGAGATTTAACCAGTCGCGAGGTTTTAAATAGTAGTCAGTGAGTTTTTTCTCTGCTGAATCTTCCGCCCATTCAGGACGATACGACCAGCCTGCCAAGTTCGGTAAACTCACTAAAATTGACTCAATCCGTCCACCTGTTTGTAAACCAAATAAGGTGCCACGGTCATAGACTAGATTGTATTCAACATAACGCCCGCGACGGTAAAGCTGAAACTCGCGTTGTGCTTCAGTATAGGCTTTGTCACGGTTACGTTTAAAAATTGGCAGAATCGCTTCCAAATAACCATTGCCAACAGCCTGAATATAGTTAAAACAGGTTTCAAAGTCCCATTGATTCAAGTCATCAAAAAATAAGCCACCGACACCACGTTGTTCATCACGGTGCTTTAAATAAAAGTAGTCATCACACCATTTTTTATGTTCTGCGTAAACCTTTTCACCAAAAGGGGCACACAAATCATGTGCAGTTTGGTGCCATGCCAAAACATCTTCGTCATTTGGATAAAACGGTGTCAGGTCAAAACCACCACCGAACCACCAAATTGGCGGCTGTCCTTCGGGTTCAGCGACAAATAAACGCACATTGGCATGTGAAGTTGGCACATTCGGGTTTTTCGGGTGAATCACCAATGACACGCCCATCGCCTGCGCAGGTGCACCTGCAATATTCGGATGGCGTTCTGTTGCAGAGGCTGGTAGTTTGGAGATGTTGATGTGTGAGAACATCACCCCGCCTTTTTCAATCACCGTACCGTTTTGTAAGACACGGGAACGACCACCGCCACCTTCAGGACGTTGCCAGTCATCAATTTCAAACTGTGCGTTTCCGCCACCTGCTTGTTCTTGTTGTTCTAAAGCCGCACAAATTCGCGCCTGTAAATCGAGAAGAAATTCACGTACCCGCTGAATATCCGCGTGAGTAGGATGCGACATGGCCACCTCAGCATAAAAATAAAATGGCTTACATCAAAACATAAAAGCCTCTAAAAATTAAGCGCTTTGTCTGAATTGTCTTAGCAAACTATTCTGTGAATGAGGTAAATAGAGCATTTTATCCAGAGTATTCCGAGCAAAAGACTAGGTTGATTTCCACTTACAAGCTCAGCACAATAGTTTGCAGGCCAAAGCAAATTTTGCAGGGCGCTAATTCACTGGATGAGGCAGATGGGATGACACAGCAGGCAAATTCTTTAATTCAAAAATACAATGTGCCTGGACCACGCTATACCAGTTATCCAACCGTGCCATATTGGGATGACGAAACATTCTCTGCAGAGGCATGGCAGCAAACCCTGAAGCGTTCTTTTGATGAATCCAATGCCAGTGAAGGTATCAGTCTGTATATTCATCTGCCATTTTGTGAAAGTTTATGTACGTTTTGTGGCTGTCATAAGCGGGTTACCAAGAGGCATGAGGTTGAACAGCCTTATATCCAGGCGGTATTAAAAGAATGGGACTTGTATTGTCAGTTGCTGAAAGCTACACCAATTATTAAAGAAATTCATTTGGGCGGCGGTACACCGACTTTCTTTTCAGTGGAACACCTAACGCAGTTGATTCAGGGCATTTTGGCTAAAGCTGAAGTGGCTGATCAACATGAATTTAGTTTTGAAGGGCATCCCAATAACACCACTCGTGAGCATTTACAGGCTTTATATGATTTGGGTTTTCGTCGGGTTAGTTATGGTGTGCAAGACTACAATGAAAAAGTACAACGTGCTATTCATCGACTGCAGCCTTTTGAGCATGTGCAACGTGTGACCGAGTGGGCGCGTGAAATTGGCTATGATTCTATTTCGCATGATCTAGTGTTTGGTTTGCCATTTCAGAATTTAGATGATGTGTTGAATACCATTGAACAGACCCATCGTTTAATGCCAGACCGCTTGGCATTTTATAGTTATGCACATGTGCCTTGGATTAAAGGTAATGGTCAACGTGGTTTTAAAGATGAAGATGTGCCTAAAGATGAATTAAAACGTCAGTGCTATGAAGAAGGCAAAAATCGACTCTTGGCACATGGTTACCATGAAATTGGCATGGATCACTTTGCTTTAGCCAGTGATGGTATGTACCAGTCATTTAAAAATGGCAGTTTGCATCGTAACTTTATGGGGTATACCGCATCTAAAACACAGGTCATGATTGGTTTAGGTGTTTCATCAATCAGCGACAGTTGGTATAGCTTTGCCCAAAATGAAAAAAGTATTGAAGATTATTACGCACGTTTAGAACGCAACGAGATTCCTGTGTTTAAAGGGCATGTGTTGAATCGGGAAGATTTGGTGATTCGTCAGCACATTTTGAATTTAATGTGCAGCTTTGAAACCTCTTGGGCTAATCCCGAACTGAACTTTGCAGAAATTGAGCAGGTATTGCAGCAATTGCAAGAAATGCAAGAAGATGAATTGCTGTCGATTCAAGATCAGCACATTCAAATTTTGGAAAAAGGCAAACCCTTTGTGCGCAATATTTGTATGGCCTTTGATTTGCGCTTAAAACGCCGTATGCCAAATAACCGTATTTTTTCGATGACGATTTAAGTAAATCAGTTCTAAATTGCGGCATCCCTAATTAAAAAAGGTGACTTAGAAGTCACCTTTATCATACATGTGCGCCATACGCTCATGCTTGGTTTGCAAATACTCCTCATTGAATGGATTCAAACCCACAGTGAGTGGTACGCGGTCTACTACAGTAATTCCTTGTTCTTGCAATGCTTGAATTTTCAACGGGTTGTTGGTAATTAGGCGTACAGCCTTGACCTGCAAATGATCTAGCATAATGCTGCACATGTCATAGCGACGTGCATCGGCAGGTAAATTCAGCATCAAATTGGCATCGACGGTGTCATGTCCTTGATCTTGCAGGGCATAAGCACGAATTTTATTGGTCAAGCCAATGCCGCGGCCTTCTTGGCGTAAATATAAAATCACCCCTTGTCCTGCATCATTAATCAGGCGCTGAGTAGCTTGTAACTGCGGGCCACAATCGCACTTCAAAGACGCGAAAGCATCGCCAGTTAAACATTCTGAGTGGATGCGTACTAAAACAGGTTCGCTAGGTGCGGTGTCTAAACCTTTGGATAATGCCACATGTTCTTCGCCAGTTTCAGGATCTTGAAATACCGTAATCTTGAACTCACCAAATGCAGTCGGTAATCGTGAGGTTGCGACAAACTTAATCGGCACTGTTTAACTCGTGAATAGTCGATAAATTGTTTAAAGTATAGCGTAATGCTCAGACATTAGTAGAATAGCAAACACGAATTTATACAGAAGATTTTCTTTTTTGTATAAAGCACACGATAATGGTTGATAAATAGTTAGATTATTCAGGATAATCTACGCACCCAACGTGTGCCCAACTGAAATCATTGCTCAAAACTACACCGCTAGAAATGTGGCTGATTGAAGGTGATACCATTCGGTTATATGATCGAGTAATTCCCATTGACCTAGCTTAGGATTTGCCAGGCTTTAGAAGGCTTTGCCACATATGCTGTATACAGAAATTCCAACTCAACGCCCTGTAACACCATTGCTCGATGCGATTGATCATCCGCAGCAATTACGTTTACTCGCGCAAAGCCAGCTTCCACAAGTGGCGGATGAGTTACGTCAATTCATTTTGTATGCCGCAGGTCAAAGTGGAGGACACTTTGGCGCAAACTTAGGCGTGATCGAACTGACCGTTGCGCTGCATTATTGTTTTAATACCCCAAAAGACCGCTTGATTTGGGATGTCGGTCATCAGGCTTATCCGCATAAAGCACTGACAGGACGCCGTGAACAACTCACGACCATTCGCGCAAAAGATGGTTTGGCGGCATTTCCTGCACGTGAAGAATCTATATTCGATACCTTTGGTGTTGGTCACTCCTCAACAGCCATTTCTGCAGGTTTGGGGATGGCATTGGCACGTCGTTATCAGCAAAACCCATGTGAAGTGGTAGCAATTATTGGTGATGGCGCTATGACGGCAGGGATGGCCTTTGAAGCCATGAATGATGCAGTTGCGCATCAGGCTGATATGATGGTGGTGCTGAATGACAATGATATGTCTATTTCATGCAGCACAGGCGGCTTTGCCAAACACCTTGCTGCAATTTGGGAACGTGGTGAATCCGTTCATGTGAGTGAAACAGGTGAAGCCTACGTGCAGCCACATCCGAAGTGGACGTACAACTCACGTTTGCATTGTGCTGCTACCGAAGCTGCAGACAACTTATTTAAAGCCATCGGTTTTGATTATTTCGGCCCTTTCGATGGGCATGATGTTGAACAATTGGCGCAAGTTTTTAATGCCCTGAAAAAACGTAAAGGCCCACGTTTAATTCACGTTTACACAAAAAAAGGCAAAGGCTTTGTTCCGGCAGAAGCCGATCAAATTAAATATCACGCGATAACTAAAATCCATGCCAAAGCTGCGCCTGTTACAGCACCAAAATATTCCGATGTGTTTGGACAGTGGTTATGCGATCAGGCCGAACAGGATTCACGTTTATTGGCCATTACGCCAGCCATGTGTGAAGGTTCAGGCATGGTACAGTTTGCCAAACAATTTCCTGAACGTTTTTTTGATGTTGCCATTGCCGAACAGCATGCAGTGACTTTGGCTGCAGGCATGGCCTGTGAAGGCTTAAAGCCCGTGGTCGCAATTTATTCGACCTTCTTACAGCGTGGTTATGACCAACTCATTCATGATGTGGCCTTACAAAATTTAGATGTGACTTTTGGTATTGACCGTGCAGGTTTGGTTGGTGAAGATGGCCCAACGCATGCGGGGGCATACGATTATGCCTATATGCGTACTGTGCCAAATATCGTCATTATGGCGCCAAAAGACGAAAATGAATGTCGTCAGATGCTGCATACAGCCTATTTATACAACGGTCCTGCAGCAGTGCGTTACCCACGTGGTAATGGCCTAGGTGTTGAAATTCAGCAACAAATGACCGCAATTCCATTAGGGCAAGCGGAAATTGTGGCACAGTTCAATACTCAGTATGATGACTATGTTTCTGTTTTAGCCTTTGGTAGTCGTGTACAAGCGGCTGTTGAAGCAGCCGAAGCCTTTGCCAAACAGCATGAGGTCGCAGTTCGTGTGGTGAACATGCGTTTTGTGAAGCCGTTGGATGAAAAACTACTGTCGGATATTGCCGAAAGTACTGCTCTATTCGTGACCGTAGAAGAACATGCAATTATGGGTGGCGCAGGCAGCGCAGTAAGTGAATACTTGGCGAAAGCACAGATTGTCAGGCCGATTATTCATTTAGGTTTAGAAGACAGCTTTATGCAACAAGCAACACATGCTCAAATGTTGCAGCAAGCAGGTCTAGATGCCCAAGGCATTGAAAAATCGATGCAAAAAACTTGGCAGCACGTGCAGCAGTCTGTACTGAATTAAATTTAGCAACACTTCTTCCCCAAAAGCCTCAATATTTGTTAAAATGTTGGGGCTTTCATGCATTATTCTTTATCAATCTCTTCAAATTTGTAGTGGGTGTTCAATGGAACCTATGGTGGTGATGGCTGCGCGTGCGGCTCAAACAGTTGGTCAAGAGCTTTTAAAAGCGCATCAGAATCGTCATAAACTCGATCTACAAGTCGAAGAAAAAGGGATTGATGGTCCTGTAACGCGTGTAGACCGTTACCTCGAGCAATTGACCATTGATACTTTGCGTAAAAGTTATAAAAATCACAGCTTCCTGGGCGAAGAGTTTGGCATGCAGGAAGGCAAAGGCCATGATGCCGATTGGTGCTGGGTAATTGATCCTTTAGATGGCACTTTAAACTTCGTTCACGGTTTCCCTCATTTCTGTATTTCTATTGCGGTACAACACAAAGGTGTAACGCAGCACGGTGTAATTTACGACCCTGTAAAAGATGAATTGTTCTCTGCGAGCCGTGGCCGTGGTGCGATGATGAATCAGCGTCGTATTCGTGTAAATGTAAAAGACAGCCTAGAAAACACTTTCTTAGCCGTTGGGCATGCTTATCGTGCCAAGCGTGATGGTGAAATCATCTCTTATGCCAAAAACCATTTTGAAAGTTTATTGAATGTAACCGAAGCTGGTGCGCAATACCGCCGTGCAGGTTCTGCCGCTTTAGACTTGGCTTATGTGGCTGCAGGCCGTTTAGATGGTTATTTTGAACTTGGCTTAAAACCGTGGGATATTGCTGCTGGTGAGCTGATTGTGAAAGAAGCGGGCGGTACAGTGGTCGATGCGCGTGGTGGTAGCGACTCTATGGAAAATGGTCAAGTTTTGGCATGTTCAATGAAAATGTTAAAACCACTTATGAAAGCCGTTGTACCTGCTTGGGGTGAAGCGGCTAAATAATCAGATCACACGATCTACGCCGTCGTAAAAATGAGTAAAGCTCTCTATCTTGAGGGCTTTTCTTTTATCAACTGGTCTAAAATAGCTAATTTAAGATCTATTTTGATTGTGGGTATACTCGCTAAAAAGCAGGATATATCAAGGTTTACACAAAAAAATGCAAAAGTAGATTAAATAAGGTGACTTTTAAAATAATCCTGCTATAATCCGCCCACGCACTTAATTTCTGTTCATTACCTGAACATTTCTCTTCTAATCATTGTGTATGCGCGTGCGGTCCAAAGAGAGGACGATATCTCGCGCCCCAATCGCTAAAGCGATTCCTTCAGGTTAAGCCGTAATCATGCGTGCGTTATATCACATCGTCGTTACTCGGATCGCCGCTGAATCTTACATTGTCAGCGATAATTGCTGTACCGCTTTTTGCCGATGTCCATCTGACTTTATTTTAATGGAGCACCCATTTTCAGGGTGAAAATCTCTATGAGCAAAACTTTTGCTGATTTTTCTTTACACGAATCTTTACAACAAGCTTTAGAAGGCTTGAACTTTACTACGCCGACTCCTGTTCAAGAACAATCGATTCCAGCGGCACTTGAAGGTAAAGACTTATTGGTGTCTAGCCAAACAGGTTCTGGTAAAACTGCTGCGTTCTTACTCCCAACTTTAAACGCGCTTGCTAACCAAGATACTTTCGTTCCTTTTAAAGAACGCATGAAAGCCATTACTCAGCCATCTATTTTGGTACTTTGCCCAACACGTGAGTTGGCGCAACAAGTCAGCCAAGATGCGATTGCATTTGTACGTCATATGAAAGGTGTGCGTATTGCAGCAATCATGGGTGGTATGCCTTTTGGTAAGCAAATCCAACAATTAAAAGGTGCACAAGTGGTTGTAGCGACTCCAGGTCGTTTACTTGACTTGGTGAACCGTCGTCAAATTAAGCTCGATAAAGTTGATGCTTTAATTGTAGACGAAGCTGACCGTATGCTTGACCTAGGTTTCTCTGAAGACCTAGAAGCCATTAGCGACTTGGCTGCTAACCGTAAACAAACACTAATGTTCTCTGCTACTTTTGCAAGCCGTATTATCACGCTTGCAGAACGTATGATGAATGAACCTGTGCGTATTGCAATTGAAACAGGTCACTCAACCAACATGGACATCACCCAGACTTTACACTGGACAGATGGCTTTGAGCACAAGAAAAAATTATTGTCACACTGGTTGTCTGATGAAGGTGTAGACCAAGCGGTTGTATTCGCATCGACTCAAGAAGATACCGACATGTTGGCTGAAGAATTGGCTGAAGCAGGTCACTCTGTCGTTGCTCTACACGGTGCAATGCCACAGACTGTACGTAACCGTCGTTTACGTAGCATTCGTGAAGGTCGTGCAAAAATTTTGGTTGCAACTGACGTAGCAGCACGTGGTTTAGACGTACCAACGATTTCTCACGTGATCAACTTTGGTTTACCAATGAAAAATGAAGACTATGTACACCGTATTGGTCGTACAGGTCGTGCGGGTCGTACCGGTAATGCCATTACTTTGGCAACTTACCGTGAGCGTGGCAAAATCCGTGCTTTGGAAGATTTCTTGGATGCACGTTTAAGCGTTTCTGAAATTGAAGGCTTAGAGCCATCTCCACCACCAGCACGTTCTGGTCGTGACGGTGGTCGTGGTCGTCGTGATGGCGGTCGCGGTGGTCGTGGCGGTTTTGGTGGCGGTCGTCGTTTTGAAGGCGAAAGCAACTTTAAACGTCGTGAAGGTGGTGATGATCGTCCACGTCGTAGCTTCGATGACAAACCACGTGGTGAACGTCCTGCATTTGGTGAAGATCGCCCACGTCGCGAGTTCAACTCAGATCGTCCACGCCGTGAAGGTGGCTTTGGTGACCGTCCACAACGTTCATTTGAAGATCGTCCACGCCGCGAGTTCAACTCAGATCGTCCACGCCGTGAAGGTGGTTTCGGTGACCGTCCACAACGTTCATTTGAAGATCGCCCACGTCGTGAATTTAATTCAGACCGTCCACGTCGCGAAGGTGGTTTCAACGATAAACCACGTTTTGATGCGAATGATGACAACCGTGGCAACCGCGTAGACTATAAACCACGTCGCGAAGGTGGCTTTGGTGATCGTCCAAAACGTGATTTTGGTGATCGTCCTGCACGTCGTGAAGGTGGTTTTGGTGACCGTCAACCACGTTCTTTTGATGATCGTCCTAAGCGTTCATTTGGTGGCGAAGATCGTCCACGTCGTGAGTTCAATTCAGATCGTCCACGCCGCGAAGGTGGTTTTGATCGCCCACGTCGTAAATTTAACGACTAAGCGTTATCTGAAGCGTCAGCTTAAAGAAAACCGGTGTTGATCACCGGTTTTTTTATGTTAAAAAATGATTTTCCGTCTGAATAAAATGTATACTGTGTCATGTTTTTATTGTGTTGTGCGAATTATGAACATCGATGGCTTGCGAATGCTGATGCAGACGAGAGAGGGGATGATGCCGTATATTGGTTTAGCGCTGATTTTATGTAATTTAATTTATTATATTATTTCCTCTTATTTTTAAGTGTTTGCTGTAATGAAAGTGATTTAGATAACAATAATATTTATAGTTGCACAAGACGTGCACAGTTTTAAAAAATTTGCTAGATAACATTTTATGCTTCAATCCTTTATAGTATGCGTGCTGAAAAAATGCAGGAAGACCCTCAGCTATGAATAATTCAACACCTCAACATGAGCCGTCATTGATTGAAGTCAATGAACTGAGCTTTAAGCGAGGGAAACGTGTCATTTTTGAAAATGTCAGTTTAAAAATTCGCCGTGGGCAAATTACGGCCATTATGGGACCTTCTGGTACAGGTAAAACCACATTATTACGCTTGATTGGTGGTCAACTGGCGCCCGATCATGGTGATATTTTACTGGATGGAAAAAACCTTGCAGATATGTCACGTCAGGAGTTGTTTGCTGCCCGGGCACGTATGGGCATGTTATTCCAAAGCGGCGCATTGTTTACCGATATGAGCGTGTATGAAAACGTGGCATTTCCATTGCGCGCGCATACTAAGTTACCAGAGCATTTAATTGCAGAACTGGTGGCGTTAAAACTCGAAGCTGTGGGTTTACGTGGTACAGAACAACTCATGCCTGCAGAATTATCGGGTGGGATGAACCGTCGTGTAGCCTTAGCACGTGCGATTGCTTTAGACCCTGAATTGATCATGTACGATGAGCCATTTGCAGGCCAAGACCCGATTGTAAAAGGTGTACTGACTCGTTTAATTCGTTCTTTACGTGAAGCGTTGGATTTAACCACTATTATTGTGTCGCATGATGTGGGTGAAACGCTGTCGATTGCTGACTACATTTATATTATTGCTGAAGGCGTGATTCAGGGCGAAGGTACACCTGCGGAATTACAACAGCATGAATCGGCATTTGTACGTCAGTTCTTAACAGGCGCTGCCGAAGGGCCTGTCGATTATCAATTTAGCCATCGGGCTTATTTAAGTGATGAGGTGCGTTCATGAATGCTATTGCCGCATTAGGTCAACGCGTCATTGAGCGTGTTCGTGGCATTGGTGTCGCCACCCAAATGTTGTTGCAAATCTTATTTTCCATGCCAACTTGGCTTGGGGTAAAACTGTTTGTTTACCAGATGTACCGTGTAGGCGTTATGTCCCTACTCATTATTGCGGTCTCGGGTTTATTCATTGGTTTGGTTTTAGGCTTACAAGGTTACTCCATTTTGGTCAATATTGGCTCGGAAGCCATGCTTGGTACCATGGTGTCTTTAACCTTGTTACGTGAACTCGCCCCTGTGGTTGCAGCATTGTTATTTGCAGGACGTGCAGGCTCTGCCTTAACCGCTGAAATTGGTCTGATGAAAGCTACAGAACAATTGGCCAGTATGGAAATGATTGGGGTAGACCCACTCAAGCGTATTGTATCGCCGCGTTTATGGGCGGGTATAGTTAGCCTGCCAATGCTATCCATTATTTTTGCTGCGATTGGCATTATGGGCGGCAAAATGGTTGGGGTAGATTTTCTGGGTGTAGATGAAGGTTCTTTCTGGGGTGGCATGCAAAGCAGCGTGCAATTCTATAAAGATATTTTTAATGGCACCATTATTAAAAGTTTTGTTTTTGCATTAATTTGTACCTGGATTGCAGTGTATCAGGGCTATGCCTGTGTGCCGACCTCAGAAGGCATTGCAACGTCGACCACGCGCACCGTGGTGTATTCTTCATTATGTGTTTTAGGTTTTGATTTTGTGTTGACTGCGGTCATGTTCGGAGGTGTTTAATGAAATCACGTACTAGTGAGCTGGCCGTAGGTGTTTTTGTCATTCTGACAGGCATTGCATTGTTTTTCTTGGCGATGAAAGTCAGTGGATTGGTCGGAACCAATTTACGTGACAGCTATAATATGACCGCAACGTTTGACAATGTGAATGGTTTAAAACCACGTGCTAAAGTCACCATGAGCGGTGTGACCATTGGGCGTGTGAATGACATCACCTTAGACCCTGTATCACGTTTGGCCACTGTTGAATTTGAGTTGGATGGTAAACTGACCAGTTTTAATGCTGAGCAATTAAAAACAGTGCAAAATTATGCAGTTGAAGAATTGCGTTACAGTGCTGAATACGAACAGGCAAGTCCTGAGCAACAAAAAGAAATGGAACAACAACTGTTGAGTAACATGAAATCCATCACCAGTATTGATGAAGATGCTTACATAATGGTTGCAACCAATGGTTTGTTGGGTGAGAAGTATCTCAAAGTTGTTCCAGGTGGTGGTTTGAACTTTGTGAAACGTGGCGAAAGCATTGCCAATACCCAAGGCACCATGGATTTAGAAGATTTAATCAGTAAGTTTATTACTGGCGGTGCAGCGAAAACATCCAATGCAGCGTCAGACACAGATACAGCGACAGCTGAAACAACAGATGCAGAAGTGTCATTTGTTGAGTAATTGAGGAGATTGTCCGTGAAAACACTTTTAAAGCAAACTCTGGCGGTAAGTGTGCTTTCTACCATGTTGGCAGGTACTGCATTTGCTGCACCCGCAGAAGCGCCACCAGCTTTTGTGAAAAAAGTTGCCGATAGCTTGATTACACGTTTAAAAGCAGATCATGCTAAATTGCAGAACAATCCAGCATTGGTGAAAACCATTGTGCGTCAGAACCTTGACCCGTATGTAGATGCGCAAGCATTTACCCGTATTGTGATGGGGACTTATGCAACCAACCAATACAGCTCAGCGGCACAACGTGCACAGTTTGAGAAAAACTTCCGTGAAACCTTAATTGAGAACTATGGTACAGCGTTTGCGAAATTCAGTAACCAAACCTACACCATGCGTCCTTATAAGGCGACCAACAGCAAGAACCCTGTAGTAACCATCGACTTTGTTCACAATGGTGAAAAAATTCCTGTGTCATTCCAGTTGGCAGATAAAGGCAGTCAATGGAAAATCCGTAACATCAACGTTTCGGGTATTGATCTAGGTTTGCAATTCCGTAACCAGTTTGCGGCAAACGTGAAGCGTAATGGTGGCAATATTGATAAAGCTATTGCAACCTTTAAGCCAGATGCAGAAGCTGCGGTTGAAAAGAAAAAATAGGTTAGGTGTGGCGTGATTGAATTATCAAATCAGGAATTATGCGTTTCTGGAAAAATAGATTTCAGTAATGCTGAGCAATATTACCAAAAAGGCATACAGTTGATTCGTCAACAGCAACTACCTTTGGTAGTGAATTTGGCAAATCTGGAACAAGGCAGCACTTTGGCTTTGGCTGTTTTGGTGCAATGGTTGCGTCAGACACCAGAAGCCAAAGGCTTACAGTTTAAAGCTGTTCCTGAAAAAATGATGAAAATCATTCAAGCGTGTCATTTGCAAGATGATTTAAAACTGATCGCCTAAAACTGAAACCACAAAAAAGCACCTACTTGTAAAGTGCTTTTTTTATTGCGTTAATTTCCTTTCTTTACTAAAGGGAGGTTATGAGTGGTTGCAAACCTCTCTAACCCGCTGCTAAAAGGAGAAGAAAAATTGCAAACCTCTCCCTAACCCTCTCCTAAAAGGAGAGGAAATATAAAAGGCATCAAATCCATTTTTTCCATCTGAAGTAAATCAATGGGCCAATAAAGAAACCAATTAAAATAACACTGACCACAATAAAACTGGTGGTACCTTTGGCAAAAGGTAATACATCCGTGTTCATGCCGTAGACACTGGCAACTAGCATTGGTGGCGCTAACATGCTTGGTAAAATCGAGAATCGACGAATGGTGTCGTTCTGTTCAGTGTTAATGAAGCCCGAAGTCGTGTCGAGTAAGAAGCGCACTTTTTGGAATAAGAAAGCATCGTGTTCGACCAGTGAGCGTACATCTTCACTGAGTTCTCGAATGTCTGCATCGTAAATATGACTGCCTAACGCACGTGGACGTGCCAAGAAGGTCAGGACACGACGTAAATCAATCAAACACAGTTGGGCTTTCCCAAGCATATCTTCTAATTGCGCCAGTCGGGTAATCATGTCATCGAGGTCTAAAATTTGCTCACGATGGCGGTTATTTAGGACTTCTGTGGAATACTTTTCTAAGTCCTTGTGGATATCTTCCAAGATATCCGCAAGCTCGTCTAACTTAGCCTCTAGCAAGCCTAGTAAGACCCAAGTCGGGTCTTTGTAGTCAATTTCGTAGTCATTGCGTCGTGCCCGTGCCCGAAAAGCACGAAAAGCCACTAATTTTTCACCTCGTAGGGTAAACAGGTGCTCTTTATGCAGAATAAAGGCAACCGTTTGTACTGTGGCTAAAATACTAGAATTGTCTTCAGTTTCGCCATCGACCTGATAGTTTTTATTTTTAGTTAAAAAATAGGTACTAATGTGTAAAATACCGTCATCATCACGGTAGAATCGGGCCGAAGATGAAATGTCTTCCAAAGACTTTAATGTGGGTAAATTTTGTGAGTATGCGTCCAGTACCCATTGCTGTTCTTCTTGTGAAGGGGCAATTAGGTCAATCCAGACCAGATCTGGGTGCAAATCGAAACCACCATTAATGGTGGCATCTTCCAGACTACCGCGCTCTGTGGCATAAAAGGCTTCAAGCATTCGTCTTTTCTCCTCGCGCAGTATGGGTTTTTGTGGATGGGTGTATTTTAGACAAGGATCTTACTAAATACACTGCTCAGAATGCTATTTTATTTAAAAATCTCCCTGAAGTTTAATTTTATGGCATGACAGCCAGATAACATGGTGAAAAAATGATTGCGTCAATTGCTGTTTTCTGTGGCTCTGCCCCAGGAAAAGATTCTGTTTTTGCTGAAAATGCACGAAAAGTGGGGGAAACACTGGCGTTGCAGGGCAAAACCTTGATTTACGGTGGTGGACGTTCAGGCTTAATGGGTGTGGTGGCAGACGGTGCTTTGCAGGCAGGTGGTCGAGTCATTGGTGTGATTCCAGAGAGTCTGGCAGAACATGAGCTGGCGCATCCGCATTTGACCGAATTACATATTGTAGAAAACATGCATGCCCGAAAAATTAAAATGTCAGAGTTGGCAGATGCCTTTGTGGCTTTACCTGGCGGGGCAGGCACTTTGGAAGAAATTTTTGAACAATGGACTTGGGCGCAGCTAGGAATTCATTTTAAACCGTGTGCTTTTTTTAATGTCGATGGTTTTTATGATGACTTGCTGAAATTTTTACAACTGACTACAGTCAAAGGTTTTACCCAGCCACGTTTTTGTGAAGCGTTGATTGTGTCTAATTGTTTTGAACAGATTTTACAGCAGTTTGAGCAGTACCGTGTTCCTGAAATGAAATGGGAAGTACCTGAACTGGAATGGTTGCAACAAGAGTTGACCAAGTAAGCACATGTATAAAACTCATCCTCACACCATTACTGTTGCGGCGGCGATTATTTTAAATGCTGAACAGCAGTTATTGGTGGTACGTAAACGGCATACCCATTGTTTTATGCAGGTGGGTGGCAAATTAGAACCCAATGAAGCACCTGAAACGACCATGTTGCGTGAAATCGCGGAAGAAATTGGCTGTCAGGCACAAATTCAACAATTCATTGGACGTTATGAAACCGCAACAGCCAATGAACCTGACAGCCGTTTAGTCAGTTATGTGTATTGGGTGCAGATTGATCAAGCACCTCAAATTGCTGCTGAAATTGCCGAAATGAAGTGGGTTGATTTAGATGATCAAGACACTTTGCTGGCACCTCTGACCCGTGAGGTGGTGATGCCTTGGTTAAAGCAACAATTCGCACACGGCAAATGCTTGTAAGGTTGTGTCTTTTAATTGTTGAATGGCGTCACTTTGAGGGTTAAAGCACTAGGTACTTTATTCAGCACTGGCCACACATGCCGCATTGACCTTATGACAGCCAAGATTAAGCAATTGCTGTTTCAGTGCGTGAATTGAGCTGCCTGTTGTGACCACATCATCTACAATTAAAACCCGACGATAACGAATTTTAGGCACAGTCTGAATTTGAAATTGCTGATGAATGTCTTCCAGACGCTCTAAGCGGCTTAAGCCTTTTTGTGCATGCTGTTGCAAGCGAGTCACAGGTTGCCAAATGGGCACATTTAGATGTTTAGCCAAAGACTTAGCCAGCACTAAAGATTGGTTATAGCCACGTTCGGCCAAGCGTGCAGTGGAAATAGGCATAGGCACAATTGCCTGAATTTTGTCATAGCGCAATTGCTGTAATGCACCTGCTAACAGCAGTTGGTACTGTAACTGTTGTTCATATTTGAATTGTTGAATCATGCGATTGATGGGATAAAGATAATCAAATGCGACTTGAATCTGCATTTCTTGTCGTTGAACAGGCTGACTGCGCCAAGGCAGTTGTTGCCAACAGATTTGACAGACCGCATGTTGCCATGGCGCATCTACATGACATAACTGACAGCGTTGTAGTGGCTTGAACAAGGCAAGCCCACGTTGTAATACAGTTAAATCCAGACGCATCGCATGATCCTGCATTTAAACATAGGCATAACGTGGTGCTTCAGGCAACCAGCGTTTCAATAAGGCTTCGGCATGTTCAGGATAATCTTTTAAAATTTGCTGTGCGACATGATGTGCCTGTACCAGCAAATGATCATCCCGTTCTAATTTAGCGACACGAAAGCCCATATCACCTGTTTGTTTGGTGCCCAGTAACTCACCAGGACCACGCAGCTCTAAATCTTTTTCTGCAATGATAAAACCGTCATTGGTTTCACGCATAATCCGTAGACGTTCCTGTCCATTTTGTGAGAGTGGGTTTTTATATAGCAGCGCACAGAAACTGGCTTTGGCACCACGTCCAACCCGTCCACGTAACTGATGTAGTTGTGAAAGCCCTAAGCGCTCGGCATTTTCAATCACCATAATGGAGGCATTAGGTACATCGACCCCGACTTCAATGACAGTGGTGGCAATCAGTAACTGCAATTGGTTGTCTTTAAATTGCTGCATCACCGCCTGCTTTTCATCGGCTTTCATTTTGCCGTGTACCAGTCCAATATTCAGCTCAGTAAAGCGCTCTTTAATTTCAGCAAAAGTGGCTTCAGCCGCTTGTGCATCCAAAGTTTCAGACTGTTCTACCAAAGTACAGACCCAGTAAGCTTGTTTGCCTTCGGCACAATTGCTGGCAATGCGCTGTAGAACTTCTTCACGCCGATCTAGCGGAATAGTCACAGTTTGAATAGGTGTGCGTCCTGGCGGCAGTTCATCTATGACAGAGGTATCTAAATCACCATAGGCAGACATCGCCAATGTTCGTGGAATAGGTGTTGCAGTCATGACCAATTGATGCGGTGTGGTGTGGTTGGCGCCTTTATTGCGTAAGGCCAAACGTTGATCGACCCCAAAACGGTGTTGTTCGTCAATAATCACCAAACCCAGTTTGGCAAATTGCACATTGTCCTGAAACAGCGCATGTGTACCAACGACTAAATTGGCACTGCCATCCTGAATGGCGAGTTCAGCTGCAGCGCGTGCCTTGCCTTTTTGTTTACCTGATAGCCATGCCACAGTTAAGCCAAGCGGCTCAAACCATTTTTTAAAGTTGAGATAATGTTGTTCTGCCAAAATTTCAGTTGGTGCCATCAGTGCAACTTGCCAGCCTTCTTCTAGGGCATGGCACGCAGCAACCGCAGCGACCAAGGTTTTACCTGCACCAACATCGCCCTGTACCAAGCGCAGCATGGGTTTATTACGCTGCAGGTCTTGCATAATTTCATGTGAAACCCGTTGCTGTGCGCCTGTCATTTGAAAGGGCATGCTACTGAGTAAAGCAGGTGCCAGTTTTTGACTAGGGGAAAATGCAGGCGAGGCAATTTGCTGAATATAGGCGCGGCGGGTCAGTAAGCTGACTTGATGTGCTACCAGTTCTTCAAAAATCAGGCGTTGCTGTGCAGGATGTGAGCCTTGCGCCAATTGCAGCATATTGGCATCGGTAGGCGGATGATGAATATAGTCCAATGCCTGCTTGAGCGCATAGCCATTGGTCATTTTTTCTGGCAGTAGCTCGGGTAAATCATCACTATGTTGTGCCAAAGCTTGTTTGACGTATTCGCGTAATTTGGCCTGAGTCAGACCATCAGTACTTGGGTAAATTGCAGTCAGTTGGGTTTTAGGCAGAGGAGTATGTTCGGTAATCAGTTGCAGTTCGGGATGGTACATTTCCAAACCACGTGCACCCACCCGTACTTCACCAAACACTCTTAAACGGTTGCCATGTTTGGCGCGGTCAGTAATACCTTTATAAATATGATAAAAACGCAAAGTGATTTTGCCAAATTCATCTTCTAAATTGACCGCCATCGACTTGCGTTTGCCAGGAGGGAAATCCACCCCTTTAACCACACCTTCGAGTAAATAGCTGCGCCCCACACTCAATTGGTTCATGGGGATGATCGTGCTACGATCTTCATAATCACGCGGTAGATGAAACAGTAAGTCATCTGTGGTGAAAATATTTAGTTTTTCGAGTAATGCAGCAGAGGCAGAGCCTACCCCTTGCAACTGATGGACTGCAGCCATGTCCCCTCAACTTCAAATGCTATGATTAGGTGCTGAATGCATATTCTATTTATTGGTTATGGTAAAACATCGCAGCGTGTTGCAAAACAACTATTTACGCTCGGTCATCAAATTACCACAATTAGCCGCAGTCCGAAAACAGATCCTGATATGACGCATCTTGTTCAGGAGATTCATCAGCTCGATTTATCACATATTCAACCTATTGATGCTGTTTATGTACTGCTTGCACCATCACGAAATACGGCTTTGAGTCCTGTAGCGGCGTATCAACACACTTATGTAGATTCTGTGCAGCCGATTGCAGCTGCCTTAAAAGCTCATCCTGTAAAACGAATCACTGTGGTGTCCTCTACACGAGTCTATGGCGACAATGCAGGTGAATGTATAGATGATGATACGGTGCCTAATCCGAGTGATGCACAAGGGCAAATATTGTTGCAAATGGAGCAATTGTGGCAACAGGCTTACCCTGAACAATGTGTGATTGTGCGCCCTTCAGGTATTTATGGTACTTCGGTTGCACGAATGCTCAAACTTGTGGGAAGCACGCAAAGTTACCCCAATATACATTGGTCAAATCGGATTCATATTGATGATTTGGCAAGCTTCTTGGCAGATTTACTTCACGTGGTACATCCTGCAAAATCATATATCTGTAGCAATAATCAGCCACAGCCTTTGCATGAAATCATTTTAAAACTTCAGCGTGCATGTGCTTTAGCTGAGTTGGTGCTGGAAAGTGAGCAGGAAACGGGGAAAAGGATTTTTGCTACGCGGATGGAGGAAACTGGATTTCAGTTAGAGCATGCAGATTGCTTTGAGGATTATGCAAAGTTATTCGCTGCAATAGAATAATAAAAATTCCTTCTCTTGCGCCATATAGGGTGCAAGAGAAGGAACTTTAAAAACTATTTCTTTTTACGTTTCAAGCGTTTTTTCGCTTGCTGTGCAGCCAGTGCATCTAAGGCTTCACGCAACTCTTCATCACTGAAGGTGGTGATGTGTTGTAACATTTGCAAAGTCACATCATCTAAAACCAAGTTGGCATATTGTGCGACGTTTTTAAAGTTGTCGTCAAACACAATCGCATTGTCACTATTGGTACTGATATAACCCTGTTGCGTCAGCACTTTGATAAAGCTTTGGAATAAGGCTTTGTCAAAGAATTCAGGCGAGTTAAATTCATACAGCACCGACAAACGCTGACCGACCAAGTGGCTCAATTCTTCGACCTGACGTGCAGAAATATTGCCTGAACCACGTTGTGTGATTAAAGCCAAGGTCATGTAATAGCGCTCCAAACTCTGCATCACAGGTGCAGCCAAGACCACCAGTTGGTTATGATCTTCACTGTTTGGTGCAGGAGAAATTAAATTGCCTTCTGCATCTTCAGAAATTAATTTGGCCTGAATTAGAGCTTCTACATACGCACAAATTTTTTCTTTAAGCTCTTGATCTTGCCATTTTAAGAACAATTCAGCTTTCAAGAATGGATATAAAGTACGAATGACATTGATGAGATCGCCACGACGAATCGAACCGTTGTGTTCTACCAACGCCGCAATTAATGATGGCAAAACAAAGGCATGCAAAATGTTGTTGCGGAAGTAGGTGAGCAGTACCGCCTGATTATCTGCAATTGCAATAATATCACCCAATACGTGCTGTACGCGTTTAATCAGTTTGAGCTTTAAGCCGTAGGCAATAATTTCTTTGCCTGACAATGGAGTGACTTGGGTGCGCTCATCATAAGGCAGGGCAGTGAGCAGCTTACGGTAAGTATCTAACTGCTTCTCGCAAATTTCTTCATCTAGCGTGTGTTTTGGTGTCGCCAGTAAAATTAAAGACAGCAATGAGACAGGGTTGATTACCGCAGCACGGTTAATGTTTTCTAAAATCGCATGTGCTGATGTGTTTACCGCATCTGAAACTTGTGGCGGAATTGGATCATCATTTTTTTCAATGCTGATGTGTTCTGCATCGTGTTGTTTTAGTACGTCATCTAAAAACACAGGTTCGCCAAAATTGACATGCACCTTGCCAAAAATCCGTTCAATCTTTCGCATGGTTTTTAAAATGCCCATTAGCGATTCAGATTCTTTTGGCTTGCCTTGCATTTCGCCCACATAGGTTGAGCCTTCCATCAGGCGTTCATAACCAATATAGGTTGGTACAAAAGCAATCGGTTTAGCACGACCACGTAAGTGACTATGAATGGTCATGGCCAACATGCCTGTTTTAGGTGGCAACAAACGGCCTGTGCGTGAACGTCCACCTTCAATAAAGTATTCGAGCGGCGTATTGCGTGACAAAATACTAAACAAATATTCTTTAAAGACAGTGGTATATAAACCATTGCCACGGAAGGTACGACGAATAAAGAACGCACCGCCTCCACGAAGCAATTGCCCGACAAATGGCATATTTAGGTTGTCACCTGCCGCAATGTACGGCACCATCATGCCTCGTTTGTAAATCACATAAGACAGCAACAAATAGTCGATATGACTACGGTGACATGGGGTATAGATAATTTCATAATCTTTGGCCAGTTCGCGCACGGTGCTGAAATTATGCACTTCTACGCCATCGTATAATTGTGTCCATAAGCGGGTCAGTGCCATATCGGCAAAACGTACTGCTGCATGCGAGTAGTCCGACACAATTTCGTTCAGATAACCAATCGCACGACGCTCAGCTTCAATCACGCTAATTTTACTGCGTAGACTTTCACGACGGATGGCATCTTGCACATCGGGAGACTTGATCAGGCTGAGCATGACATTGCGACGGTCAGACAAGTCTGGACCAAGTACGACTTCACGCTGCCCATCTAAATAATTATTTAGGGTGTTGACAATAAAGGTCGCAGGCGACAGGTTGGGATGCTCGGTTTTGGCATGTTCAATCAAAGCACGTAAAGATTGCGGCTCATGAAACTCCAAATAAGACTGACGACCATGTACCCCAATATTCATCAATTGTTTGACTGTACCTGGGGTTGCCCATGTATCGGTAAACAGCAATTTAAACCATGAATCTTCTTTGTCGGGAGAGCGTCCCCACAACACGGTTACAGGCACCAACTCAATATCAATTTCTGGGTGCTGTTCTAATTGTTCAATTAAACGCAGCAAGCGTGGTGGGAAAGCATAAGGTGGTGGATTGAGTAGGTTATTTTCATCGTGATGCTGTAAAAACAGAATCGAGGCTTTTTCCTTATGTGAACCCATCACTAAAGGATCCAGCGCAGGGCTGAGTTTTAAACGACGTGTTTCACCATCAACGACCAAGGCATTACTGCGAGAGTGGTTCTGCAATACATAACAGGTGATGGTAGTACGTGAGGTATCTGAGTCTGCATTTGCTGCATCCTTGACAGGGACTTCACCCAGAACATGCGGTGTCACCACAAGGTCAAGCAGCTTGCCTGAAAGCTGACGATACATTTGACCAAAACCACGCTTGGACATACTCACTCCTACTTCATCACCCAAGTCCCTAGCTGGTAGGGAATTTATTTTGCGCCATTGTATCTAATAATGGCACAGCATTTTTAGATAATTTGCATGAATATTGTTAGATTTTATCGTTAAAAATCGTCTTTTTAGCAAAATAAACGTAATTCAGGGTGACACAAGGGTCAGTCTTAGATGAGTAAAATACTCAGAATTTATGGCAAAATAGCGCTAAGATTTTACGGTTCAGTTTCTGAATCGATTTCGCTGCAACATCCCGCCGCTTGGCCATAAATAAGGTTAGTCATGAACGCACTTACGCAAGAATTGGTTGAACTTCTTCGTTTAGAAAAGTTGGAAGAAAATATCTATCGAGGCATTAGCCGCAACTTGGTAGGCAAGCGCGTCTTTGGTGGGCAGGTTTTAGGACAGGCTTTGCGTGCTGCTTCTTATACTACAGATCGTCCTGCGCACTCCTTACATGCTTATTTCTTGTTTGGTGGAGATGTCAACGCACCCATTATTTATGAGGTTGACCGCTTACGAGATGGTAAAAGTTTTTCTAGCCGTCAGGTGCGTGCCATTCAGCATGGACGTACTATTTTTACGGCAATAGTGTCGTTTGCGCCATTGGAAGAAGGCTTGAACTATCAAATTTCAGAGCCGAATTATCCCGCCGCTGAACTTTTAAAAAATGAAGCTGAATTAAAACAGCATATTGTTGAATTTGTACCTGAAAACGTTCGCGCCAGTTTTATGCGTGATCGTCATGTTGAAATTCGTCCAATTAACCCGAGCAATCCTTTTTTACCCCAGCCTGAAGCGCCTGTTTATGCGCACTACATTCGCACACATGATGCGATTGCACCAGAAGTGGATGAAGTTTCTTTACATCAGGCCATTGCCGCATTTTATTCAGA
The DNA here is from genome assembly GCF_012371325.1 of Acinetobacter sp. A2. Lineage (GTDB taxonomy): Bacteria > Pseudomonadota > Gammaproteobacteria > Pseudomonadales > Moraxellaceae > Acinetobacter. The sequence goes on along the minus strand of NZ_JAAZQX010000002.1, from coordinate 143,152 downwards.
CTTCACTTTAATGACGACGGCACTGCGTCCACATGGTTTAAGTTATTTATCGCCAAGTTTGCAGTGTGCCAGTATTGACCATGCCATGTATTTCCATAAGCCATTCCGTGTAGATGACTGGATGTTATATGACATGGATGCGACCATTAGCAGCAGTTCGCGTGGTTTGAACTTTGGGCGCATGTGGCAAAATGGTGAATTGGTGTGTAGCACCAGCCAAGAAGGTCTGATTCGTTTACGTGAAATTGAAACTCAATAATACATTTTGAGTGAAATTTACCTTAATTGGCCGACTGTCATGCAGTCGGTTTTTTATTGCTTATATAATTGCGTTTGGGCTGTGCTCAAAAATATTTCTCGATTCAACCCACGCTGCATGGCATAGTCCACACATCACATTAAAAAATTAAACAGCGTATGAGCCTCAATACACAAATATTCATTGCCGCAATTTTGGGTGTGGTGTTTGGTTTTATACTGAATTTATTTCCTGATACCGCATTTTTTTCTGCCAGTTTGTATGGCATAGGCATTGTGAGCAGTATTTTTATCGGCTTACTGAAAATGCTGTTAATCCCGCTTATTTTTAGCTCGATTGTGGTCGGGGTATCGAATTTACAAGCCGTGGGGCAGTTAAGTCGAGTCTGGAAAATTACTTTGGCATGTTGTGTTACCACTACTACGCTGGCTTTAATTCTAGGTTTGGCCTGTGCGCATTTATTCGCTGTCGGCAAAGGTGTAGATATTGTAATGTTTCAGGATGCGATGGCGCAGCATCAAACTCCAGATACGCTTACACCTTCTTCTTTTTTTACCAACTTCATTCAAAACACCTTAATCAATCCATTTAAAGCTTTTGCTGAAGGCAATGTTTTGGCGGTGGTGATTTTTGCCTTGTTGGTGGGTGTGGCGTTGGTTAAAGGCGGTGAGCACTTTAAAACGGTACGTAAACTCAGCCAGCAATTTTTTGAAATTATGATGTTGATGATTGGCTGGGTAATGAAACTGGCACCATTTGGTATTTTTGCCTTATTGGCCAAGTTGGTTGCCACTGAAGATATTTCGGTGCTTAGCCGTTTGGCAGAGTTTGCCGCCGTTGTGACAGGTACCACCATTTTTCATGGTGCGGTGGTGTTGCCTTTGCTGTTATGGGTTTTTGGCAAGATGGATCCGATCACCTTTTTTAAAGGTACACGTGCGGCGCTGATCACTGCTTTTGCCACTAGTTCCAGTTCGGCCACCATGCCGCTGTCTATGAAATGTACACAGGAAAATTTAGGTGTACGGCCGCAAACAGCAGGCTTTGTGATTCCGCTAGGTACACAATTAAATATGGATGGAACGGCCTTGTATGAGGCAGCTGCAGCACTGTTTATTGCCAACTTAATGGGGCTGGATTTAAGTTTAGGGCAGCAACTGATTGTCTGTGCGACGGCCATGATTGCCTCACTCGGTGCGCCAGGTATTCCTAGTGCAGGAATGGTGACCATGATTATGGTATTGCAGTCGGTTGGTTTGCCCGCAGAAGCGATTGCAATTTTATTGCCCATAGATCGTTTACTAGATACCGTGCGTACCGTGGTGAATGTGCAGGGCGATATGATGATCAGTGTGGTGGTCGATCGGCATACCCGTGAAGACCCTGCATTAAATTCTTAAATACTGTGCTTCAAGCAATATTTCACTTCAGGGACGTATTTTTAGTGAAAGGTTTATTCCCAGCAAGGGCTATAAACGACTTCCCAAATATGACCATCTAAGTCCTGAAAATAGCCTGCATAGCCACCGTAAAAGGTGCTCTGTGCAGGTTTTAAAATTTTTGCACCTGCATTTTGCGCTTGCTTTAATACCTGATCTACTTCAAGTGGGCTATGTAAATTATGGCCCAAAGTGATTTGTGCTGTGCCTTGTTCGGCAGGGGCGAAGCCAATGTCCTGCTGTAAGCTGTGTTTAGACCATAACGCCAGTTTTAGCCCCGCTTGCAGTTCAAAAAATACCACAGCACCTTGTTCAAATTCCTGACCAATAATGCCTTCAGTGGCAAGCCCTAGACCGTCACGGTAGAACTCAAGAGCACGTTGTAAATCTTCTACCGCAAGGGTAATGACTGAAATATGTGCCCGCATGTTTGATCTCCTTATCTACTGTAATTGTTATTACTTTGACAGTAGGGTATTTCTTTATGCGTTGTAAAGTGCAACTTTGGTGGTGTAAGAAATGGCACTGACAGGCGTGAGGGAAAGCACAAATAAAAATGTCCTATTCGATATTGCACGAATAGGACTTTATTTTATAAAGCACTAGTCAGGGTTTTAATGGATTATTTGATTTCTGCATCAGATGTGGTTGGATCGTTAGCTTCTACAGCTACACACTGATCAACATCAACATCAACATCAACATCAACATCAACATCAACATCAACATCAACATCAACATCATCGCCAGTGGCTTCTGGAATGCTGTCTAAATCAAAGTGATGTGCTTGCTCTAAAGTAAAGTTTAAGCGTCCACCCATCACACTGGCCAATTCTTCTAAACCTTGTTTGTTTAGTGAAGAGAACAGTTGAATGGAGAAATCCAATTTCATTTTTTTCAGCTGTTGTTTTACTTCAAGCAATGCTTTGTTGGCAGGGCCACGGTTGAGCTTGTCTGATTTGGTGAGGAGTACATGCACGAATAATTTACGTGAATATGCCCATTCCAGCATCATGACATCAAAGTGTTGTAAAGGATGGCGAATGTCCATAAGTAACACCAAGCCTTGTAAGCTTTTGCGGTGAATCAGATAATTTTCCAATTCTTTTTGCCACACAATTTTCATGGCTTCAGGTACAGCTGCATAACCATAACCGGGCAAATCGACTAGACGTTGATCAGGGTTGCCCAAACTAAAGAAGTTGATCATTTGGGTACGACCAGGTCTTTTAGAGGCACGAGCCAATTGCTTTTGATTGGTTAAGGCATTAATTGCACTAGATTTACCTGCATTGGAACGACCTGCAAAGGCAATTTCATAGCCTGTATCTTCCACGCAGAGGTTGAGTTTAGGTGCACTCATTAAGAACTCAGCTTTCCGCAACCAGTTCAGGGCGCGAACAGAGTACTCAGTAATGGCTGGATCAACTTTTTTCTCGTAGCTGATTTTTTGCCGTGGCTGTGCCGCTGCCTTACTGTTTTTCGATTTTCCTCTGCTGTGGTGCATAACTTAACTTCAATTCATGGTCTACAAACAGGCATTATAAAGCAAGTCATACAGGCAAGCGAACTTTGCGAATTGAAAGCTCTAAAAAAGCGAGTAGGTTTGCTTAATATCAGTGATTACCTTTTAGAGGTGAATCAGCGGAATAGGGGATTGGGTGCTGAGTTGTATATTTTGAGTGGGTTGTAGTACTTCGCCTAGGCTGTATTGGTCTAGGCTTTGGTAAAACTGTTCCATTGCCCGATTCAATATGCCTTTGAGTCCACACTGTGAGCGGAGTACGCACGGTGGGGTGTTACATTCTACAATCTGGTTTTCCCCTTGTAGAACTCTGACCACATAACCTAAACGTAACGGGATTGCATCGGGATGCAGGCGAATCCCACCGCCTTTACCACGAGTGGTAATCAACCAGCCCTGCTTGCCCATAAAGTGGACAATTTTAACCAAATGGTTTTGGGAAACATGCAAATCCTGTGCAATTTCCGCAATGGTATAGGGTACATCTCGTGGTCGTGAGATATACATTAAAATACGCAGTGCATAGTCGGTGAATTTATTTAATTGCATGATCGCACAGATGTTTTTTCAAAAAATGAAGAAATTAAGGCTAGTCTAGCATAACCAGACTAGCCTTACCTATCTGCTTTTTAATGCTTTGGATTAGTGGCGCACACCACCTGTACCAAATGCTTCGCTATGGATTTGCTCATCTTTAATACCACGAGCAAGCAAGGCTTTACGTTGTTCTGCCATAAATGGCATTGGGCCGCAAAGGTAGAAGTCTGCATCTGCTGGTAATAGTGCTGCATCTACTGTGCTTAAATCTAGGCGACCTGCAACATCATAATCTTGACCTAATACATCACCTTCGTTCGGGAATTCATAGGCTGTTAAGGTATGAATGCGCGGATATTTAGCAGCGATGTCTTGTAGGTGCTGTTTCATTGCATGGACTTGTTTGCTGCGGCATGCATGAATAAAGCTTACAGGTTGCGGTACATCCAAAGTCACCAATTGGTTCAGCATGGCAATCATTGGCGTTAGGCCTACACCACCACTAATAAAGACATTACGTTTGTTGCTGTCAATTAAGTAGAAGTTACCTGTTGGTGCAGACACTTCAACTTCAGCGCCTTCTGGTAAGCCATGAAGTGTGTTCGATACCCAACCTGCTACTTGATCTGCGCCATTGCCTGGTTCACGTTTGACTGAAATACGTAAATAGTCAGCTTGTGGGCTAGTTGAAAGCGTATATTGACGTGGCTGTTTCAAGCCAAGTTCTTCTACAAACACACGTACCGAAATATATTGACCTGCTTCGTAATTTGGTAAATCGCCACCATCTACTGGCTCGAAGTAAATAGAGGTGATTTCGTCACTTTCTACCACTTTCTTGGCAATTTTAAAGTTGCGCCAGCCTAACCAGCTACCTTTAGTTTGTTGATGCTGTTCGTAGATTGCACGTTCCGCATTAATAAATACCTCAGCCAATTGACCGTAGGCTGCTGCCCAAGCATCAATCAGTGGATCTTCCATCGAAATATTCAACACTTCACTAATAGAATGCAGCAGGTTTTCGCCCACAATATTATAGTCAGGTGCTTGAATGTTTAAGCTCACGTGTTTGTGGGCAATCAGCTCAATGACAGGAGCAAGTACAGATGGATCTTCAATATTTTCAGCATAAGCCAATACAGCACCTGCAAGCGCTTGAGCCTGCGCACCACTACGTTGGTGACCCATGTTAAAGGTTTCTTTTAGATCAGGATTATTCCCCAACATGCGATTATAGAAATAACCTGTGAGTGCGACACCATTTTCACGCAGTACAGGAACAGTTGCTTTTACAAGGTCAATTTGCTGTGGAGTCATGTTCGATCTCTCATGGCTGTTATTTATAAGATGTATTTAAAATATATCTTATAAATAAGGATTGCAACCAATTTTTGGAAAAACCTTAAAAAAATTATGTATTATAAAAATATCCCATAATTTTTAAAGTTTTTATGGAGTTTGTAGATGTGACAGCGAGAGGTTTTTAAGTGTTCATTCAGGTTTTGGGTGGTGCATCCATGAATGAAATTTATACAAACCTCATCGTTTATAACATGCTATTTCTTACCAAATAATGACCCTAACAAACCTCGTACAATTTTCTGCCCAGTAGAACCGCCTAAGCTACGTGCTGCACTTTTGGCAAAGGTTCCCACAATATCCTGAGTCAGTTTTTCACGCTGTTTGGCAGCGCGTTCTGCTTCTTTTTGCTGTTCACGGGCCAAGCGTTCCTGTTCACGTGCCTGCTGTTTTGCCAAGGCTTCTGTTTCTTTGGCTTCTTGTTTGGCACGTGCCTCGGCTTCTTTTGCTTCAATTTTGGCTTGCTCTTCCGCTGCAGCTTGTTGCTGTCGTTGTTCAACTTTTTGTTGCAACATCTCGTAGGCACTTTCACGGTCGAGCTGCTTTTCATACACGCCTGCAATCACGCTTTGATTGATGCAGGCTGTACGTTCTTCAGTGCTAATTGGGCTAAAAGCAGAGTAAGGCGGCATAATCCAAGCACGCTCTACGACTTGCGGTGTGCCTTGTTCATCCAAGCAGCTAATCAGGGCTTCGCCAACCGCCAGTTCGGTAATGGCTTGTTCAACTTTAAATTCAGGGTTGGCACGGAAAGTATCTGCAGCGGTTTTCACTGCTTTTTGATCTTTAGGTGTGAAAGCACGTAAAGCATGTTGTACACGGTTACCCAACTGCCCCAACACGCTTTCAGGGAGGTCTAGCGGGTTCTGGGTCACAAAATAAATCCCGACACCTTTAGAGCGAATCAGGCGTACTACTTGCTCGATTTTTTCTTGCAGGGCTTTGCTGGCATTGTCAAATAACAAGTGTGCTTCATCAAAAAAGAACACCAGTTTTGGCTTGTCCATATCGCCCACTTCAGGCAATTGCTCAAACAGTTCTGACAACATCCACAATAAAAAAGTGGCGTAAAGTTTAGGGGTGTTCATGAGTTTGTCGGCTGCGAGCACGTTAATATTGCCACGTCCCTGACTATCGGTCTGAATAAAATCCAGAATATCTAAACTCGGTTCACCAAAAAACTGATCACCACCCTGATCTGCCAAAGCCAGTAAGTTGCGCTGAATCGCGCCTAAACTGGCAGGAGAGAGGTTGCCATACTCTGCCTTAAACTCGCTGGCATGTTCGCTAACATAGGTCAGCATGGCTTTTAAATCTTTAAAATCAATCAGTAATAAGCCCTGATCATCGGCAATACGAAATACTGCAGATAAAACACCTTCTTGCGTGTCATTCAAGTTCAGCATTTGCGCCAATAATAATGGGCCAATTTCAGAAATGGTGGTGCGAATCGGGTGGCCTTGTTCGGCAAATAAGTCCCAAAACACCACAGGTGATGCCGCAAATGGAATGCTTTCAATGCCTAAGCTTTGAATACGTGCTTCAAACTTAGGACTGCTGCTACCTGCTTTGGCAAGGCTAGATACATCACCTTTAGCATCGGCCAAAAATACAGGCACGCCAATGCGGGAAAAGTTTTCTGCCAAGACTTTAAGCGTGACAGTTTTACCTGTACCTGTTGCCCCTGCAATTAAACCATGGCGGTTGGCAAATTGAGAATGTAAAACCACATCTTGTTGAACATCGGCAGTTTTTTTAGCAATGACGATGGCTGTACTCATATTTTATCCTTAATCTGTCACTATTATTAAAATTGAAAGTATTGACGTCAGACCTAATTTTTAGGGATTGGGCAAATGCTGTAAGGCTTGCTGAATATCTTGAATTAAATCTGCAGGATGCTCCAAGCCTATACAGAAGCGAACCAAAATACCTTGGCCCAAATGCGTATGCTCAAGGTGGCGCATCGGTTTTAAATCGTACAACATGACCAAGCTAAGCGGGCCACCCCAACTAAACCCTAGTTTAAATAAAGATAATCCATCACAGAATTGACGTACAGCGGCTAAATCATATTCAGGTTTAAAAATGACACTGACCAAGCCTGCGCTGTGTCCTGCACGGCAAATTTCTTTCCAGTATGTATGACCAGCAGATGTAGCATCGGCAGGGTGCAAAACCTGTGCGAACTGCGGTTGTAATTTTAACCAGTTCAGCAATTCAAAACAGCTTTGTGCTTGATGTTCATAGCGTAGTTGCATAGATGCCAGACTGCGCTGAACTTGTGCAACATCATCGCCCGATACACAAATGCCTTGAATTGCATGCATACGGAATAATTGATGATGCAAATGCTGATCGCGTGTCACCACCGACCCCATTAAAATATCGCCACCACCACTTGGGTATTTGGTCAAGGCATGCACGCTGATATCGACACTTAAATGTTCATCACCAAAGTCGAAAGCATTAAATGCTAAGCCCGCACCCCAGGTATTATCTAAAGCGGTGAGGATATTCTGTGCCTTGGCTTTTTTGACTAAAGCGGTGAGGTCAGGAAACTCCAGTGTGACGGAGCCTGCTGCTTCCAGCCAAATGAGTTTGGCTTTTTCAGAGGGTTGAAAGCTTGTGGCATCAATCGGGTTATACACCTGAACTGTAATGCCGTAACGCTGCTCTAAATTACGCAAATGCTCCATGTTAGGGCCGTAAATATTGTCGGCCACCCAAACTTCATCGCCATAACTTAAAAAACAGGAATTAACTAAGTTGATTGCAGACAGGCCGCTAGGCGCCAGTAAGCAATATTGCCCGCCTTCTATTTGTGCAATCTGATCACCAAGTGTAAAGGTGGTGGGTGTGCCATGTGTACCATAACTATAGTCATAAGCATCGGTCCAATGGCGGTTGAATAAGGCATTGGTATTTTCAAAAATAATGGTCGATGCACGAAATAGGGGAGGTTGTACACTTGAAATATATTGTGGGGCACGTCTTGGTGCATGAATTAAAGCAGTTTGAGCATTTTTTTTCACAGGTTCACTCAGGTAAATCAGTCTGTATTGGCTTTAGCTTAAGAGAAACACAGACTTTAGGCTATAAAAAAGCGGAACTGTTTAAAAATACAACATGACTGTTGAAGTTGGCGCTATTTTTGCAGAAGCTCAGGGGTAGATATGAGAAAGGATGAGTAAAATGCAAGCGCCATTAAGAGTGCATTATTTTCAGCACATTGCTGGAGAAGGGTTCGGAAGTTGCTATTCCTATTTAAAGCAGATGCAGGCACAAATCAGTGCAACAGAATTTTTTGCCTTGCCGCCTGAACAAAATATCGAAATTGAAGCCTTGCCACAGGTAGAAGATGTCGATTTGTTGATTGTGATGGGCGGCGCCATGAGTGTAAACGATGAGGCCAATTTCCCATGGTTGAAAATAGAAAAACGCTGGATTCGTCGCTATTTGTCTCTGGGTAAGCCTGCAATTGGTTTGTGTCTGGGTGGGCAATTAATTGCTAATGCACTTGGCGCAGCAGTCAGTCGTAATCCTGAACAAGAACGTGGTTGGCATGATGTGTATAAGGTCAGTGATGTACCTGCTTCCTGTTTTGAGCTGCCTGATCAAATTAAGGTGATGCAATGGCATGGCGAAACCTTTGAATTACCAAAAGGTGCTATACGCTTAGCTACCAACCCCGTTTGTACCAATCAGCTTTATCAAATAGGCAACCATGTCCTCGGTTTTCAGTTCCATCCTGAAATCACCCCACAGGTACTACAATTGTTTTTAGATAATGATGCTGAGAAAAATATCTTTGCAGGAACTTATGTACAAGCGGCTGCTGAATTGAAACGTAGTACAAGTCGTCAGTTTCAGCCGGGTAATCAATTGCTAAACCAAGCAATTGATTATTTACTCGCACAAACAAGCACTTGAAAGCAAATGGTTGTAATTGATCCATTATATAATTGGTAGAACATGAAAAATAAAGCAATAAAGGCTAAAAGGGATTTGCTTATGCATTAAACAATCGTTATAATGGGCGACCCTTTATGCAAGGGGGTTAACTGCGAAGAAAGTAGTTAACATCGTGACAGTCGTGGCATCGATCATGACCTTAGTGATAATTCACTGCCTTTGACACTTGCCTTAAATTAGTGGGGTGAGATGCGTCAAGGGTGATTCTTTATATATTTGGCTTGGAGTTAACTGGTATGTCTAACCAGAGAATTCGTATCCGTTTGAAGTCTTTTGATCACCGTCTGATTGATCAATCTGCTCAAGAAATCGTAGAAACCGCTAAGCGTACTGGCGCACAAGTGTGTGGTCCAATCCCGATGCCAACTCGCATCGAACGCTTCAACGTTTTAACATCACCACACGTAAACAAAGATGCGCGTGACCAGTACGAAATTCGTACTTATAAGCGTTTGATCGACATCGTTCAACCTACAGATAAAACTGTTGATGCGTTGATGAAATTAGATCTAGCAGCTGGTGTTGATGTTCAGATTGCATTGGGTTAAGGCTTTCGGTTAATTAACACTCTAAGTTAATTAGGCCGCTTTTTTAGAGGTTTATGCACATGGCTATTGGTTTAGTCGGTCGCAAGTGCGGTATGACCCGTATCTTTACAGATGCTGGTGTTTCTGTACCTGTTACAGTGATTGAGGTTGATCCTAACCGCATCACTCAAATCAAAACGCTTGAAACAGATGGTTATCAAGCAATTCAGGTTACTACTGGTGAACGTCGCGAATCTCGCGTAACTAACGCTCAGAAAGGTCACTTCGCTAAAGCGGGTGTTGCTGCTGGTCGTTTAGTTCAAGAATTCCGTGTTTCAGAAGCTGAGCTTGAAGGTCGTGAAGTTGGCGCTACTATCGGTGTAGATCTGTTTGCAGTGGGTCAAATTGTTGACGTTACTGGTCAGTCTAAAGGTAAGGGCTTCCAAGGTGGTGTTAAGCGTTGGAACTTCCGTACTCAAGACGCTACTCACGGTAACTCTGTTTCTCACCGTGTTCTAGGTTCTACAGGTCAAAACCAGACTCCTGGTCGCGTGTTCAAAGGCAAAAAAATGGCTGGCCATTTAGGTGCTGAACGCGTAACTACACAGGGTCTTGAAATCGTTGCTATTGACGCAGAACGTTCAGTTCTAGTTGTTAAAGGCGCGGTTCCTGGTGCTACTGGTGGCGACGTAACTGTTCGTCCTACGATCAAGGCCTGAGGGGAAATAACGTGAATTTAAAAACTGTTTCCGGCTCTGCTGTTGAGTTATCTGAAGTTGCTTTTGGACGTGACTTTAACGAAGCACTTGTACACCAAGTTGTTACAGCTTATTTAGCTGGTGGTCGTCAAGGTTCTAAAGCACAGAAATCACGTGCAGACGTTGCTGGCGGTGGTAAAAAACCATTCCGTCAAAAAGGTACTGGCCGCGCTCGTGCTGGTTCTATTCGTAGCCCAATCTGGGTTGGTGGTGGTAAAACTTTTGCTGCTCGTCCACAAGATTGGTCTCAAAAAGTTAACCGCAAAATGTACCGCGGTGCAATGCAATGTATCTTAGCTGAACTTGTTCGCCAAGATCGTCTTGTATTGGTTGAAGAGTTTGCTGTTGAAGCTCCTAAAACTAAAGAGTTGCTTGCAAAACTTAACGACTTGAATGCAACTCGCGCATTGATCGTAACTGAAGCTGTAGATGAGAATCTATATCTTGCAGCGCGTAACCTTCCACATGTAGATGTGGTTGATGCTACTGCAATCGATCCTGTTAGCTTGATCGCGTTCGACAAAGTTGTAATGTCTGTTGCTGCTGCTAAGAAAATTGAGGTAGAACTCGGATGAACAACGAACGTTTATATCAAGTCCTACAAGGACCTGTATTTTCAGAAAAAGCACAAGTTTTAGGCGAAACTGCTGGTGTTCAAGTATTTAAAGTTGCATTAAATGCAAACAAGCTTGAAATCAAAAAAGCTGTTGAGCAATTATTTGGTGTGGAAGTTGTTAAAGTTAACACGACTATCACTAAAGGTAAGACTAAGCGCTTTGGTCGTACATTAGGACGCCGTTCTGATGTTAAAAAAGCATACGTCACCCTGAAAGCTGGCCAAGATGTTGAAATGGCTGACTTGGGCGATACCGCTGAAAGCGCAGCGGAATAAGGACGAAATTTATGCCGATTCAAAAATGTAAGCCAACGTCTCCAGGACGTCGCTTTGTAGAGAAAGTCGTTCACGACCATCTTCACAAAGGTGCGCCTTATGCGCCGTTGGTAGAAGCTAAAAAACGTACTGGTGGTCGTAACAACAACGGTCACATTACTACACGTCACGTTGGTGGTGGTCATAAGCAACACTACCGTATCGTAGACTTCAAACGTAACAAAGATGGCATTCCTGCTGTAGTTGAGCGTATTGAATACGATCCAAACCGTACTGCACACATCGCATTGTTGAAGTATGCTGACGGTGAACGTCGTTATATCATTGCGCCTAAAGGTTTACGTGCTGGTGATCAAGTTCAATCTGGTAACGATGCTCCAATTCGTCCAGGTAACTGCTTACCACTTCGTAACATGCCTATCGGTGCTACTCTTCACAACATCGAACTTAAAATCGGTAAAGGCGCGCAATTAGCTCGTTCTGCTGGTACTTCAGTTCAATTGTTGGGTCGTGACGGTTCATACGCAATCGTTCGTCTACGTTCAGGCGAAATGCGTAAAGTGCACGTTGAATGCCGCGCTGTGTTAGGTGAAGTATCTAACTCAGAAAGCAACCTACGTTCACTTGGTAAAGCAGGTGCTTCGCGCTGGCGTGGTGTTCGTCCTACCGTTCGTGGTATGGCGATGAACCCGGTTGATCACCCACACGGTGGTGGTGAAGGGCGTACTAAAGGTATTCAACCTGTAAGCCCATGGGGTCAAAAAGCTAAAGGGTACAAGACACGTACCAACAAGCGTACGACTAAGATGATTATTCGCGACCGTCGCGTTAAGTAACAAGTAAAGGAATCTGACAATGCCTCGTTCTCTGAAAAAAGGCCCATTCGTCGATGCGCACTTGTTCGCTAAGGTTGAAGCGGCAATCGCGGCTAATAACCGTAAGCCGATCAAAACTTGGTCGCGTCGTTCGATGATCCTCCCGGATTTTGTTGGTTTAACAATTTCTGTTCATAATGGTCGTAACCATGTTCCAGTGATTATTTCTGAACACATGGTTGGTCATAAACTCGGTGAATTCGCGCCAACTCGTACCTATCGTGGTCACGGTGTTGACAAGAAGTCTAAACGTTAATAGGTGCTATGATGGAAGTAACTGCTAAATTACGCGGTGCCGCTATCTCGGCACAAAAAGCACGTTTGGTTGCAGATCTTATCCGCGGCAAATCTGTTGCGCATGCACTTAACATTTTAAACTTCAGCAACAAAAAAGCTGCTGTTTTAGTTAAGAAAGCATTGGAATCTGCAATTGCAAATGCTGAACACAATAACAGTTTAGATGTAGACGATTTGAAAGTATCTACGATTTACGTTGATGAAGGCATGAGCCTTAAACGTATTATGCCACGTGCTAAAGGCCGTGCAGATCGTATTACTAAGCGTACTTGTCACATCACCGTTAAGGTAGGGGTTTGATATGGGTCAGAAGGTTCATCCAATCGGTATCCGCCTAGGTGTTGTGAAACGTCATAACGCTAACTGGTATGCGAATCCGAAACAATACGCTGAATACTTGCTTAAAGACCTTCAAGTTCGTGAGTTTTTAACTAAAAAACTTAAGAACGCAATGGTAAGCAACATTCTTATCGAGCGTCCAACAGGCGCTGCTAAAGTAACAATTAGCACTGCTCGTCCTGGTATCGTAATCGGTAAAAAAGGCGAAGACATTGAGAAATTACAACGCGAATTAACATCTATTATGGGTGTTCCTGCGCAAGTAAGCATCAACGAAATTGACCGTCCAGACTTAGATGCTCGTTTAGTTGCTGAAGCAATTGCTTCTCAATTAGAAAAGCGTGTTATGTTCCGTCGTGCTATGAAGCGTGCGGTACAGAACTCTATGCGTGCTGGTGCTAAAGGTATCAAAGTTGAAGTTTCTGGTCGTTTAGGTGGTGCAGAGATTGCACGTACTGAATGGTATCGTGAAGGTCGTGTACCTTTGCATACACTTCGTGCGGACATCGACTATGCAACTATGCGTGCTGAAACAACTTACGGTACGATTGGTGTTAAAGTTTGGGTATTCCGTGGTGAAATCTTGGGTGGCATGAAACAAGTCATGAACCCAGCACCAGCTGAAGAACGTCCAGCTAAACGCGGTCGCGGTCGTGGTGAAGGTCAAGAGCGTCGTGGTCGTCGCAATGATCGTTCTGCTGAAAAGGGAGAATAATCCATGTTGCAACCTAAACGTACTAAATTCCGTAAGGTGCAAAAAGGCCGTAACACTGGTCTAGCGCACCGTGGTAGCTCAGTATCTTTCGGTACTATCGCACTTAAGTCAGTTGAACGTGGTCAAATGACTGCGCGTCAAATTGAAGCGGCGCGTCGTACAATTAGCCGTCGTATTAAGCGTGGTGGTAAGATATTTATCCGTGTATTCCCAGACAAACCAATTACTTCTAAGCCTCTTGAAGTGCGTATGGGTAAAGGTAAAGGTTCTGTGGAATATTGGGTTTGTCAAATCAAACCAGGTAAAGTCTTGTACGAAATTGATGGTGTGGACGAAGAATTAGCACGTGAAGCGTTTACGCTTGCTGCTGCTAAACTTCCGTTTAAAACCACTATCGTGACTCGGACGGTAATGTAATGAAAACTAAAGATCTACGTGAAAAGTCGGTAGAAGAGTTGACAGCTTTGCTTGATGAGCAACAGCTTAACCAATTCCGTCTTCGTATGGCGAAAGCAACTGGTCAATTGGGTAAATCGCATGAAGTTGCGCTTACTCGTAAAACTATTGCACGCATCAAGACCCTCCTTACCGAAAAACAGGGGAACGGGCAATGAGTCAAAATACAGTCCGCACGTTAACTGGCAAAGTTGTAAGCGACAAAATGGAAAAATCTATTGTTGTCCTTATTGAACGCCAAGTTCAACACCCGTTGTATGGCAAATTGATTCGCCGTTCAACCAAATTACACGCTCATGATGAGAACAACACAGCCAAGATTGGTGATGTTGTGACTATCAAAGAAAGCCGCCCAATGTCTAAAACTAAGTCATGGACTTTAGTTGAAGTTGTTGAAGCTGCTGCTGAGTAATTAACGTTCTTGTTGCATCATCGGTCAATTTCGAGTACTCTTTGAGCCTTTCGAAATTGTGACCGGTGATGCTCGGTTTTGGAGTAGGGCAATGATTCAAACCGAAACGATGCTTGACGTAGCTGACAACAGTGGTGCTCGCCGCGTACAATGTATTAAAGTACTAGGTGGTTCACATCGTCGTTATGCTTCTGTTGGCGACATTATTAAAGTTACTGTAAAAGAAGCTATTCCACGCGCACGTGTTAAAAAAGGTGACGTGATGAATGCTGTTGTTGTACGTACAAAGTTCGGTATTCGTCGTCCAGACGGTTCTGTGATCCGTTTTGATGATAACGCTGCTGTTATTTTGAATAACAACAAAGCACCGATTGCAACTCGTATTTTCGGACCAGTGACTCGTGAACTTCGTACTGAACAGTTCATGAAAATCATTTCATTGGCTCCTGAAGTTCTATAAGAGGCAATCATGGCTAAGATTAAAAAAGGCGATCAGGTAATCGTGATCGCAGGTAAAGAAAAAGGCAAACAGGGTACTGTTTTGTCAGTTTCTAATGATCAAGTGAAGGTCGAAGGTCTTAACTTGGTTAAGAAGCACCAGAAGCCAAACCGTGCTACGGGCGCTGAAGGCGGTATCGTAACGCAGGAAGCTTCGCTTCATATCTCGAACGTGGCAATTTTTAATGCTACAACCCAAAAGGCTGACCGTGTTGGTTACCAAACGATTGATGGCGTGAAAACTCGCGTTTATAAATCAAATGGTGAATCAGTGGCGGTAGCGAAGTAATAGGTTGAAATAGGCAATGGCCAGACTTAAAACACGTTACAACGACGAACTTAAAGCTCAATTACAAGAACAATTGGGCGTTAAGAATGTGATGGAGATCCCTCGCATCACTAAAATTACCATCAACATGGGTGTTGGTGCTGCAGCTGCTGACAAGAAATTGTTAGATGGCGCTCTTTCTGATATGCAAGCTATTGCTGGTCAAAAACCAGTTTTAACATTAGCTCGTAAATCAATCGCTGGTTTTAAAATCCGTGATGGTTGGCCGATTGGTTGTAAAGTTACTTTACGCGGCGAACGTATGTACGAATTCTTAGACCGTTTGATCTCTATCGCGATCCCTCGTATCCGTGACTTCCGTGGTTTCTCTGCGAAATCATTCGATGGTCGTGGTAACTACTCTATGGGTCTCAAGGAACAAATCATGTTCCCTGAAATCGATTTTGATAAGATTGATCGGATTCGTGGTATGGACATCACCATTACTACGACTGCTCGCACCGATGACGAAGGCCGTGCGCTTATGCGTGCATTCGGCTTCCCGTTCAAATAAGAGGTCGATATGGCTAAGAAAGGTATGATTAATCGCGAATTGAAACGCGAAGCTACTGTTGCGAAATACGCTGCAAAACGTGCTGAATTAAAAGCAACGATTGCAAACGTAAATGCAAGCGACGAAGAGCGTTTCGAAGCGATGATGAAGTTACAAGCATTACCACGTAATGCGTCTCCAGTACGTCTTCGTAACCGTTGTGGTTTAACTGGTCGTCCTCATGGTTACTTCCGTAAGTTCGGTTTAAGCCGTAACAAATTACGTGACACAGTAATGCAAGGTGATGTACCGGGCGTTGTTAAGGCAAGCTGGTAAGGAGCACTATAAATGAGTATGCAAGATACCGTTGCCGACATGCTAACGCGTGTTCGTAACGCTCAAATGGCAAAGAAACAAACTGTTTCTATGCCTAATTCTAAGTTGAAGGTTGCTATTGCAAACGTACTTCAACAAGAAGGTTATATCGCAAATGTAGAAGTTGCTGACAACGAAGGCAAAGCTACTTTAACGATTACTTTAAAATATTTTGAAGGCAAACCAGTTATCGAAACTGTGAAACGCGTAAGCCGTCCAGGTCTACGTCAGTATCGCGGTAAAGATGCACTTCCAAGCGTTAAGCAAGGTTTAGGTATTGCAATCGTTTCTACAAGCAAAGGCATCATGACTGATCGCGCTGCACGTGCTGCAGGTATCGGTGGTGAAGTTATTGCTTTTGTTTCTTAATAATAGGTGATTCCTCATGTCTCGTGTGGCTAAAGCCCCAGTAACTGTACCTAACGGTGTTACAGTTACTCAGAACGGCCGGCAGGTCGAAGTGAAAGGCAGCAAAGGTACATTGTCTTTCAACCTGCATGCGCTGGTCGAGCTAAAACAGGAAGACGGTATTCTAGCTATTGCTCCTAAAGCTGAGTCGAAAGACGCTTGGATGCAAGCTGGTACTGCTCGCGCTGTGCTTAACAACCTTGTAAAAGGTGTAAGCGAAGGCTTCGAACGCAAGTTGCAATTGATTGGTGTTGGTTATAAAGCTGCGGTTAAAGGTAACGTTGTTAACCTTAACCTTGGTTTCTCACACCCAATCGACTACACACTTCCTGAAGGTGTAACTGCAGAAACTCCAACTGCAACTGAAATTATCCTTAAATCTGCTGATAAAGCAGCTTTAGGTCAAGTTGCTGCAGACATCCGTGGTTACCGTCCACCAGAGCCATATAAAGGTAAAGGTGTTCGTTATTCTGACGAAGTTGTACTTCGTAAAGAAGCTAAGAAGAAATAAGGCGCGAGGTTCTTATGAACGAAAAGAAACAATCCCGTTTGCGTCGTGCGAAAAGCACACGCTTGCACATCCGTGCATTGGGTGCGACTCGTTTGTGTGTAAACCGCACTCCGCGTCACATCTATGCTCAAGTTATTTCAGCAGATGGTGGCAAAGTTTTAGCGCAAGCTTCAACTTTAGATGCTACTTTACGTGCTGGTACAACTGGTAACGTTGAAGCAGCTCAAAAAGTAGGTGCTTTAATCGCAGAACGTGCGAAAGCAGCTGGTGTAACTAAAGTTGCATTTGACCGTTCTGGTTTTAAATATCATGGTCGTATCAAAGCCTTGGCTGATGCTGCTCGTGAAAACGGCTTGGAGTTCTAATCATGGCTAAAGTTGAACAAAACGAAGGTCTTGTTGAAAAGCTGGTTGCCGTTGATCGTGTAGCCAAAGTTGTTAAAGGTGGTCGTATCTTCTCTTTCACAGCATTAACTGTTGTGGGTGATGGTAATGGTCGCGTAGGTTTTGGTCGTGGTAAAGCACGTGAAGTTCCAGCTGCTATTTCTAAAGCACTTGAAGCTGCTCGTCGTAACATGATCACAATCGAATTGGCAGACGGTACTTTACAACACCCAATTCACGCACGTCACGGTGCAAGCCGTGTTTACATGCAACCAGCATCTGAAGGTACTGGTGTAATTGCGGGTGGTTCTATGCGTGCAGTTTTAGAAGCTGCAGGTGTACGTAACGTATTGACTAAATGCCGTGGTTCTACTAACGCTGCAAACGTAGTTAACGCAACTTTCAACGGTTTGCGTGATATGACAACTCCTGAAAAGGTTGCTGCGAAACGTGGTCTTTCAGTAGAACAAATTCAAGGGTAATCAATCATGAAAACGATTAAAGTTACCCAGACTAAATCTGCATCGCACCGCTTGAAAAATCACAAGCTTAGCCTTAAAGGTTTAGGTCTGCGTCGTATTGGTCATACTGTAGAAGTGCAAGATACGCCTTCTAACCGTGGTATGATCAACCAAGTCTACTATATGGTTAGTGTAGAGGAATAAGCCATGACTCTGCGTTTAAATGAACTTGCACCTGCAGAAGGTGCTAAGCGTGAAGCCCGTCGTCTAGGCCGTGGTATCGGTTCTGGCGTTGGTAAGACTGGTGGTCGTGGTATCAAAGGTCAAAACTCACGTAAGAGCGGTGGTACACGTCCTGGATTCGAAGGTGGTCAAACTGCGTTATATCGTCGTTTACCTAAATTCGGTTTCACTAGCCAAATCGCTTTGAAAACTGCTGAAGTACGTTTATCTGAGCTTGCTAAAGTTGAAGGCGACATCGTTAGCCTAGAAACTTTAAAAGCAGCGAACGTTGTACGTAAAGATATGATTCGTGCTCGTATCGTACTTTCTGGTGAAATTACTCGCGCATTCACTGTTCAAGGTGTTGCTGTGACTAAAGGCGCTAAAGCTGCTGTTGAAGCTGCTGGCGGTAAAGTCGAGGAGTAATCCCCAGTGTCTATGACTCCTAGTTCTTCAGGTCATGTTCATATGATGAAAGGCCAACCATTTCATGTAAAATATCGTGAAATTATACGCCGAATGATGTTTCTCATTGGTGCGTTGTTGGTGTTTCGACTAGGAGCGCATATTCCAGTACCAGGCATTAATAATGCCGCACTTGAACATTTGTTTAATGCAAACCAAGGTACAATCCTTGGTTTGTTTAACATGTTTTCGGGTGGTGCATTAGAGCGGATGTCGATTCTTGCTTTAGGGATCATGCCATACATTTCTGCATCGATTATTGTGCAGTTAATGTCAACCGTGGTTCCTTCGCTGGAAGCTTTGAAAAAAGAAGGCGAACAAGGCAAGCGTAAAATTAATCAATATACGCGCCAAGGAACACTTTTTCTTGCACTTGTGCAAGCAATTGGTATGTGTGCAGGTCTGATTAGTCAAGGGATTACCCTTACTTCAGGTCTGGCTTTTTACGTTCCAGCTGTAACCTCTTTGGTAGCAGGAACTATGTTCCTAATGTGGTTGGGTGAACAAATTACCGAACGCGGAGTGGGTAATGGTATTTCCATGATCATTTTCGCAGGTATTGTTGCAGGCTTGCCTAATTTAATTATGCAGTCTTTCTCATCTATTGATAGTGGTCAGTCTAGTCTGATTGGCTTGGCAATTTTTGGCCTTTTATCATTGGGTGTACTTGCAGCAATTGTGTTTATTGAGAAGGCGCAGCGTCGTATTCCAGTAAACTATGCTCAAAAACAACAAGGTCGTCGTGTATTTACTGCACAGCAAACGCATTTGCCATTAAAAATTAATATGGCAGGTGTTATTCCTGCAATCTTTGCCAGTTCATTGCTTTTGTTCCCTGCGAGCTTAGGTCAGTGGGTGGGTAGTGCAGATCCTAATGCAGGATTAATCAAGCGTAGTCTTCAAGACTTGGCATTGGTATTGTCGCCTGGACAACCGTTGTATTTGGTGCTCTTTGGTGCGTTAATTATCTTTTTCTGTTACTTCTATACAGCGCTGGTATTCAGTCCTAAAGAGGTTTCAGAGAACTTGAAACGCAGCGGAGCTTATGTGCCTGGTATTCGCCCAGGTGAGCAAACTGCTCGTTACTTAGATCATATTCTCAGTCGTTTGACCTTTATTGGCGCGATTTACATCACAGTGATTTGTTTAATGCCAATGGTATTACAGAGCTCTTTTGGTATTCCATTCTATTTGGGTGGTACCTCATTGCTGATTGTTGTGGTGGTCGTGATGGACTTTATGGCTCAGCTTCAAGCACATCTCACCTCGCACCAGTACGATAATCAAACGTTAATGAGAAAAACGACTGCTCATCCTAAGGGATAAGCGCACTTAGAGGTTTCATCATGAAAGTACAAGCTTCTGTAAAGAAAATTTGTGGTAGCTGTAAAGTTATCCGTCGTAATGGGGTTATCCGCGTAATTTGCAGCGCAGAACCTCGTCATAAGCAGCGTCAAGGTTAATTTGATTAAGACCTGTTGATTTCAGTAGGCTAATTAGGTTATTATCCGCCCCTCAAGATTTTTGTGGGGCGGTTGATTATCTTAACTGCCTTTTTGGAGAAAATTGAATGGCTCGTATTGCCGGTGTAAACATTCCGGATAACAAGCACGCTGTTATCTCTCTCACTTATATCTTTGGTATTGGTCGCCACACTGCTAAGACTATCTTGGCTGCTGCGGGCATCGCACCAACAACAAAGATCCGTGAACTAGATGACGCTCAGCTTGATGCGATTCGTGCAGAAGTTGCTAAGGTTCCGACCGAAGGTGACTTACGTCGCGAAATTTCCATGAACATTAAACGTTTAATGGATTTAGGCTGCTACCGCGGTCTTCGTCATCGTCGCAGCTTGCCTGTCCGTGGTCAACGCACCAAAACTAACGCACGTACCCGTAAAGGTCCGCGCAAACCGATTAAGAAATAAGATTTCTGGAAGCTAAAAGATGGCTAAAGATACTCGCACACGCAAGAAGGTCACTCGTACCGTCTCTGAAGGTGTTGCACACATTCACGCTTCTTTTAATAACACCATTGTGACCATTACCGATCGTCAAGGTAATGCACTGGCTTGGGCTACCTCAGGTGGACAAGGCTTCCGTGGATCACGTAAATCAACTCCGTTCGCTGCTCAGGTAGCTGCTGAAGTTGCTGGTAAAGCTGCTTTAGATTACGGTTTGAAAAACTTGGACGTCCTTGTTAAAGGTCCTGGTCCAGGTCGTGAGTCTGCGGTTCGTGCATTAGGTGCAGTGGGTTATAAAATTAACAGCATTACCGATGTGACTCCAATCCCTCACAACGGTTGCCGTCCACCTAAAAAACGTCGCGTGTAAGGAGAAACATTCATGGCTCGTTATATTGGTCCAAAATGCAAACTCTCTCGCCGCGAAGGGACAGACCTGCAACTTAAATCTGGCGTTAAACCTTTTGACGTCAAAACTAAAAAACACGCTAAAGCACCTGGCCAACATGGCGGGGCTCGTGGTGGTAAGCAATCTGAGTACTCACTACAATTACGTGAAAAACAAAAAGTACGTCGTATGTACGGTGTTTTAGAGCGTCAATTTAGTAACTACTATAAAGAAGCTGCTCGTGTGAAAGGCGCAACAGGTGAAAACTTGTTGAAATTGCTCGAAAGCCGTCTTGATAACGTTGTTTATCGCATGGGTTTTGGTTCTACACGTGCAGAAGCTCGTCAGCTTGTATCTCACCGTAGCATTACTTTAAATGGTCGTCGTGTTAACATTGCGTCTATCCAAGTTAAAGCTGGTGATGTAATTGCAGTTCACGAAGGTGCAAAACAACAATTACGTATTAAAAACGCAATTGAATTGGCTGCTCAACGTGGTATCCCTTCTTGGATGGAAGTTGACCATTCTAAATTAGAAGGTACGTTCAAAGCTGCACCAGATCGTTCTGATTTACCTGCTGAAATCAACGAAAGCTTGATTGTAGAATTGTATTCTAAATAATCCTTGAGGTAGCAATAATGACGCGTACTGCAAATGAGTTTCTTACTCCGCAAGCGATCAAGGTCGAAGCGGCAAGCGGGACCTCGGCAAAAGTTATTCTAGAACCATTAGAGCGTGGCTTTGGTCATACTCTTGGTAATGCTTTACGTCGCATCCTTCTTTCTTCTTTACCTGGCGCAGCTGTGGTAGAAGTTGAAATTGAAGGTGTCGAGCACGAGTACAGTACTTTGGAAGGCTTGCAGCAGGACATCGTCGAGCTCTTGCTGAACCTGAAAGGATTGTCTATTAAGCTGTTCGATCAAAATGAAGCTTATTTGACATTGGAAAAACAAGGTCCAGGCGATGTAACTGCTGCAGACCTTCGTTTACCACATAATGTTGAAGTGGTTAACCCTGAACACTTGATCGGCACGTTAAGTGCTACAGGCAATTTAAAAATGCGCCTGAAAGTTGCTCAAGGCCGTGGTTATGAAACATCTGACTCACGTTTCCCAGAAGGCGAAACTCGCCCTGTAGGTCGTTTGCAGTTAGATGCTTCTTATAGCCCAATCAAACGTGTGTCTTACATCGTAGAAAATGCGCGTGTAGAACAACGTACTGACCTTGACAAGTTGGTCATTGATCTTGAAACCAACGGAACTGTAGATCCAGAAGAAGTAATCCGCAAAGCGGCAACAATCTTGCAACAACAAATTGCAATTTTTGTTGATCTTCAGAAAGATCAAGCTCCTGTTGCTCAAGAGCCTCGTGAAGAAGTTGATCCAATCTTGCTTCGTCCAGTAGATGATCTAGAGCTTACTGTTCGTTCTGCTAACTGTTTGAAAGCAGAAAATATTTACTACATTGGTGATCTTGTACAGCGTACTGAAGTTGAGCTACTTAAAACGCCTAACTTGGGTAAAAAATCGCTTACAGAGATCAAAGATGTTCTGGCTTCAAAAGGCTTACAGCTCGGCATGCGTTTAGAGAACTGGCCACCAGCTAGTCTCCGTATGGACGATCGTTTCGCCTATCGTAGCCGTTAATTAAGTAGGACTATCACCATGCGTCATCGTAATAGTGGTGTGAAATTAGGCCGTACAAGCAGCCATCGCAAAGCGATGTTCCAAAACTTGGCTAATTCTTTGTTCGAACACGAGTTAATCAAAACGACTGTTCCTAAAGCAAAAGAATTACGTCGTGTTGCTGAGCCTTTAATCACTTTAGCTAAAAACGATACAGTAGCAAACCGTCGTTTGGCGTTTGCTCGTACTCGTTCAGCAGCAACTGTTGGTAAATTATTTACCGTTCTTGGCCCTCGTTACAAAGAACGTAACGGCGGTTATCTACGTGTTCTTAAAGCGGGCTTCCGTGCAGGTGATGCTGCACCGATGGCTTACGTTGAGCTAGTAGATCGCGAAGTTAAATAATTTCGCCAAGAATAACGCACGTTGTTCGAAAAAGACCGGTTTTACCGGTCTTTTTTTATGCCTGTAAATTTTTCAAGCATGCTGATTATCTAAAATTGTCCTGAAATGATAAGAATTTAAGCTTCTTTTTTTAAACTTGACATTGTGTATTGTCAAATATGTGTTTTAATAAAAATCATCATTCAAACTGGACAATAAAACATGGATAAGCAGGTTGATATTTTAATTATCGGGGCAGGTATTTCGGGTATTGGTTTGGCTGCACACCTCACGCAACATTGCCCGCAGCGTTCTTTTGAGATTATTGAGCGTCGCCAAAGTTTTGGTGGAACGTGGGACTTATTTCAATATCCTGGTATTCGTTCAGATTCGGATATGTCTACTTTTGGCTATAACTTTAAACCTTGGAAAAAAACCAATGTACTGGCGGATGGCGCATCAATCAAAGGTTATTTGGCTGAAGTTATTCAAGAAAAATCATTAAACAGTAAAATTCATTTTCAGCATCGCGTGTTATCTGCTAACTATGACAGCCAAGCGCGTAAATGGATGTTAAAAATCGAAAATGCAGCCCAGCAGATTGAAACTTGGGTAGCTAATTTTGTACTCGGTTGTACTGGTTATTATAACTATGATCAGGGCTTTCAACCTGAGTTTCCAAATCAAGCAGCGTTTAAAGGCACTTTTATTCATCCGCAGCATTGGCCTGAAAATTTTGATTATCGTGGTAAAAAAGTTCTCATTATTGGCAGTGGAGCAACGGCAATTACTTTAGTACCTGCCATGGTTAAAGGAGGTGCAGCGCATGTAACGATGTTGCAGCGCTCTCCAACCTATATTGCATCTGTGCCTGCTATGGATTTTGTTTACGAGCAGATGCGTAAGGTTTTACCTGAAGATGTTGCTTATAAAATTATACGTGCACGTAACATTGGCATGCAGCGTGCCATTTATGCCTTGGCACAAAAGCAACCAAAATTGCTCCGCACTTTGTTATTAAAGTCGATTCAGATGCAGCTCAAAGGCAAAGTCGACATGAAACATTTCACGCCGCATTATAATCCGTGGGATCAACGCTTATGTGTCGTGCCTGATGGAGATTTATTTACCATTTTACGTGAAGGCCATGCATCAATTGAAACGGATCATATCGTGCAATTTACCGAAACAGGGGTGCAATTAAAATCAGGTAAGCATTTAGACGCAGATATTATTGTGTCTGCAACAGGCTTGAACATTCAGATTCTAGGGGGCATACAAGCCACAATTGACGGTCAGCCAATGGATACCTCGAAGCACATGCTTTATCAGGGCGTAATGGTGAGTGATGTACCGAATATGGCGTTAATTATTGGTTATATCAATGCGTCTTGGACTTTAAAAGTGGATGTTGCCGCGGATTATATCTGTCGTTTATTCAACTATATGGATCAACAAGGCTATGATGAGGTCATCCCACAAGGTGATCAAACTGAGTTGTTGGAAGATACGGTGATGGGCAGTTTGAGTTCAGGCTACATTGCCCGGGCTGCCGATGTGATGCCGAAACAAGGCAAACATGCACCATGGCGTGTGACCAATAACTATTTGAAAGATCGTAAAACATTGAAACAAGCCAGTTTTGAAGATGGTATTTTAAAATTCAAAAAACAGGCACCAGTGCAGCAGCGTAAGCCGAAATTAGTGTCTTAAAACTTATGGTGCAAGTGTATGCAAGATACGCTTGCACCAAATTCTCTGCATGGATCGATGCTCTATAAAGAACGTGCAATCAACTCCTTCATAATTTCATTGCTGCCTGCATAAATACGATTGGCACGATTGTCTAAATAGGCACGTGCAATTGGATATTCCAACATATAGCCATAACCACCATGTAGTTGTAAGCATTCATCGACCACTTTGGAATACAGTTCTGAAACTTTGTATTTTGCCGCTGCAGCCGCTTCTACGCTGAGTTGATTATTCAGTTGCAGTTGCATGCAGCCATCGACAAAAGTACGGCAGAAATCGATTTCTGTACGCAGCTCTGCTAGTTTAAAACGCGTATTTTGAAAACTTTTCAAGCTTTTACCAAAGGCATGTCGTTGTTGGGTATATTGCAAAGTGTGTGCAAAGGCAGCTTCTGCGCCAGCTTGGCACAGAATAGCGACGATCAAACGTTCCCAAGCCAGTTCTTGCATGAGTAGCATAAACCCTGCGCCTTCAGTGCCGAGTAAATTCGCTCGTGGTACGCGAACATTGTCAAAAAACAGCTCACAAGTGTCTTGGCCTTTCATTCCAATTTTATTCAGTGGTTTGCCTTTGCTAAAACCGACTCGATCTGCTTCGACCATAATTAAAGATAAATTTGCCGAGCCTTTATCGGTATTGCCTGTTTTACAAACTACGATAGCCATATCGCACAAATAGCCATTGGTAATAAAAATTTTAGAACCGTTAATCACATAGTCATCACCATCTATTACTGCAGTTGTACGCACTGCTTGTAAGTCCGAACCTGTGCCTGGTTCGGTCATGGCAATGGCGGTAATGACTTCACCCGTGGCCATTCGTGCTAACCAATGCTGTTTTTGCGCGTCAGTCCCAAAGTTGTTGATGTAATTTGCAACAATATCTGAGTGCAGTGAAAATCCTGTAGCACTGTCACCTGCATAGGCTTGTTCTTCAAGTAGAATCATGCTGTATAAACGGTTTACCGCTGAACCTCCATACTGTTCAGGCATGGTGCTGCACAGTAAACCCAATGCACCTGCTTTTTGCCAAAGTTCACGGTCTACATGCTGTTGTGCTTCAAATCTTTCTGTATGCGGAATCACCTCTTGCAGATAAAATTTGCGCACTAAATCACGAAAACTTTCATGTTCAGCATTAAATAAAGTTCGTGGCAACATATTTTGAATGGGACGAATTGCAGCAGATTGCATAGGGTCATCTTCCTGATGGTGTTGTTTTAAATTCACCTTAGAAGAGTTACTTAAGCTGAACAAGGTGCAGAATGCTTAATTCAGCAGACAGAATGATGCTTTTGGTCAATGCTGCACAAAAGTCATCGAAACTTTAAAAGGGGTCGGTTAAACTAGCTGGAGTTTAATTTGAATGGGGAATAACTATGAGTGAAGACATCAGCTTAGAAGAACGTAAAGTCATTTACCGCGCCCGTCGTGGTTTAAAGGAAATTGATGTCTACTTTGACCCGTATGTAAAAAATCATTATCTAAATGCCAGCGCAGAAGAAAAACAAATGTTTGCCGATTTGGTTGCACAGGAAGACCCAGACTTACTGGACTGGTTTATGGAAGTAGCTGAGCCGCCACGCCCTGAGTTAAAAGACTTTATTCAAAAACTCAAAAATTATGTACATGGCTAAACAGCAAATTCAGCTGAAACGCAGTCGTTTGGCTTTGCTGTTTCAGCTGATGGTTGGAAGTGTGATTGTGCTGCTTTTGGCACAGGTTTTAGCAACATGGCTATGGCTTTGTTGTTGTCTAATTTTAGGCGGAGCCTATTTCAAATTTTTAAAGAGCAATCGCATCCTGAGTTTAGATCAGTTAGATGAACATGAATGGTCGATTGCCTATTTTGCTCCGCAGGCAGCATCACAGCATATAAAAACACTAAGAAAAACGACACCGCAGCAAACAGAAATTCGTCGCGTACAGTTGCGGCAAGTCGTTGATCATCAAATTTATATTGTGCTGTATTTTCAGAAGGCATTAAAACCTGCTGTGATTTGGTGTGATCAAGTTTCTACTGCCGAATGGAAAGCACTTAAAGTATTGGCGAAAATGCTCTAGTTTTCGGACATTTGTATATTTTTAATAAAATAAAAAAACATAATTATCATAAAGATAAAAAAATCACTCACTTTTTGTGCTCTAATCAGTCATTTTAAATTGGCAAAAAAGATTAACCTTATCCCTGTTTTTGGTTATATTGATTCCAGACAAGTGTAGAGCAATACATTTCAGATCAATGAAATGATTGGATTGTAATTTGTTGAAAGATTTTTTATTTATACCGCGTAAGCGGGTACCAGTTAATAAGTAGCATGTGCTGAACCGTCGCAATGCTACTTTTTTTTGCCTAAATTTTGTCGGATGACAGATTACAGTCAATTTTCAAGACTGAAAAACATGGCAAAGTTATCTATCTGAAGCTGAAGCAAGATGCTTTTATTCAGATATTGCTTCTGCTATGTTTGTTACAATGGACATAAACACAATTATAGAGGACAGGAAAATGTCGCAAGTCCAAAAAATAGGCCAGGGTGTGGCCGTATTCGCAATCACAAGTTTATTATTATCAGGTTGTTCACAAGTGGTTAAAACGGGAGCGAATGTCGCGCTTGGTTTTACTGAAAAGCATATTGTGCCGCCAATTTTGGCCATGGAAGATGCTGAAATGGTGTGTAATTCTGGTAACTCACTTACACCAGCCATTATGGCCACCAAAGACATGGGTGCAGACCCGACACGTGTTGCAGTATTGATGTACTCGGCTGCAGGAATTTGTGCTGAAGAAAAAGCCTTGGATGCAGAGCTGCGCTATTTACGTGCGGCCAAAGCAGGGCAGGTGTCAGAGGCACAAGATGCGCGTATTCAGCAAAAACGCTGGGCAGCATTGGCAGCACAACGCCAATATACGGGTTATCAACTGTTTCAGCATCGTTGGGAAAAGAAATATAGAAAAGCCTTAGGAGAAGGCTGCCCTAAAATGAACGGCGATATTGAACAAACCGTATATATGCTGGGCATGCTCAGTGGTTTACAAGCCATGACCAATGATATTAATTCAGGCGGTGCTGTGCATGTACCTAAAGATATTGCAGCAATTGTTGAACGTGGAATGACCTGTTTAAACAATGAAAAATTCTGGGGTGCACCTGAAGCCACCCGTGCAGTAATTTGGACCTTATTGCCAGGTGCAGGAGATGGTAAACCTGATCCGTATCAAACCTTAAAACAATCCATGCAAATTGGCGAAGCCAAAGGTGTACGTTTATCTCATGCTTTGTATGCAGTTGCTGCGCAAGCCAGTGGTGAAGATGCCAAAATTCGGGATGCTTTAAAATCTTTTGCTAATGCTCGCAGTGACGAAAAACCTGTCAATCCACAATTTAAACTGATTGATGCCATGGCCGGAAGCATGGTACAAGGAATTTCTGACCGTTATTGGACAGAAAATACAGGAATCCGTGGTAATGATGATGCAATGAAGCGCTTCTGGGATGAACAGGACAACTCATCAGAATTAGATGATTTGTTTAATGAGGATACCGCAGCACAACTGTAAACTGTAAGCAACTTTGCCCAATCTGAATTGTTGTTGTATTCACATTGGGCAAGCATTGTTGAATATCAGGACATAATAAGAATAACTGGAGGGCAAAGTTACCTATGCAATATTCATCTCAATTTCTCAATCGAAAAATTGTGTTTATTGCGGCATGTATGTCAATTTCTGCATGCTTACAGGTCTTTGCAGAGCATTTTATTTACTGGTCTAGCCATTTGTTGGATGAGTTCTGGCGTTTATGGACAGGGCATTGGGTACATGTCGGTTGGATACATTACTTACTCAACATGATTGCTTTTGCCTGTTTACCTTTTATTTTTCCACATGCCAAAGTCTGGCACTTTGCCGCACTGCTCTTGGTGTTACCCCCTGCAATCAGTTTGAGTTTTTATTATTTTCTTGCCGATATTGATGCCTATGCAGGCCTGTCTGGTGTGCTGCATGGTGCTTATGTGGCCGTAGCTTGTGTTTATTTACTCTATAAAAAAGAACGTAGTTTTGCCACTTTGGTATTGACGCTGATTTTACTAAAACTATTCTGGGAAAATACCATGGGCAGTTTGGGTACAGCTGAACTCATTGGTAGCCCTGTTTTAGTTGAAGCGCATTTACTGGGGGTGATTTGGGGGGTATTTTTTGCATTGGGCTATATTATTTGGGCCTATTGCATCGACCCTAAATAAAGCATATTCCAATACAACGATAGCAACCGAACCGTATGACAGTTGACCATTTTAACGAAAAAGAAAATCTATATTGTCATTTTAATGATCATTACTTTGATGCACATTTAAACAGAATATAAAAAACCCAATAGAAGATGGATTTTTCTATTGATGAAAAACCGACAGAGATTCGAGCGATTTGGTTTCTGCGCAAAATAAAAACAGGACAATATATGCACAATAACGGACAACGCAGGTCTGGCTTGGCTTTGCTCAGACATATATGGACAGAATGGATTTCTACATTCGTTATTTTGATCTTACTGTTACTTACCTTGATTATTGGCACCGGTGAAATGGTACATGGTCAGTTGTTGCGTATGGGCGAGCGCTTATATGGCGACCCTGCAACAGGCATGCAATATTCATTTTTACGCGCTGAACCGACAGCGCCCGATTGTGAGCGCAACCCCGATGTAGATGCACAGGTGAAGGCACAAATGCAGGCCAATGCTGCCGATGAGTTTGCCGATATTTTTGGGACAGCTTCAGAGTCCGATGTGCGTTCTTCTATTTTGGCGGCTAAACAAATTTGTGAAGAAAAATATCAATTTCACGATCAAGCGATTCAGCACATTCAAGCGCATCCAAGCTTAGCGCTCTACCGTACGGTAGAAACCTCATTTTTTGGCATCTTTAAATTTGGTACTGAAAATCGCGCTATTTTGTTGGTGTTGATGGTGGTGTTTGCGGCAATTAGTGCCACTTTAAAAACCCACCATATTGGTTTACGTGGGCCTGCCACGAAAATTGATTTTAAGGTGTATTCGACCTTAATGCTGGTGGCAAATGGTTTCTTGACCGCATCAAGTATTAGCCAATATCGTTCTGTGCTGAATTCGGGCGTACCGATGAGCAGCGAGATGCAGATTATTTACTGGCTGTGGATGATCTTGTTTACAACGCTCACCTTGATCAGCCTATTTCAGTTGTTCAAACCACCTGCACCGACACGTGAGGGCGGCAGTTTAGGGTTGGCTTTCCTGAGTGTACCTTTGTACGCGTATATGGCGATTAGTACAGGCTTTTCCTTCACCTTCCTGATGGATTATCCGATGGGGCAAGGGATTTACTTGGGGCAGTTGGTTGAATTCTCCAGTATTTTCCTCAATTTGGCGCTGTTTATTTGGGCGGGGATGTTGCTGAAACAAACTCGAATTGTCGACTTGTTCTTGAGTATTTTGCGTCCATGGCATCTTGCCCCAGAAACCCTTACATGGTTGATTTTGATTGCAGCAGCCTTACCAACAGCCTATACAGGTGCATCGGGTATTTTTGTAATTGCTGCAGGTGCGATTATTTATAAAGAGGTTTGGAATGCAGGTGGACGTCGTCAGTTTGCATTGGCTGCCACAGCGATGTCTGGTTCAATGGGTGTGGTTTTACGTCCATGTCTCTTGATTGTGGTCGTGGCATCGCTCAATAAAGAAGTTACAACGGACTTGCTGTATCACTATGGCTTGTATGTCTTCTTATTGACCTCAACTTTATTCTTGATCATTTCGCTGTTCTTTGCCGAGAGTAAATTCCGTATTGCTGCGCCAAGTGTTGCTGCACCTCTGTCATTCCGTGCTTTAGGCCCAGTCTTGCCGTATATCATCATTTTTGTGTTGATTTGGGCTTTCTATAAATATGCTCTCGACACCAATATGAATGAATTTACAGCACCTGTGATGATGCCTGTGATTCTTTTGATGATGGTGTTGTTTGATAAATTACGCCACGAACCTGCACCGATTCCACCAATGGGGCAGTGGGATCAGACCTTAGATACGCAGCCCGCAGCATCACAGACTGAAAATTCTGCGGAGCGCTCATTACTGACTGCTCCAGACTCACCATTGCGTCAATATGGATTCTTTAAAGCATTACATCTATCTACCAGTGAAACGGTGGGACACATTGGTGCTTTGGTGATTCTGATGGCGCTGTCGGTGAGCGTAGGGGGCTATTTAGAACGCATTGAAATTATGGATGCTTTCCCAACTGATATTAGCAGCATCTTCATTGTGATTAGTTTGATTGTTGCCCTGATGATTTTTGTGGGAATGATCATGGATCCGTTTGGTGCGGTGATTCTGATTTCTGCAACGGTTGCCCCTGTAGCTTATCAATATGGTATTCATCCTGTGCATTTCTGGATGATTACTCTGATTGGCTTCGAGCTAGGCTATGTCACACCACCTGTGGCACTGAACCATTTATTGGCACGTCAGTCCATTGGCGATGAAGAAGTTGCAGCAGCAGATGCAGAAGTCAGACATAAATCCTTCTACTATCGCTTTGAACGCTGGATTTTACCTGTGATTGTGATGCTGCCAGCTATGCTTATCATTGCCTATGTGCCTTATATGTTTAAGTTATTCGGTTGGTATGAGTAAGCTTTTGATAAGCCTTATATAATTAATAAAATCTTAAATACCCTGTCCTTGTGACAGGGTATTTTGTATCCGAATGATCTGATTGATAAACTTAATGGTCTGAAGGGTGGTGATGCCAGCGTTTTTGTAGCAATGGACTGCATAACACGATGGCAGTCAGAATTAGAGCAAAACCAATTAAGCTAAACACATCAGGCGTTTCTTGCCAAAAACTGAAGCCCCAAATTCCTGCAAAAATAATCGCAATATAATTTACGGGGCCAATTTGGCCAGCAGGGGCAAGACGATAGGCATTTGACATAAAAATCTGACTGATATTGGCCAAGAGTCCTGCACCAATTAAA
Source organism: Acinetobacter sp. A2 (assembly GCF_012371325.1). Classification (GTDB taxonomy): domain Bacteria; phylum Pseudomonadota; class Gammaproteobacteria; order Pseudomonadales; family Moraxellaceae; genus Acinetobacter. Next base: position 111,514 of record NZ_JAAZQX010000002.1, on the reverse strand, counting down.
AAACTCAGTTCAGTCCAAGTATAGGGACGCCATGACCAAAACATAGGAATGACCGAAATGAGCGTACCAATCAGGCAAAAGTAAAACACAATCCGTTCAGGTGGTTCGGTTTGTGTCAGAGCACGTACTGTGACAAATGCCATTGCTGCTAAAAAACTGGCACTGAGACCAATGGCAGACATACTGTTAAACATACCTGCATCGGGTTTGGCCACAAACAACACGCCAAATAGACCGATACATGCAGCCAAAAGCATCGACTTGGTGATTTTTTCTTTAAGGAACAGCCATGCAATCAGCGGAATAAAGATTGGTGAGGAGTAAGTAAAAACCATTGCATTGGACAGTTTTAAATTGGCAATGGCATAGAAAAAGCCATACATGGCGGTAAGACCGACCACAGAACGCCAAGTATGCATCCACAATTTTTGTGTTTTAAAAAAGCTCAAGCCTTTGTTAAAAAGTAGCGGGATAAAAATAAAGATGCCGATAAAATTGCGGAAAAAGACCACAGTGGCGTTATCTACCGTTTCTGAGGCATAACGCACGCAGACACCCATCAATGAAAAAAGAAAAGCCGAGCAGGTCAACAGCATGATTGCTTTGAGCAAATTCTGTTGGGCAGAACTGGGAGATGTCATACAAATAAAGCCAGAATAACCTAGGGCTATTCTAGCTTAAATTGACGACGTACAGACGAGATATTGCACAGCAAGGCTGTTATTGCGCTAGCTGTGCCTCCAAAATTTTAATTTGTTCTTCTTTGAGTTTAATCAACTCATCGGCATCGGCATGCTGCTGTTTTAACAAGCTGCTCTGATCATTCAATTGGTTTCGAATGTCATCCAATTTAGCCACTTCTTCTTTTGCAAGAGCAGCATTTTCAGGAACAGGCGCTTTAAGTAAATCTTCAGTGACCAACTGTTTTGGTGCTGCTTCTGCATCTTGCAACGAAGTTGCTTCGGGTGGTGCAGATTTAGCCGCAGGAGCCGTTACTGGTGGTGTGGCTTGCATGTCTGTGTCATTGTCTGCGCTGCCCATCCATTGAAAGATAAACACGGCAATAATGACAACAATTAAGCTCCCCGTAATCGCCCACAGGAATTTAGGGTTATGTCGTTGATCTTCAGTCATGCGTTGAACCTTATTGTTTTATTTTGACTGACGAGGCTTAAACTGGATCACCCCAACTTCATCTGAAATCTCAGGGATTTCAGGTTCATCAATATGTGTTGGACGGTTTTCCGTATAATCACATTCGATGCATTCGATCCATTCAGCTTCGCCAGCGGTGAGCATGACAACCCGATCCATCGCCTGACATTTTGGACATTTTGCGCCTGCAATGAAACGACGTTTAATGGTCATCATGACTCCCCTAACTTCATCTAAAGTTCTTAGTTTAAGCGTTTTTCACCGTGTTCGTCCAACCTTGATGACGTAATAGTGCGTCTATTTTTGGCTCGCGTCCGCGGAAATTGATAAATGCATCAAGTGCTGAATCTTTTCCGCCAACTGCTAGAATAAACTGTCTAAACTGCTTACCCGTTTCGGTATTAAACAGTCCTTCATTTTCAAAACGATCAAAGGCATCGCTGGCCAAAACCTCTGCCCATTTGTACGAATAATAACCTGCTGCATAGCCGCCTGCGAAAATATGGCTAAAGCTGTGCTGGAAACGGTTATAGCTTGTGGTCGGCACAACGGCATAATTCTGGCGAATGTCATTTAGGGTGGCTTGAATCTGTTCAGCGGTTAATGCAGGGTTGCTGCGGTGAATACTTAAGTCAAATAGGGCAAATTCAATTTGACGTAGGCTTTGCATACCTGATTGGAAGAAACGTGCATCTAACAGCGCTTTGAGCAAGTGTTCAGGTAGTGTCGCTTGCGTATCAATGTGCGCACTCAGCATATCTAAACTGTCCTGATCCCAAGTCCAGAATTCCATGAACTGACTTGGTAATTCCACTGCATCCCATGCCACGCCATGTGTGCCTGCTACAGAAATATTATCCACTTCAGTCAGCATGTGGTGTAAACCATGACCAAACTCATGGAACAGAGTAATTACTTCATCATGGGTGAGTAGGGCAGGTTGGTCTGCCACAGGTGGGGTAAAGTTACACACCATATAGCAAATCGGTTTTTGTAAATTTTGAGAGAGTTGCATGCGTGAGCGGAAACCACTCATCCATGCACCGCCACGTTTGCCTGTACGCGCATACAGGTCAAAGTAAAAACCACCAATCACTTGCCCTTGATCTTCAAGCTCAAAATAGCGTGCATCCGGGTGCCAAACAGGGGCAGCACGCTCAATAATATCAACATCGTATAAACGCTTTACGATGTTAAACAAGCCATCTACCACTCTAGGGGCAGGGAAATACGGTTTTAGCATCTCCTGCGAAAGGTTAAATTGTTGCAGTTTTAATTTTTCTGAATAGTAGCCTGTATCCCATGGTTGCAGGGTATCAATGCCGTCTTTGGCAGCAATGGCTTTAAGTTCTGCAATTTCCTTTTCTGCAGGTGCTCGTGCATGTTCTGCTAGTTCACGCAAGAACTGATCGACTGCTTCGACACTTGGTGCCATTTTGCTGGCAAGGGATAATTCTGCGTAATTGTTAAAACCGAGCAGCTGAGCCATTTCTTGGCGCAAACTCAGGATTTCTTGCATGATTGGTGTATTGTCAAATTCAGACTGGTCTGATTGATCGGATGCTCGTGTGGTGTAAGCTTGATATAGAGTTTCACGTAAAGCACGGTCATCTGCATAGGTCATAATGGCTAAATATGCAGGAATATCCAGTGTGGCTACAGCTTGTTCCAACTCACGTTGCTGACCATATTGTTTCAGTAACTCAATGCTACTTTGTGGCAAACCTTTGAGTTCATCTTCCGATAAAACTTTGTAATAGGCTTGTGTGGCATCAAGCACGTGATTGGAAAAGTCAGAGGACAGTTGCGATAAACGTGCAGAAATTTCGGCATAGCGTTTTTTGGCTTCACCTTCTAAGGCGACACCTGAAAGCTTAAAGTCACGTAAAGCCAGTTGAATTGCACTTTGTTGTGCGGCAGGTAAATCTTTAAATGTGTTGGCATCGTGGATATGTTGATAAGTTTGGTACAACACCGTGTGTTGACCAAGCTGTGTGTAGTAGTCACTTAAACTCGGTAATAGCGCCTGATACACTTCACGGGTTTCAGGGTTATTCATGACGGCATTTAAATGTGACAGTACACCCCATGCCTCACTCATATTATTTTCGAGCTGGTCAATCTGTTCCAAAATCTGCAGTTGCGCCGTGGTATTGTCAGGTACAGCCGTAAGCGTATTTAAAAACTGCTGCCCTTGCTGAATGGCGTGTTCAATTTTTTGTTTTAAATCTGCCAGTGTAATTTGATCAAATTGTGGAACAGGTAAGGTTGCTTGCTGTAATTTCATATTTTAAATGCCATATTCATTTCGTTCATTATTTATAGATGTAGGGCTTTTGAGGGCTGAAATCAAGGTGTGCACACAGATTTAGCCGCTTAGACTGATGAATCAGGCACAATAATGTAGTTAAGCTGTTCTGAGCCGCTGAAAAAACAAAAAGAGCCGTAGCTCTTTTTGAAGTTTCAAGAAAACAGTACACGCTAATCTAATTTAGACTTGGCATTGGCTTTTTTCTTTTTGACTTTGGTCTTTTTCTTCACTTTGTCTTTAGGCTTGCTTTCAGACTTGGCCGAAGATTTTTTACTGTATGAGCTAGGTTTGCTCTTGGCTTTTTTCTTTGGTACAGGTTGTTCACCGTTTTCACTTAAAGTCGCTTTGCTTGGACGTTCAGAAAAGACTTGTTCAGTGGCTTCACGGCTGATTGGCTTTGCTACACGTGGTGCACGCATACGAACTGCACGGCCTGCATGGGTAAGCTGCTGCATCAATTCAAAATCAATTTTACGGTCTTCTAAATTGACTGCTGCGACTTTAATTTTGACTTCATCGCCCAAGCTAAAGCTTTGACCTCGTGCTTGTCCAATCAGACTTTGGCTGGCTTGGTCAAAGACAAAGAAGTCATCGCCCAATTGGCTAACGTGAATCATGCCATCTACATAAAGGTCTTTAAGCGTTACAAACAGACCAAACTCAGCTACTGCAGAAATGACTCCTACAAACTCTTCACCTAAATGCTGCTGCATATAGTGACATTTTAGCCATGTGGTGACTGAGCGTGAGGCTTCGTCGGCACGACGTTCGGTTGCAGAATAGTGTTCGCCTGCATCATCTAAAGCTGCACCAGACAGTGGAGATGGCTTTTGTTTTAAATGCGCTTTAATGGCACGGTGTAATAACAGGTCAGGGTAGCGGCGAATTGGCGAGGTGAAATGCGTGTAGGCATCATAAGCCAAGCCATAGTGTCCTGCATTATTGGCACCATAATAGGCCTGCATCATGGAGCGTAATAACACTGCATGAATACTAGGGGCATCAATACGGTCTTTGGTGGCTTCAATCACAGCTTGATAGTCGGCCTGCGTTGGCTGTTCTGGGAAATGCAAGCCAAGCAGTTTGACAAAATCACGGACTTTTTGAATACGTGAAAACTCTGGTGGTTCATGCACACGGTACAGCATTGGCACATCGTGTTTTAGTGCGTATTCTGCTGCTGCGACGTTGGCCAGCAACATACATTCTTCAATCAGTTTATGCGCATCGTTACGGGTGCGTGGCAAAATTTCGTTAATTCCACCCAACTCATCAAAGGTCATGTAGGTTTCAACGGTTTCAAATTCCATGGCATGACGTTCAGCACGTAAACCTTTCAGCACCTGATACAACTGGAACAGGGTATTCAGTGATTTACGTACTTCACGATCTTCTGGAATGGCAGCACTGTCACCCTCAAAATATTGAGCCACTTGGGTATAGGTTAAACGTGCTTTGGAATGCATGACCGATGGATAAAACTCAAACCCTGTAACACGACCTGCACGTGACAGTTTTAAGTCACAGACCATACATAAACGGTCTACATGCGGGTTCAGAGAGCATAAACCATTAGAAAGTGCTTCAGGCAGCATTGGCAATACAAAGTGTGGGAAATACACCGAAGTACCACGTTCCTGCGCTTCATCATCTAGCGGTTTGCCAGGACGTACATAATGGCTGACATCGGCAATGGCAACCACGACACGGTAACCCCCGCCTGGGCGTTTTTCGGCATAGACAGCATCGTCAAAGTCACGCGCATCTTCACCATCAATGGTAACTAAGGCTAAATCACGTAAGTCGATACGCCCTTCACGGTCTTGCGCCGTAGGCTCCTGAAAACTTTCAGCTTCCTGAATCACGGCTTCAGGAAATTCATACGGTAGACCAAATTCCAAAATGGTTTGTGGAATAATAATTTCGGTATCTGCTTTATCTGCCATGGACTGAACAATATGACCAGTCGCAAACTCTTCACGAGTTGGATAGTCGTCAATTGCAATGCGTACAGAGTCGCCCAGTTTGACTTGGGCATGTTCAATCAGTTCTTTTTCTAAGGTAATGGGTTGATGGCTATTCGGCTGGGCAGGCTGAATAAAATATTCACCATCGTATTCTGACAATTTACCAATGATTTGTTTGACGCGACGCTGGGTGACTTCAGTAATAAAGCCCCATGCTTTGCCTTTACGATCCACTGAAGTCTGGCGGACTTTAACCTGATCGCCATTAAACACTAAACGCAGTTCACGTTCAGGCAGCAAAATATCATCATGGCCTGAAATATTGGCAGAGCCTAAACCTTTACTGTTGATGTAAACCGTGGCGTCATGGGTCGGTTGTTCTGCAGCCAGCTGGAACTTAAATCCATCTTTCATGAGCTGACCATCACGCACCATGGCAATTAAACGATGGCTTAACGCATCAATACTTTTTTGATCTGCAATGGCAAAATGCTCGACCAAGTCTGCATGTGACTGTGCCGCTTGCAGTGTTTCAATGGTTTCTAAGATTAAGGTACGGCTTGGAATAGGATTTTCGTAACGTTCGGCTTCAGCTTTCGCTTCAGGATCGACCCAATTTTTCATCATGTAATAAACTTCATGTCAGAAGATAGGTTTAGCATAAGTCATGTACGTGAAGACTGCACGTAAATGATTGCAATAATGTGTTTTCTGTCGTTATTTTACGATGTTTCAGATTTTTATGTATGCAATGTCAAAAGATCACGCTGAATTCTTGCATTGAAGCATGAAAATTGTTTAAAAAATATTTAATTGAGCAAAAATATGCAAAAATTGTGGTGTCTAAGCTTGCAGTACTAGCACTTAATTTGTATTATGGCGGCACGTTACGGTGAGATGGGTGAGTGGCTGAAACCACGTCCCTGCTAAGGACGCATACGGGCAACTGTATCGAGGGTTCGAATCCCTCTCTCACCGCCACGCTTTACTTATGTCGCGCTCATAGCTCAGCTGGATAGAGCACTTGGCTACGAACTAAGGGGTCGGGAGTTCGAATCTCTCTGAGCGCACCAATAAGTAAACCGAAAAGTAACGCATCGCCTTATGGCACACAAGTAATGCGCTCATAGCTCAGCTGGATAGAGCACTTGGCTACGAACTAAGGGGTCGGGAGTTCGAATCTCTCTGAGCGCACCAACTTGAACAATCAACCGCTTTATTGCGGTTTTTTTGTGCCTGAAATTTGGTGAATATTGGTATATGCATTTACCCGAAGCCAAGCCAGTACAATAGTTGTTTTACGGTATAATTCTTTTGATTCGTCCAATATCTGTGCATTTGATTGCAAAATGATGAATTAATACTTAACAGCCAGAAAAAAATACGTATAATGCACCCCATCAAGTCGTCGCGCTCATAGCTCAGCTGGATAGAGCACTTGGCTACGAACTAAGGGGTCGGGAGTTCGAATCTCTCTGAGCGCACCAACTTGAAATAAAAAACCGCACTTTTGATGCGGTTTTTTTGTGTCTGAAATTTTTAAACTTTTCTATAAAAATGAATCTTTCTGTTTACTTATTATCTTAATTTTTGCTGTACTTTCAAAGCATATACGGTATTGCCACCTAATGCGGGTAAAACGTCATGATAGGGCATACTGCGCATGGCGCGTAATAAAAACGGTGCCTGATCATGAATCTTCATACTGCTGGTAATATGAAATAAGGTGCCATCTGACTGGGGGAGTAAGCGCATGCTACCTTTTACTAACTTTAAGTCACCGCCATTGGCACTGAAGTGGTTTTGCAGCGCATCAGGTTGGTAAAAACGCATTTTGAAATTAAACGGAATTTGAATGACCCCTAAACCTACCGAGACTTTATAGTTGGCATCTATGTTTTGGGGATTAACAGGATGAAGTTCGACTTTTTTGATTTGCCGAGGAAAAAGTTGCTGGGTCGCTTCAGCCATTAACCACGGTTGCAACTTTTCAACTGGATTTGGAAAATATTGATAGGTACTGCTGAATCTTAAATTCTCTGACGCTGCTCCATCTTTTACTTGATGATTCGGCAATAGAAAGCTGACAGGCTGCCCCGATTTTTGACTGAGTTGAGCAATTTTCTGTAGCTGTTGAGCATTGAATTTTAGCTGCGGAACTTGGGTTGCCAGTGCTGTAGCATGTTTATTTTTAAAACGTTGTTGCAGTGCTTCTAGCAGAAAGGCATTGGTGCTCGGAGGAATGCCAAGTTTTGCTTCAGGTAATGCATTCAGAATTTTGCTGAATAAAAAGCCTTTAGGTTGATTCAGGTCACCCCATTGCGTGACTGTCACCAGCGTTTTATCTGGGCCTAGCGCAAACCATTCCAACTTTCCAGCACCATAAGGAATCGGCGCATCAATAATCAAGCTGCTGATACTGTTGTTAGCTTGGTGATGCTGCATTACCAAGGTTTCTTTAAAATTCAGGACTGGAATTGGGGTTGGGATATGAATTTGATATTTAACCTGCTGGATCGAACCTTGTTGCTCCAGTACCTTGGCTGATTTTAATGTCGGAAATAACCCCAGATAACTGGGATAATGTTGCAATAATTTTTCGACTTGCGCTTCAGCTACAGGTAGCACGACAGCAGCACTGTAATATTTGGCCTTGCTGGCCGCATTATTGTTTAAAGTAGGGAGTTGGGTGTGACGTGTGGGATGGGCATAAATCAGAATCCGCTCACCAGTCAGCTCCGCCAGTTGCTGAGCATTGCCTGAATATGCACTGAGACTACTTGGAACTTCGGCATTCCAGGGAATAATCTTGGCCAGTGCTGTAGCAGATGTTCCTAAAAGTACGCCAATGAGCATACATTGCTTTAATTTTTTCATTCAACATCCTGTTGCGTATTTTTGTTTTAATTGCTGTTTATTTAAAACCAAATACACCCATTTCCAAAGCAAAGTTATGTAATTGATGTGACAGGTCATAAGGTGGGCGATATTTTGGTATAGTATTGGGCAAGATTTTATTTTTAATGTGATGCTATGACTGAGTCAGCACCAACTTTATCGACCCGTTATTTTCTGACTTTAGAAGAATCTCAAGATGGGTTTGCACTTGCCACTTTTGGTAAAAAACAATTTACCCGATTTATTACCCCATTCATTAGTGTGGCAATTATCGCGTGGGGCTTTTATTTAGGTTTAGATGGTGTAGGTCGTTACTACATTGCACTCGGTGCTTTCTTTTTGCTGTTGCAAGTTTTAATGCGCTACTGGTTTTTACCGATGATGTTTAAGCGTCAGTTTGTGAAATACCAATTTGGAAAAAGCGAGCAAGGTATTGATTTATTTCAGGACTATGCCGAGCTGTATGCCAATGGCCGTAAACAAGTATTTCATTATAACGAAGTGCAAAATTTTGCTGTAGGCAAATTGACCTATATGTTGGAATTAAAAAATCGTACTGTGGTGATTGTACCGAAACGTGCATTTAATCAGGCCGCAGAGCAAACTTTGTTTGAAAACACCTTTAAAAAGTAATTTTAATTTTTCCTATTTGTAAATATCAGAGGATGACCATGAGTACACGTCCATCTAAAATTGTCTGTGTCGGTCGCAGTTATGCAGACCATGCCAAAGAATTAGGTAATGCTGTACCTGATCGTCCTGTGTTATTTATTAAGCCACCAAGCAGCTTACGCAGTTTAAATGATGGTATTTCTTGGAATAAAGTCTGGGGCAATTGCCATTATGAGTGTGAACTGAGTTTACGTATTGATCAGCCATTAAATGCAGACACAGATCCTGCCAAAGTATTGGATGCTGTAAGTGCAGTGACTTTGGGCTTGGATTTAACCTTGCGTGAATTGCAGGATGAACTTAAGAAAAAAGGGCAGCCATGGGAACGTGCTAAAGCCTTTGATGGTTCTTGTGTGTTGGCAGATTGGGTGGATGTATCAGAAATTCAGGACTGGAAAAACGTGCATTATCGTTTAGACATTAATGATGAGTTACGTCAGCAAGGCAACACAAGTTTATTGATTTTTGATATTGCTACGTTGTTGGCCGATATTAGCCAAGTGTTTAGTTTGGAGCCTGGAGATGTGGTGATGACAGGCACACCTGCGGGAGTGGCGGCATTACAGTCGGGTGATCAGTTAAAGATGAGCTTAGAGGGGCAAACGCAGGCATTTGTCTGGACGACTTTTGTGAAATAAAGTGTACGCTATAGCGGTGATGGCTTGAGCAATGACCATCACCGTGTAGAACTATTTAAATCTGATTAAATCTGACTTTTATTTTCTGAGTAAATGCTGAAATTTACTGTGTAATTTATTCAGTTTGGGTGGAATTGAAAAATTACAGTAGCCCTGATTCGGGTTTTTAGCAAAAAAATTCTGATGATAATCTTCTGCAGGGTAGAACATAGGTGCTGCACTGAGTTCTGTCACAACATTTAAACCTTCTGCTTGCAAAGCTGCAATCATGTCGGCTGCCGCCTGTTGCTGCGCTGCATCTAAATAGTAAATTACAGAGCGGTATTGCGTGCCGACATCATTCCCTTGACGGTTTAATGTGGTTGGGTCGTGTGTCGCAAAAAATACGTCCAGTAATTGTGAATAGCTGATCTGCTGTTCATCAAAATCAATCAAAATGACTTCGGCATGTCCGCTGTCGCCACGGCAAATATCTTCATAGCTTGGGTTTAAGGTGTGTCCACCCGCATAGCCACTGGTGACTTTTTCTACGCCTTGCAGTTGTAAAAATACGGCTTCGACACACCAGAAACATCCGCCACCAAACAATGCTTTTTGCATGATTTTGTCCTTATATTTTATGAATGAATCGTGTGAAACCCGTTGATTTATCAACGGGCTTAAGCCTTAACGGGCAGCAGTTGCTGTGGCAAACTGAATCAGTAAATTTCCATGACGGTCTAGCAATTTCAGGGTTTTGCCATAAACCTGATAATGTGTCACTTTATTTAGCGCTTCATGGAATTTTTGATCCAGATTATTGTTGTTTAAACAAGCCATTCGTGTAGTTGCCAACTGACCGAGTTGTAAGGTGTCACGTCCTGCGACATAGCTACCACTTAAACGATTACAGCTATCTGAACCCGTAACGCTTTGTGTTGCTGCATCAAATTGTAACTGTGGTAAATTCTGAGTTGCTGTGCTGCTGAGCATGGTATTGCCCAATTGTGTTGCAGTCCAAGTGCGCTGAGCTAAGTTGGCCTGATTGATTGCCGTGATTTGGCTGGCGCTGGTTTGGGTTGGCATATTTTCACATCCAGAGAAGAGCATGACTGAAGCAAATATTGCGATACCAAAAGATTTTTTGAACATGGGATGCTCACTTATTTTTAGGAAATTGTTGCTATCTAAACAAATTATGCATGATTGCTCTAGTTGAATTTGTAGCTTTGCTGCAATTTTGTTGAGGATACTTTGCATTTTTATGGTTGTGCTGATGTTAGCAGAACCAAATGAGCAAAATAGGTCAAGGCATTACTTTGGTTTGATAGGTCGGGTAGTGAAAGGTGGTTGTTTGTTTTGGCACAGCATCAAGCTGTACACCTTGGCGAATCAGACTGGAAAAGTCCTGACTGTGGATATCTTTTAAGTTTTCCACACGTGGATTAATATGCGCCTGTTGATACCAAGTAGGCATATCCCAGCGATGATCCAATGCCTGTAAGTCGTACAGATAATTAGGTAAATAGCCTGAAGCAAACAGACGGTAATCGGCAGGGAAACGCTTTTGGGATACTGCCTGAATCATATCAAACAACAGTGTGGTGCAATTACTGGTCAAAGTATTGTACCAATGTGGCTTAGCTGCTAAAGCATCGGCTTTACGCAGATATTCCTGAAACAAAGCCTGCGCTTCTTGAGGGTTCATCTGAATAGGGAAAAAGTAAACTTGCTCACCCCGAATATTACTGCGGGTATAGATAATATCTTTTTCATCGGCAGCGACCAGACTGAGTTCATACTGTCGGAAAAAGCCACCAATTGCAGAAAACTCTTCGTGTTTTTCTTTACGAATTTCAATGGAAAACGTTAGTGGCGCTTGATCTGAAAAGTCGAAGCTGACGAGGGTGTGTGCAATTTTAGGCCCCATCCAATATGAAGTGATGATATTCACCCCAGTAATCTGTTTGAGATTAAATTGGCGGGTTTCCCAGTGTTCGGTATAGCTGCCATCGGCATGCCAGTCAAAATTACGGACATTGTGCAGCGTGACCTGATCTTGTACTTGTTCATAACGCAGCATACGTGCGACTTCAGGGTTCCAGTCACGATCTTGTTTAGCATCCATCCCAAAATACCAGAACAGCCCCAAAGCAAAACCCAATAGATAAACCAGAATATCTTGATTGCGGCTCAGCAAATGTTGAGTGATATAAATGCCCAAAATGCTGAGCGTAAAGGCCAGCCAAGTTCCAATCAGCACACGGCTCATCAGCCAACCCAAAGGCTGATGAATCCATAAGGCCATACTCAGCCAAATAGAAGAAAGAATGACACCTAAACTGAAGATGAAATGCAGCATCCGCCATTCCTGAGACAAGTTAAATTCCGTTTAAGTCATCATAATCAAAGATTGCCAAGGCTGTCAGCATTATTTTTGGTAGCGGGCAAACTCAAAGGCAATGCCTGATTTTTCATCGACATGCTGTTCAGAGGCTACTTTTTTAAACTCGGCTGGAATGGCCGGATAATACGCATCACCCTGGACATCTAGTTCAATATGAGTCAGTTCTAGGCGGTCAGCGATTGGCATGGTTTGGCTAAAAATTTCACCACCGCCAATAATAAATAGCGTATTTGGCTTTTCTGAGACTTGCACATCGGCAACGGCTTGCTGCAACGCATCTTCAATACTGTTTGCCACTTTTGTGCCTTCAAAAGCCCAGTTTGGGTCACGGGTGATCACCCAATTAACACGTTTAGGTAGAGTGCGTCCCATCGACTCCAAGGTTTTACGCCCCATAACTACCACACCACCTTGGGTGATTTCTTTGAAGTGTTTGAGGTCTGCCGAAATATGCCACGGCAATTGGTTGCCCTGACCAATGCAGCGCTGTTGATCCATCGCCACCACGTGTACAACTTCTAAATTTTGAAATGACATAAATTTGGCTCGTATTTTCTGGGTCTGCAATGCGTCTTTTCGGACGTGAAAGCAGGGCTTTTTTAATGTTGAATGAACAGTTGATTAGACGGCTACGGGTGCTTTAATTGCAGCGTGTGATTCATAGCCTACAATTTCAATATCTTCAAATTTAAAATCGAAAATATCTTTAACTTCAGGATTCAATTTTAACTGACATAAAGCCATTGGCTCACGACTGAGCTGTAACTGTGCCTGTTCAAAGTGGTTGGTATATAAATGGGTATCGCCACCTGTCCAGACAAAATCTCCCACTTCTAAATCACAGACTTGTGCAATCATGTGGGTCAGCAAAGCATAGCTGGCAATATTAAAGGGTACACCTAAAAACACATCGGCACTGCGTTGATACAACTGACATGAAAGTTTGCCGTTGTGTACAAAAAACTGGAACAGGGTATGACAAGGAGGTAACGCCACTTGTCCTGCTTCTTTCGGGTTCCAGCCCGACACGATCAAACGACGTGAATTTGGATTGGTTTTAATTTCATTGATTAACCATGCAATTTGGTCAAAGCCATCTTGCTCATACAAACCATCGGCTTTTTGAGTAGCACCAAAGTTACGCCATTGATGTCCGTACACAGGGCCAAGTTCACCTTCAGGACGGCCAAAGCGCGCGGTTTGTTCTGCAGTAGACCATTCATCCCAAATGCTGACTTTATGTTCTTGTAGGTATTTGACGTTGGTATCACCTTTTAAAAACCATAACAACTCAATCACGATTGAACGGAAATGCACTTTTTTGGTGGTGAGCAGGGGAAAGCCTTGCGCTAGGTCAAATCGCATTTGATGCCCAAACACTGAACGCGTGCCAGTTCCAGTACGGTCGCCTTTATCGCCACCATGGTCAAGAATATGTTGGAGTAGGTCTAAATACTGGCGCATAGCATTCTCTGGTCAAGCAAAAGTGAATATTTTGTGGGCTGGGCCATTCTAGGCTCAATAAATCAGAAAGAATAATAGCAGAGTTTTTAAAGTTGTGACTTTATTGTGTGTCGGAAGCTTGAAGTTGATGCAGCAAAGACAACGGTGAAAACAGACAAATGGCCAAAGCGGTAAAGCCAATGCCTTGTGCACCTGAAATTAAGATTTCACCGTGTTGAATTTGCATAAAAATCAATGCGAGTAACAAAGCCAGTGGAATCCAAGTCAAAACACGTGCGATCCAGCCTGTTGGATGTTGCTGAGTAAAATGAATTTTACAGTAACGGCAAATCAGGAAAACAAGACCTGCTGCCAGAAACATTAAAATTGCATCGAATTGGAGTGGTTGTAAGATGTATAGGCCTGCGGTGACTAGGGCAATGATAATCAGCAGGGCAATTTTCTTTAGCACTGTAACCTGAGGGTTAAACCAAAATTCCAGCATTTGAGTTCTTCAATTGTGTTCAATGAGCATTCAGAATTTGCACTGTAGCATAAAAAAAGGCGAAGATTGACTTCGCCTGAATAGATCAAATACGCAGTGCAGGGCTGCTTAGCTGTTCTTCTGCGGTCCCCAATCATAAATTTTCTTTTGATAGGCATACCACATCATCCACATGCCCACCAAAATCATTGGTAAGCTCAGGAATTGACCTTTACTCATCCATGCAATAAAGAGCTGACCGTGATCTGGCTCTCGGAAAAACTCGACTACAAAGCGTGCTAAGCCATAACCTATTAGGAATAGGGCAGAGACTGCCATACGTGGACGCGGTTTGGCGCTGAACCACCACAGCAGAATAAACAGCAGCAGCCCTTCAAATAGCGCCTGATACACCTGCGATGGATGCCGTACCAGCTGCAATGGATCGGTCGGGAAAATCATGCCCAGTGCAAAGTTCGGATCACTGACCGGACGGCCATATAACTCGCCACCAATAAAGTTGCCGATACGTCCAAACATGAGCCCGGTCGGGACACAGGGTGCAATAAAGTCCAGGGTTTGGAACCAGGTCATCTGGTATTTTTTACACCAGAACAGCATAGCCAGCATGACCCCAAGGAAGCCACCATGGAAACTCATACCACCTGTCCAGACTTGGAATAACCATAGTGGATTTGCCAAAAATTGTTCAAAGCCATAAAAGAAGACATAACCGACACGCCCGCCGATCACCACGCCTAAAGCGCCGTAAAAAATTAGGTCGGACACCATGTCTGAAGTCCAGCCACGTTGTTTGGCACGATAAGTTGCCAAACCCCATGCAAATAAAAATGCCAGTAAATACATCAAGCCATACCAATGGACTTGCAAAGGCCCGAGCGAAATCGCAACGGGATCAATATTTGGATAGGTGAGCATTCCTGTTCCTTGTGATTCTGTTTTGCACAGATTTTAGCTGAATGTAATGAAAAATGTTGTACATTCAATGTGTAAAGATCAAGAGTTTAAATTATGTGTATTGTGGCATTGGCTTGGCAGGTCTTGGCAGACACTCCACTATGTCTGATTTCTAATCGGGATGAGTTTTATCGGCGGCCAACAGAGGCACTGGCAGCGTGGCCTCATAGTCCGATTATTGCAGGACAGGATTTAGAGTCGGGTGGTACGTGGATGGGCATTACTCAGTCTGGTCGTTGGGCAGTGATTACCAATTATCGTGATGGTCGAGAGACAACAGAATATCCAACCTCACGTGGGCATATTATTCAGGCTTTTTTGGAATCTGAACAAACCCCTATCCGTTTTGCTCAAAACTTAGAAAAACAGCAATGTGAATATGCAGGTTTTAATTTATTTGTAGGCGATACCACCCAAGCGGTGTATATGAGTAACCGTGGCGAAGCACCGCAAGTGTTGGCCAAAGGTGTGTATGTGGTGTCGAATGGACTGATGAGTGACCCTTGGGAAAAAACCGCACGTTTGCGTAAGCGTTTTACTCAGGAATTTTTACCCATGATGCAATTGCCAGATATGGCTCAAACAAGCCTTCATGCAGCGGTGTGGGATATTTTGCAAGATGAGCGAAAAGTTGCAAATGAGTTGTTACCACAAACGGGTATTGCCTTGGAGATGGAAGCGTTATTGTCATCGACTTTTATTCAAAGTCCAGTGTATGGCACACGCAGTTCTAACTTTTTATGTATGCAAGCACAGCAGTTTATATGGTTGGAAAAGACCCAATATGGTGAGCAAAAAGGAACGATTGTACGACAGCAAGTGAAGATTGAAGCATAAAAAATGCCGACATGGTGTCGGCATTTTTTGATTGTCGCTAGATTATAGTTTTGCTGTTTCTTCAGTTTGGATTAAGCCTTCACCAGCAATTTCACCGCCGTCTTTACGGGTGATGACTACGGTCGCAGAACGAGGACGTGTGCCTTTACCTTTACTCAGGTTGTCGCCGTGATTTGATGGCCATACACCACCTGGGTGTTGAACGTTGACAAAGATTGCTTTGTAGTCAGGCGTCATGGTTACACCTGTAATTTCACAACCACTTGGACCTGTTAAGAAACGACGGAATTTAGTGTCATCTAGTTTGGCACCCACTGGTGTTGATTGGAGACGGTCACCTGCTGCAGCGGTTTTGATTTCACCATCACCGATCGTACCTGGCAAAGCGGCTAACATCATACAGTTGGTTTTGTCTGTGTAAGCACCATCATCGGTTTGAATCCAAAGTACGCCACGTGGGTCAAACCACATACCATCTGGACTTGAGAAGTCGTTGTTATCATTTAAACCTGAAAGGTTCACTGATTTATGTGCGTTTGCTTCTGCGCCAAATAAGAAAATATCCCATTCAAATTCAAGAGCAGAAACTGTGTCACCTTTTTCACGGAAGCGGATAATATGTCCATTGACGTTGCCGTATTGTGCAGATTTTTTATCTTTTTTAATAATAGTATCAATATATTGACGTGGGTTGGCTGCATCAACGTCATGTGTTGTGCCACGTTCTGAGTTGTTGGTCAACGTCACATAGACTTCACCGTTGTGAGGGTTAACAGCAACCCACTCAGGACGGTCCATTTTAGTTGCACCAACAGCATCACCTGCAATACGCGCATTGACTAACACGTCAGCTTGGTTTGCAAATTTGTATTTTAAGTAACCAGATATTTTTGGATTATTGATATTTAGTTCAATCCATTCACCAGTCGCTTTCTGAGTGCTTTCATCAAAATTGAATTTTGCAACATACAGCTTACCGCTGTTCATGTATTTATCACCAATAGCATAGCCACCGTTGATATCTTCAGGATTCCATTTTGCATCTGAAACGAACTTATAAATGTACTCACCACGTGAGTCATCACCCATATAGAAAGCTAATGGTTGATTTGGGATTGCACGGCTCACACGGCAGTCTTCGTGCGCAAAACGACCTAATGCGGTACGTTTAACAGGAAGCTCACGGTTATCAAATGGGTCGATTTCTACAATCCAGCCAAAAGTATTGTCTGCGTGACGGAAGTCTTGAGTTGCATCAACACCTTCAGTTGCTTTCACCATCCAACGATCATATAAAGACTGCACGTTTTGGGCTGTGATTTTACCGTGTTTGGTAATATCGCTTGCTAAAGATGCTTTAGTTGCAACTACGGTATGCCATTTATATTCACTGAGTTTTGGAATTTTATAGCGGTCTAAAGCAAATTTTTTACTAATAGTTTGATTTTCATCATCACGAGAGAAATATTGGTTAAAGTTTTCTTCTGTAGTTAAGTAAGTTCCCCATGGGGTGTAACCATTACCACAGTTATTGATTGTACCTAGGCTGAAAGTACCATCTGTGCTGATTTTGTTTTGTACTAATACGTCGCCTCTTACTGGACCACGAAGTTCTATTGGTGTTGCTGCAGTAACACGGCGGTTAAATACTGAGCTTTTATTAATAGAAACAGATTGTGTAAGATCTTTGCTGACTTCAATGATAGATACACCATGACAGTTAATTTCACGTAATGCTTCATCTTCTACGCGTGAAATTAATCCAGTGGTGAGCTGAATATCTTTTTCACCAAAACCGTGGGTGTGGTTTGCTGGGTGAATAATGTCAGCACTATCTACATATTCATGGTTTAAGACCAACAGACCTTTATTGGCTTGCTGTTCTTCATAACGGCCATTGCTGCCCATACCAAAGTAAGTCATACCGTCATGGCATTCGCCTGAACGCATGGTAAATGATGCACCTGATGGAATTTGGCTGTCATCCCAGTCATTTAAACCATCAATGATCGGATCGCCTAAAGCATACAAAACACGTGCTTCATAGCCTTCAGGAACAGTAAACTCATTTGATGTATTTTTATTGACAGGCGTAAATTTTAAAGTAGACGTTGGTTTGATTTCTTGTTCTGGAGTTGCTGCTTGGTCATTATCATCATCACTACATGCAGTCAGTGAGGTTGCCAAAGTAAGTGCAACTGCGCCGCCAGCTGTTTTTTTAATTAAACTACGGCGTGTAATTTGTTTATTGAGTAGTTCAATAAACTCTGGATTCCCCGAATTATTACTATCGTAATCATCGTTAAAAGGCATTTGATCAGTCATTTTTTTTCCTAGCAAATTCGCTTGGTGGTTTGAAAGTTATATGTAAATTAGTGGCTAAACATGACATGCGGGTTAAGCTTATGTGTCAAACTGGTTAAATCCGCTAGGGCGCAAAACAGCAGCCATAAAAAAGAAGCAATGATTGCTTCTTTTTAAAATTCAATATCTTATTTAGTTATGACTGATTCGACGCTTCTCAATTAATTTGCCAAAGAATAAACCAATTTCAAATAACATCCACATCGGAATGGCAAGCATGATCATTGAAAGAGCATCGGGTGGAGTTACAAACATAGCGACAAAAAAACAGCCGACAATAATAAAACGGCGTTTTTCAATCAGCGTTTGGGTAGACACCACACCAATCATAATGAGTAAAAGAGTGACAATTGGAATTTCAAAGGTGAAACCAAAAACCAAAAATAACTTTAAACAAAATGTGAGGTAGCTATTAATATCCGTCATGGGTGCAACTGTTTCAGGCGACACACTAATAAAAAAGTGCAAGATTGAAGGCAGTGCAACAAAATAGGCAAAACTGATGCCGATATAAAACAGACAAATACTGCCAATCAACAAAGGTAAGGCCAAACTTTTTTCTTTCTCATATAGTGCAGGTTTTACGAATGCCCAAAGCTGATACAAAATAAATGGCATCGCTATCAGCAGCGCCACAAAAAAGTTCAGTTTAAATGGCGCCATAAAGGTTGCCGTGACATCGGTTGCAATCATGGTCGATGTATGTGGCAATTGCGCACGTAAGGGCTCTGATAAGACCTGATAGGTTTTATTGGCAAATGGCAATAAACAAAAGAATAAGGCAATAATTAACCCGACAATTTTAAAAAGATGCTTACGCAGCACCATCAGGTGCTTGGTAATTGGCATTTCTTCTAATGCAGGTTGCTCAGACTTCACCACCAAATGAGGAAGCTGAGTAGAATTGGGCTGACTCATACCGCGACCTTCATTTCAGTATATATTGTATTTTGAATGGGGGAGATAGATGCTGATGCAGTCCGTACTGGCGCTTTAGGGATGCGTACCATGCACTGTTTTTCTGTATTTTCAACAGGTTGATAAAACTGCTGTTGTAAGTTGTTTAAAGATGCCTGTTTTGAGTCTGTCGATGATTTTGCATCATCAAAGATTTTTTCATTTTTCATTTCAGACATCTGAGCCTGCATTTTTGCCTCAAGCTCTTGAATACGTGCCATTTCTTGCTGCATTTGTTCACGTAATTCAGATAAACGCAATTCACGGTCGATGTCGTTTTGAACATTGCTGACCATACGTTTTATTTTGCCATACCATTTTCCGACAAAACGCGCAGCTTCTGGAAGTTTCTCAGGACCCAGCACCAATAATGCAATGATGCCGAAAATCAGCAGTTCCGTCATTCCAATATTGAGCATAATCTCAAACCCTCAGCCTTAGTGTTTTACTGTCGAATTGACATCACTGCTGTTGGCCTGATGTTCGATGGTACGAGGTTCTTTGAGTTGAGCTGTTTCAGCTTCATCGTCTTTAATTGATTTTTTAAAATCTTTGACTGCACCACCGACATCTTTACCTAAGTTTTTCAGTTTAGATGTACCAAATAATAAAATGACCACAATTGCAAAAATCAGCACGTGCCAAATAGATAATCCTGCCATGATTTAGACCTCTCATTAGTTGAGCCTATCTCAACAGGTCTGTATGACAATGCGGTGACGAATGTGTTGCGATTTAAAGACAGGGGATTAAAGAATATAAATTTGGAAAAAGAAACAGCCTGTACATGACCGCAGGCTGTTGTATTTGAGCAATTAAGATTCGACTTAATAGATGTTCATGCAATTAAGCTTGTAGGCTATCTTTAAACTGTTGCATGGCCTGACCACGATGGCTGATTTTATTTTTTTCTGCTTTCGACATCTCAGCACTCGACACACCCAATTCAGGTAACCAAAACAGTGGGTCATAGCCAAAACCATTTTCACCACGGGTTTCTGCTAAAATTTCCCCTTTCCAAATCCCCTGAAATATTTTAGGGAGTGGGTCATCGGCATGTTCAACCAAGGCTAAAACACAGACAAACATGCCTTCAATGGCTTCACCATCTTGACGTAGTGGTTTGAGTTTATTGAGCAGTTTTTCATTGTTGGCAGCATCATTGCCGTGTTCGCCTGCAAAACGTGCAGAATAAATGCCTGGTGCACCACCTAAAATTGGCACACATAAACCTGAATCATCGGCAATGGCTGGCTTGCCTGAAATTTTTGCGGCATGGCGAGCTTTTAAAATGGCATTTTCGACAAAGCTCAAACCATCTTCCACCGCATCTTCAATATTGAGCTGACCTTGCGGAATCACCTGTACAGGTAAATCGAGCTGTGCAAACAAGGTTTCAAATTCTGCAATTTTGCCTTTGTTATTGCTTGCTAAAACCAAAGTTCCTTGAGCGCGCCAATCAGTTGCAGTCATAATTTAGATCTAAATTGAAAACAATAGGGCATATTTTAACGGATTTTTCAGATTTAAAAGGTTAATCTTGCATAGATTTATTTTTAAAAAGTAGAAGGGGGCAAGTGTGAGCAAAATTTCAGAACTATATCGTGATTCAAGTCAGCATCGTACATTACTCCAGCAAAGTGAGCGTTGTGGTTGCTTTTATTGTCTTAAAATTTTTGACTATAGTGAAATTGAAGATTGGTGTGATGACGAGCAAACGGCTATTTGCCCGCATTGTGGTATAGACGCCGTATTGGGTTCTGCATCGGTAGAAGCATTAACCCCTGAACTGCTAAAGGCCATGCATCAGGCTTATTTTGAATAAAATATAAAAGCACCCGAAGGTGCTTTTAATGAAATTAAACGCGGTTAGATTTATTGCGCTTGAATCCACTTGTCAGCACGGTCACGTGCTTGACGAATTTGTTCTTGAGTCAAGTTCGCTGCCAATGCAGTTTTCTTACCTTCAGACAGAGAAATCACTTTGTTATCGAGCATGCCATCACGGGTAGATAATTCATACCACTGATATGCACCCATATAGTTTTTCTTTTGCTCTTCCATCATGGCAAGGTTAAAGCTTGCGCGGTTGTCGCCACGACTGGCTGCTTTTTCAAAATATTGACGCGCCAAGATTTCATCTTTTTTCGTGCCAATGCCATCTGCCAACATACGGCCAACATTCAATTGTGCTGCAGATAAACCTTGATCTGCAGCAGCTTTGTACCAAGCAAACGCTTGACGGCTGTCTTGCTGTACGTCTTTACCTTGTTGATATTTAGTCGCTAAGTAAAATTGTGCGCCTGCTTGACCTGCTTTGGCTGCTTTCATCAAGCCGTTAATATCCATCACAGAATATTGTGCTGCTTGGCTTGCTACAGAAGATGGCGGAACATAATCTGCATGGGCTTGAATGCTCAACAGTCCAACCAATAGCGTGGTGCTTAATAATAGTTTTTTCATAGAGCGCTCACTCGATAAATTGCGACTTCACCAAACAGATTAGGCAGATGTTTACTGAGTAAACTATCTTGTTGATTCCCATTCACGGCAAGTCGGTTAATAATTCGAATATTATTTTCGGCACAAAGTGCTTCAAAATCACGAAACGTACATAAATGAATATTCGGGGTGTTATACCACATATATGGCAATGCTTCTGAAACAGGCATTTTCCCTTTTAGAGCAAGAAAAGAACGAGTCTTCCAATGCGCAAAGTTTGGAAAGGTAATAATTGCCTGTTTACCTACACGTACCATATCTCTTAATAATACGTCAGGTGCATCTACTGCTTGCAAGGCTTGTGCCATGACCACATAGTCAAAAGACTGGTCAGCAAAACGGCTTAGCCCCAAATTCAAGTCTTGTTGGATGATATTTAACCCGCGACTGATCGCAATTGCAATCTTTTCTTGATCAATTTCTAATCCGTAGGCACGAATATTGTGCTGTTTGCTCATGTGAGCCAACAGTTCTCCATCGCCACAACCTAAATCGAGTACTTTAGAATTCGGTTTAATCCACTTTTCGGCAAGTTGCTGATCAAGACGCATTACACGGCCTCCTGTGGGGTTGCTTGAAGATGTTCTGTACGACCCAAAAATGCACGCATGGCTTTTACATACAGTGGAATTGGGAACAAGAAGGAGTCGTGTCCTTGCTCGGCATCAATATCTAAATAGCTGACTGGCTTATGATTGCTGATTAAAGCATCTACAATTTCCTGTGAACGGGCAGGGCTAAAACGCCAGTCGGTGGTAAATGACACCACTAAAAACTTGCACTTGGTATTGGCCATAGCTTGTTGCAAGGACTGTTCATATTCACGCGCAGGATCAAAATAATCGAGTGCCTTGGTCATAATTAAATAAGTATTGGCATCAAAGTTACGGCTGAATTGCTCGCCTTGATAGCGCAAATAGCTTTCGACCTGAAATTCGACATCAAAACCATACATAAATTTGCCTGATTTTAAGTCACGACCAAATTTCTGTTTCATGGCCTCTTCAGACAAATAGGTGATATGTCCAACCATGCGTGCCAAAATCAAACCACGTTTTGGGTAGCTGTCGTGTTCTAAATAACGGCCGTGATGAAAATCTGGGTCAGATAAAATTGACTGACGCGCGACTTCGTTAAAGGCAATATTTTGTGCAGACAATTTAGGTGCACTGGCAATGATCACACATTTTTTAAGACGATCAGGATAATCAACCGACCATTGCAAAGCCTGCATGCCACCCAAAGAGCCGCCAATAATTGAATACCAGACTTCAATCCCTAAACGGTCAGATAGCATGGCTTGGGTTTTGACCCAATCGCGCACAGTGACCAATGGAAAATCTGGGCCATAAGGGCGGTTGTCATTTTCAGGGTTTGGCGATGTTGGGCCAGTCGAGCCGTTACATCCGCCAATATTATTTAAGGCCACCACAAAAAAGTGGTTGGTATCAATGGCTTTTCCCGGGCCAATACAGGCATCCCACCAGCCTGCTTTTTTATCGTCGGCATGATGATAACCTGCAGCATGATGATGTCCTGACAACGCATGACAGATCAGAATTGCATTGGATTTTTCGGCATTAAGCGTGCCGTAGGTTTCGACCATCAGTTCGAAGCGGGGCAGAACACGACCACATTCGAGCTCTAGGGGTTCTTCAAATTGGAACTTTTCTGGAACAACAATGCCTACTGAGTCAGCTGGAAAAGACACGGGAATAATTCGCCTTAAATCCTGAGGATGAATAAACAAAAGGATACCACTTGGGGTATCCTTTTCAAAATGCTTTTATGCGTTTGCAGCGCTTTAAACTGCGGCAGCAACCACTTGATCCGTGCTTAATACGCCTTGTTCAATCAAGCGATTCGTGCAAGCAATGATCGCATCAATTGATGAGGTCACAATGTTGTCATGTACCCCTGCACCAAAGGCAGATTTACCTGTACCTTTCACTTGCAATTCAATTAAAGCCAACGCTTTTGCATGTGCGCCCGAGCTAATGCTGCGCTCTTCATAGTTCAAGACATCAATTGGCAATTGCAATGCATTCAAAATTGCTGAAATTGGACCATTGCCTTCGCCGCGTAAGCGTTGCATTTCGCCGTTTACCACAACATCTAGTTCAATGACTTGATTGCCATTTTCATCAGACAATTTGTAGTTTTGCGTTGCATATTGCGCATCTTTTACCGCAACGTAAGTTTCTTTAAACAAGTTCCAGATTTCGCTTGCGCTAATTTCTGTACCTTGTTCATCGGTACGTTGTTGCACAATTTGCGAGAATTCGATTTGTAAACGACGCGGCAAAGTCACGTTGTAGTTCGATTCTAACAAGTAAGCAATACCGCCTTTACCCGATTGTGAGTTGACACGAATCACTGCGTCATAGTCACGACCTAAATCTTTCGGGTCAATTGGTAAGTAAGGCATATCCCAAATTTCTTCGTTTTTCTGGAACTCAAAACCTTTCTTAATTGCGTCTTGGTGTGAACCAGAGAATGCAGTAAAGACTAAGTCACCTGCGTACGGATGACGAGGGTGTACTGGCAAGCCTGTGCATTCTTCAACTGTTGCAATAATTTCGTTGATGTTTGAGAAATCCAACTCTGGTGCAACACCTTGGGTGTACATGTTCAAGGCAATTGCCGCAACGTCTACGTTACCTGTGCGCTCACCGTTACCAAATACACAACCTTCTACACGGTCTGCACCCGCCATGATGGCCAATTCAGAAGCGGCAATACCACAACCACGGTCATTGTGACAGTGTACTGAAATGATCACGCCATCACGACGCTCAATATTACGGTGCATCCATTCAACTTGGTCTGCATACACGTTTGGTGTAGACACTTCCACTGTTGCAGGCAAGTTTAAAATCACTTTATTGGTTGGCGATGCTTCCCAAATTTCAGTTACCGCATCACAAACATCTTTAGCCACTTCTAACTCAGTTGCAGTAAAACATTCTGGGCTGTACTGGAATACCCACTCAGTTTCAGGTTGCTTCGCTGCATATTCTTTTACTTTGGTTGCAGCGTTAATGGCCAATTGTTTGGCACCCGCAACATCTACATTTAAGACTTTTTGGCGGAAGGTAGGCGAGTTGGCATTATAAATATGCACAATTGCACGTTTCGCACCTTGTAAAGATTCAAAAGTACGTGCAATTAAATGGTCACGTGCTTGTACCAATACTTCAATATACACGTCATCTGGAATATGACCTTCTTCAATTAATTTACGCGTGAAATCGAAGTCAACTTGAGATGCCGATGGGAAACCAATTTCGATATGTTTAAAACCAATTTTCACAAGCATTTGGAACATTTTGAATTTTTGTTCAATGTTCATTGGCTCAAAGATCGCTTGGTTGCCGTCACGTAGGTCGGTACTCATCCAGATTGGCGCTTTGGTAATTTCGTTATTTGGCCATTGGCGGTCTGGTAAGTCGACACGCTGGTACATACGACGGTATTTTTTACTTGGATCTGCCAACATCATGTGAAAACTCCTTGAATAGTAGCGGTTGCATCGGTCGTGGATAACGGCAACTTACTATAAATATAGATTGTGTCTATTCTATCAATTTACAAGTTGTTTTCAGGAGACTATCGCTAAAAGTCGAATCATGGCACTTGTAAACCAATATCTGTATGTTAATCGATCTGCAAGGGTAATAATTCCCTGTTTTTTGCAAATATAGCCATAGCTTTGAAAATTTTTTCTGTTATTTGTTTTATTTCTGATAAATATAACTGTCGTTAATCTGTTCGATGCAGCTTGTTCCCATGAGTGCCATGCTCACTTCAAATTCTTCTTTTAAGAGCTTGATGCTATGTGCTGCCCCTAGTGCACCTGCAACTGCCAATCCATAAATATATGGCCGTCCAATTAATACTGCATTTGCCCCTAAGGCCAATGCCTTAAAAATATCTGTGCCACGACGGATACCGCTGTCCAATAGAATGGGAAAATCGTGCGGTAAAATTTTTCGCATCGTGCTTAAAACTTGAATTGGACTGACCGTGGTATCTAAAACTCGACCACCATGATTAGACACAATAATCCCTTGTACGCCGTATTGATACGCCTGTTGTGCATCGGCAGGATGTAAAATACCTTTGAGTAAAATAGGGAGTGGACTGTGTTGGACTAGCCAAGCAATATCTTCCCATGTGGCAGCTTGCTGCATTAAGCCATCAAATAGAGCATGCTGATTGTCCTTGAGCGTTGCTGTACTCATAGGATGATGATGCACTGCCTGAATATGTGCGGGTAACTGAAAGTAAGCACGACGTTCACGATCTCGAATACCCATGTGGGGAGCATCTACAGTCAGAACAATGGCTTGATAAGCATAGTGCTGGGCTTGAAAAATCAAATCCAAAGCGGCTTCATGGCTGCCTTGCCAATATAGCTGAAACCATTTTGGAGCAGAAGAAACCTGATCAAGCGTTGCCATTGAGGTGGTGCTTAAATGACTGAGAATCATGGGCGCTTTCAGGGCGGCAGCGGCTTGCGCTGTGGCAATTTCCCCCTGCGGATGAAATAGCTGTTGATAAGCCACGGGGGCTAAAAAAATCGGGTGTGGATAGTGTTTGCCTAAAAGTTGAATCTGCGTATTGGCACCTTTAAAAGAATTTAAGTGACGTGGTAATAATTGAATATTGGCAAAAGCAGCCCGGTTATTATTTAGACTGTATTCATCGCCCGCAGCGCCTTCTAAATTGGCCCATGTGGCTGTATCCAAATGTAGTTGTGCCTGTTTTTGATAGTCGGCAATCGTTTGTAAATGTGGGGGAATATGGTTTAAGGCTGCCAATGGTGCGGTATTCATAATTGACTCCATTGACGAATCAGATTGTGATAGTGCGCAGTCAGGGACAATACTTCTGCGGTATCACCAAGTTGTTGACGTAATTGCAGAATGGTCATGTCTAAATTGAACAACATACTGCGCTGCCAGTCATCTTTCACCATACTTTGACACCAAGTAAATGCCGCAATTCTTTGGCCTACTGTTACTGGTTCAACCCGATGTAAACTGGTCGCAGGATACACAATCGCATCGCCCGCACTGAGTTTAACTTCATGACTTCCATAGTTGTCTTCAATAATCAGTTCACCTCCCTGATATTCTTCGGGTTCACTTAAAAATAAAGTCATAGAAACATCAGTACGAATCGGACGTTGTGCCTGCGCACAATATTGCACCGCACTATCGACATGATTGCCATAAGTTCCTGTGTTTTGATAACAATTGAACATTGGCTGAAGAATATGCAGCGGCAAGGCAAATGACTGCAATAAAGCCTGTTGTTTGAGAGCACTAAGTATTTCTTGCGCCAGTACTGCATAACTCGGATGTTTGGGATCAAACTGCAAATTTTGTTTAATTTTTTGTGCTTGCGCGCCTGCGCTGAATTGGCCATTTTGCCAAGCCGATGCACTGTCTAACTCAGCCCGAATTTGCTGGACTTGCACTTTACTGAGTACGTTAGGAATGTGAAGCATCATATTGATTCTTCCTGTGAAAGTTATAATTCAAAAAATTGAATACTCGACATTATGGTTCAGTAGTAAAAGTTCGAGCGATCTGTGCTATGAAAGCGACTCATCGCCCGAACCAATCTATATAGTCTCTTTTGAGCTACGCTATAGATTTATTGCAATTACTTAGAACTTGTAATTCAAGCTAAGCGTTGCCGAGCGTGGCTGTCCAAGAACCACACGACCACCACCATTGTTAAGGGTGCTGATATATTCTTTATCGGCAAGGTTGTAGAGGTTCAGATTTAGTGAAGCGTATTTGTTAAAGTTGTAGCCTACCAAAGCATCAAAGACGACATAGCCTGGGATATTCGGCATGTTGGCAGGTGCGGTGCTGTCAGTGACTACACGTTTTTGTTTATCAACATAACGAGCGCCTAAACCAAATTTAAAGCCTGCCCAGTCGTAGGTTGACCATAAGCTTGCAGTCCATTCAGGTGACCAGCGTTCAGATAATGTTGTGCTACTTGATGAGCGTTGATTCAGTTGTTTAACTTTCATGTGGGCAATGCCTGCAGAAATATTCCAGGCATCGGTAATTTGCCCCACAGCACTTAGCTCAACACCATCGACACGTTTTTTACCTTCCTGCACGGCTAGCTGGGAAATCGGATCAATGGTCGATTGATTTTCATTTTCTGTACGATACGCAGCAGCAGCCATAGCAAGTTTGCCTTGCAATAACTCCCATTTGCTGCCTACTTCATAATGATGGGTTTCTTGAGGCTGCGCATTAATCGCATCATTGCCTGATTCAGACAGCGTGAAGTTGGCACTGCCTGGCGGAGTCAGTGATTTTGCGTAAGATGCATAAACACTGCTATTTAAAGTAGGTTTATACACACCGCCAAGTTTCCAGCTTAACAATGTGTCGTGCGTACTGAGGTCTTTGGCGACCAAGGCATTCCCTCCGCGTGGCAGAGTAAGCCCTTGATAATCGGTTTCATAATAATCGACCCGAACACCGCCGTTCAGCTGGAAACGCTCTCCAAATTTTAAAGTATCGAATAAATAAGCTGCGGCAGTTTGGGTTTCACCATTGGTATAACCGCCATTATAAATAAGCGCTGGCATGGCTTGATTGCGGTCAGGTCGATAAAGATTAGCCCAAGGTGTATTGACGGTCGCTTCACCTGGCAATTGTGTGGCCAACAGTTTGCTGGATTGCTGTTCTTTTAAAAACTCCATACCTGCAACAACATCATGTTCAACAGCGCCAGTTTGTAGATCGAAATTTAAAGTGGTTTGGTTAGCCAGAATCTTATTTTCCTGATCTACGCCTTGGCGGGAGCGATTCACTTCCCATTGTGCTGGGTCAGATGAACCATTGGTTCTTAAACCACTAGCACCAGTATTGATCCCTGTCAGCACCCGATTCATCTGCGTTTTGCCTACACGGGTGGTGTTGGTCAGTTTGAGCCGATCCGTTAAATCACTTTCAATTATTGCCGTAAACATATCTGCATCGACATCTTCATAGTCATTGACATGACCATAAAAGTTTTCCCGATTGACTTTAGGTGCAGTCGCTAACAGCGAGTCTGAGTTATAAAAGCCCTTCATGCCGATTGTTGGAATACCACCATCTGGAATATTCCTCTGTCTGATGTGTTGAGAATACAAATATAAACGAGTGGCCGTGTTTAATCCGAAAGCAAGAGAAGGAGCGATGGCATAACTGTTATTTTCGATATAGTCACGTCCTTCCACACCACCTTCTTGCCCCATCACGTTCAGGCGAAACGCCGTATTGGGGTTGATGACTTGGTTAATGTCTGCAGAGAGTCGGGCATGTTCTGCGGTGTTATAGCTGGCAGAAATTTCCTGACTGTTTTCACTTTGCGGTAATTTACTCACCAAATTGATATAACCCGAAGCCGCACCACGACCTGCTTCTGAACCTGATGGGCCTTTGACCACTTCAATTTGATCAAGGTTAAAGACATCACGGCTGATAGCACCTAAATCGCGAATACCATCGACATAAGTTGAGGTTTGGGTAGAAAAACCTCGCATTTGAAAGGCATCGCCTGCGCTGGTATTACCATTTTCACCAAGTTGCAAGGTAATGCCTGGAGTGTTACGCAAGGCTTCAACCAACGAGGTTGCACCTTGCTCCTGCAAGATTTCTTTTTTAATTACAGATATGGTTTGTGGAGTATCCAACAACGGCTGTGTGTATTTTGCAGAGCTTAAACTGTCTGCCTTGTATTTACTTTCGGCTTCCGATTTAACCGTAATGGTGGGTAAGTGGGTGACGTCATCTTCAGGGCTTGCGGCATGTGCAAGTAGTGGAAGAGAGGCGGCTAAAGCCATCAGTTGCGCAGAGCGATTGTGTTTGCGGCTTTTGATCTGTGCCATTTATGGTATTTCCCTAAATGTAAACCAACAGGAGGCCACGCTTTATTCAGCGTTTTTAGTTCAAAATGAATAAAGTGTGAAGTTGTTGTTATGACGTCTATAACAATTGTTGCTAATTGTATTGAGAATCATTATCAACAACAATGTGTAGAATGGTGCTTTCCTTTAATTCTTATTTGAAAATAATAATCATTATCAATATTTTTATTTAAGAAAACGATGTGAACGTGAATGACTTGGGAGTAAATACAGAAAACCCTGCCGAAGCAGGGTTTGAGATGAAGTTTAAGACTTAGAAGTCATAAGAAACAGAGAGCCAGTAGTTACGGTCAGGAATATAAGTACCTGCTATACCACTGGTTGTTTTCGTGTACAAGAAAGCATTTTCAACTTCGTTATCACTATTAATAAATGATTTGTAATCACCAAAATCTTTATCTAATAAGTTGTTTACACGACCCGAAATAGTCACTTGGTTATTTACTTTATAAGAAGCGCCTAAATTAAATAGCTCATATGCTTTTAACTTATTGCCAACCGCATCAATTTCACGGCTAACATCTAGGTCATCTAGATCAGGATTCGTGAAACGTACACGATCAGATTTATATTCAGCTTCTAACCATGTTGTAAACTTATCATTGACATACCAAGTTCCTGTAAGGTTCAACGCATGACGAGGTGTATTTTCAATAGGATTACCTTTGTTTTTACCTTCAGTAATTTCAGACTCTAACCAGGTATAGTTTGCTTTTACATCAAAGCTTGGAGAGATGTCATATTTTGCACTGAGCTCAACACCATAGCTTTCAGCTTTGTCTGCATTACCTTTAAAGCCGAAGTTTTGTTGGTTATCGAAACTACCGACAGTCATACAGTCAGCTGCAGGTGCTTGTCCTGCTGGGCGATTGGCCCATAAACAGTTTTCAACTACGCGTGCATTGCTAATGATGATGTCTTTAAATTGAGTAAAGAAAGCAGTTGTGGTTAAAGAGAAATTAGATAAGTTGTCGTAAACAAAGCCAAGCTCATAGTTTGTGGTTTCTTCAGGCTTGAGACCCGGGTTACCCAAAGTTACGTTTCGACCTTGCGAGCTAAAACCATTAATACCATCATGCAAATCATTGGCTGTAGGAACTTTATAGCCAGTACTTACACCACCTTTTAATGTCCACTGATCATTGGTATTCCAAACCAAGTAAGCACGTGGTGTGAAGTGGCCACCAAAAGCACTATGATCTTCGTAACGACCACCCAAAGTGAATGCAAGAGAATCAGTTAGGTTCCACTCGTCTTCAGCGAATACTGACCAAGAATCTTGTTCAAAAGCAACGCCGCTACCGGCTGTGTTGTCGATGGTTTCGCCATTTTTATATTCTACGCCCGCAGTCAATTTATGATTGCCAAGTGTTGAAATAATACGAGAATCAACTGTTAAATCTTTATTTTCTAAGACACGACTCTGAGTACCATCAGAGTAGTAGTTGTATTCAGGTACATTTCCTTTCGGAAGACGACGACCTTCTTGTTCAGAAGTGACATAGCTCGCAAAAGTTTTCCACTGACCGAAATTTAATTCAGTATCAACACCCGCAGAAATACGATCTCTTAAGAATTTAATCTCATCCATATATGAACCCGGACCAGATGGTAGACCCGTTGTGCGGTTAAATTCGTAAAGTTCACCTAAGCGAGCATCACTATTATTAAAACGCTGTTCAGCGTGATCAAAGTCAACCCAAGTTGAGACATTGTCTGTAACATTTAAAGTAAGCTTTGTACCGACTGCATAGTTGTTGGCTTCTACAGTACGCGGATCACGACCTTGGCTACCTTCATCTAATGTATTTGCAGGTGTCACAAGACGATCAGATTCATCACGGTGGAAAAACTCACCACGTACTTGAATACCAAGCTTATCTTGAATTAATGGACCATTTACGACAGCACTAGTTTTCCAGTGATTACCAATATCAGAATTTTCTTGAATATTGTGTTCAACAGAAACGTTACCATTCCATTCTGAGGCAACTTTTTTAGTAATAATATTGATGATCCCGCCCATTGCATCCGAGCCGTAAAGCGTTGACATTGGGCCACGAATCACCTCAATACGCTCAATAGATGCTAGTGGTGGCATAAAGCTTGTAGAAAATTCACCAAAACCATTTGGGCCAATTGAACCTGATGTATTTTGACGTTGTCCGTCAATTAAAATAAGAGTATAGGCTTGATTTAACCCTCGCATTTGAATATTTAAGCCACCGGTTTTACCTTGACCATTACGAATGTCAACGCCTGGAACTTCGCTTAACGCATCAGCAATGTTAGTAATACCCTTTTTCTTTAGGTTGTCTGCAGTCACCACACTAATAGAAGCAGGTGCATTTTTTAGCTCTTGTTCAAAACCTGCCGCTGAAACCACAATTGTGGAAAGTTGGTGGGTTGAAGTCGCATCGGTAGAGGTATTTGCGAAAACAGCAGTAGAGGTTGCCCCAAGTAATGCAAGACACAGCGGGTGTAGGTTGAACTTAGTCATAAAATTATATCTCTAATATGAATCAATGATCCTAATTCAGACCTATATGGTAATTAGAATCATTCATGAAGGAGTTGGCTAATAATAATGATAAGGATTCTTATTTACAACAAGAAATATACACAAAGTTGAAAATTTACAGAAAATAGCGTGCCGATTAAAAAAATTCAGTCGAGATCAGAACGTATTTTGTATATCCTTTAATGTTGTCATATAATGTGGCACTTTTTTATAAACTGTTATTACTAACTATATCGAGGAAGCCATGCAAGTAACTTCTGAAGCGGTTTCGGGCGTTGCCCGTCGTTTAAATGTATCTGTACCGACGAGCCGTATTAACGAGCAGTTTGAAGCTCGCTTGAAACGCACTGCCAAAACTGTGAAGATCAACGGCTTCCGTCCAGGTAAAGTGCCTGTAAACGTTGTTCGTCGTGAATACGGTGCGGGTATTTATCAAGAAGTGGTGAACGACATTATTCGTGACACCGTTTTTGAAGCAATCCAACAAGAAAAAATCAACGCTGTTGGTATGCCAAACATCGAAAAAACTGAAATGAAAGACGACGCTTTAGTTTACGAAGCGACTGTTGAAGTTTATCCAGAAGTTGAAGTGAAATTTGAAGGTTTAGAAGTTGAACGTAAGTCTTCAGAAGTGAACGACAAAGACGTTGAGCAAATGCTTGAAAATCTTCAAAAGCAACGTGCTTCTTGGGCAGAAACCAAAGGCATGGCGAAAAAAGACATGCAAGTGACTTTTGACTTTGAAGGCACTGTAGATGGCGAGAAGTTTGAAGGCGGTGCTGCTGAAGACTTTAAACTAGTACTTGGTTCTGGTCGCATGATTCCTGGTTTTGAAGATGGCATCGTGGGCATGAAAAAAGGCGAAGAGAAAGTTATTGATGTAACTTTCCCTGAAGACTACCAAGCAGCAAACCTTGCAGGTAAAGCAGCTCAATTCAAAATCACTGTGAAACTTGTTGAAAAGCAAAAGCTTCCAGAAATTGATGCTGAATTCCTACAAATCTTCGGTATTTCTGAAGAAGATGGCGTAGACAAATTAAAAGCTGACGTTCGTAAAAACATGGAACGTGAAGTGAAAAATGGTTTACGTAACCAAGTGAAAGGCGCAACTTTTGATGCTTTGGTTGCTGCAAACGAAGTTGAACTTCCAGCAGCGATGGTTGCTCAAGAAGTTGACCGTCAACGTCAGCAAATGATTCAACAATTCACTCAGCAGTTTGGTGCGCAAGGTGCAAAAGCATTTGACTCAAGCATGCTTCCAGATGAATTGTTCAAAGAACAAGCTGAAAAATCTGTAAAACTAGGCGTATTGGTTAGCAAAGTATTGGCAGATGCTAAACTTGAAGTTGACCAAGCACGTGTAGATGCTTACATCGAAGATATGGCTTCTTCTTATGAAGATCCAAACGAAGTAATTGAATACTTCAAAAATGACAAACAACAGCGTTCACAAATCGAAGCAGTTGTTTTAGAAGATCAGGTTGTAGATCACATCTTGGCTTCTGCAAAAGTGACTGATACATCTGTAAGCTATGAAGACTTATTGAAAGAGCAACAAGCTCGTCAACAAGGCTAATTGGCTTTAGGTAAAAAAGGCGCTTTGTGCGCCTTTTTTATTGCATCGCAGTTTTTGGGTTTTTCACAGATCGACAACATTTAACTCAAAATATCTACGATTTAAGCTGTGAATATTTTGCAATTTAGACAATTATCCCTCATATTGTGAACATGAGTCGTGTCACAAGAATTTAGGAATAAATAACCATATGTATGTTCCAATAATTGAAAATGCTTTAGTACCCATGGTGGTTGAACAATCCTCTCGTGGTGAGCGTTCTTTTGATATTTATTCACGTCTTTTACGTGAACGTGTCATTTTTTTGACGGGTGAAGTCGAAGATAATATGGCCAACTTAATTGTGGCGCAGATGTTATTTTTAGAAGCAGAAAACCCAGATAAAGATATTCACCTATACATTAACTCACCAGGCGGTTCAGTGACTGCAGGTATGGCAATTTACGATACCATGCAATTTATTAAGCCTGATGTTGTGACTTACTGTATGGGACAAGCAGCATCTATGGGTGCTTTCCTGCTCAACGCAGGTGCAAAAGGTAAGCGTTACTGTCTTGAAAATGCGCGTGTCATGATTCACCAACCACTTGGTGGTTTCCGTGGTCAGGCATCTGATATTGAAATTCATGCACGTGAAATTCTATTCATTAAAGAGCGTTTAAACCGTTTAATGGCAGAACATAGTGGTCAGGACTATGAAACTGTCGCAAGAGATACCGACCGTGATAACTTCATGACTGCACAGGCAGCGAAGGAATACGGTCTTGTGGATGAAGTTTTAACAAAACGTCCATAAGTTTTAAAGATTGAGATATTGGAGTGACTATGTCCGAACATCCTCAGGGACAAAAACATTGTTCATTTTGCGGTAAAACGCAGTCTGAAGTCGGGAAGCTGATTGCAGGCGAGGACGCATACATCTGTAATGAATGTGTGGACGTATGCTTAGACTTGGTTCAGACCAGTCAACAAGTTGAGTCGGGTGATTGGGCAACACGTCCATTGCCAAAACCACATGAAATTCGTGCTGCGCTAGACCAGTATGTGATTGGTCAGGACACTGCGAAAAAAACCTTATCGGTTGCAGTGTATAACCATTACAAACGTCTGAAAGTGACCCAGCAAGGGCATAAGACAGACGATACTGTCGAAATTTCAAAAAGTAACATCATGCTGGTTGGGCCAACAGGTTCGGGTAAAACCTTACTTGCACAGACTTTGGCGCGCCTATTGGATGTTCCTTTTGCAATGGCAGACGCGACCACATTAACCGAAGCGGGTTATGTGGGTGAAGATGTCGAAAACATTGTGCAAAAGCTGTTGCAAAAAGCCGATTACGATGTAGAAAAAGCACAAAAAGGCATTATCTATATCGATGAGATCGACAAGATCACGCGTAAGTCTGAAAATCCATCTATCACCCGTGATGTATCAGGTGAGGGTGTTCAGCAAGCCTTGCTTAAAATGATTGAAGGCACGGTTGCATCTATTCCACCTCAAGGTGGACGTAAGCATCCGCAGCAAGAATTCATTCAAATTGATACCTCAAATATCCTGTTTATTTGTGGTGGTGCATTCTCTGGTTTAGAGAAAATTGTGCAGCAACGTCAGGAAAAAGGCGGGATTGGTTTTACTGCAGACGTGAAGAAAAAAGATGAAGGCAAGAAATTGTCGGATTTATTCCGTCAGGTAGAAGCAACCGACTTGGTGAAGTTTGGTTTAATTCCAGAATTTATTGGTCGTTTGCCAGTGATCGCAACACTAGATGAACTGGATGAAGATGCATTATTGCAAATTCTGACTGAACCAAAAAATGCCCTAACCCGTCAGTATCAATACTTATTCGAGATGGAAAATGTCGATTTAGTCTTTGAAGAGGCGGCTTTACGTGCAGTGGCGAAAAAAGCCCTTGAACGTAATACAGGCGCACGTGGTTTACGTTCTATTTTAGAAAATGCTTTGCTTGAAACCATGTATGACCTACCAAGCCGTACCGATGTAGGCACGGTGGTGGTGACTGAGGCTGTGATTGATGAAGGTGCGAAGCCTGAATTTCAGGTCGAGCGTCAAGCCAAAGCTGAAGAGCCAGTTGAAGAAAAAGTCGACTTAAAAGTATTAGACAGCAAAACAGCTTAATTCGCTGTTCGTCTGAAACGTGCCGAAACGCTAAGTTTCGGCACGTTTTTTATTGTCAAAAAAAACAAGGCGGTGTTAATCTTAGTTCAAGGCGCGGACGCCTATTATTCAAAACAACAATTGCAAAATGAATTTGCAGCTTGATTTGCAAAAACTTAATTTACAAAAATAAGAAACGCAGTGAGGGATAGACATGCGTGGTGTCGCAATCTTGGTCGTGACCAGTTTAATGTTAGTGGGATGTCATGGCAAAAAAAACGTGGTGCAACAAACGCAACCACCGAGTACCTTAAAAGTTTTAGATTTAGAACAAAAGCCTGGTTTTGTAGAGCAGCACCGCTTAGGCATGATGACCATTGGTGGTTGGGTTAATCAAAAGCTCGGGCAGCGTTTTCAGCCCATTCAGGCACAGCATCAAGATGCGGCCATTGTGTATTTGTATCGCCCTGACTCTAAGTGGAATAGGCAGGAAATTGTCGCAGCCAGTATGTTTATCAATAAGCATCGGATTCCAAGTTTATTGCACAATCATTATTACTGGATTGAACTTGCACCAGGTGAGTATCGTTTAAGTGTAAGTCGGCCTTTGGGGGCATTACATTTTCAAAAACCGAAGTATTTAGATTTTCAGGTGCAGGCAGGGCAGTCATATTTTATTAAGTATGACGAAGAAAATTTGAGTACCCGTAAGGAAGTTTCAGGGCCTTTAATTTTAATGCCTACAAGTACCGCACAACAGGAAATCGCATTTACCCAACTCAAAACAGAAAGCTATAACTTTGTTGCGGAAGATCAGCACACAGGCAAGTTACGCAAAAAGCCACAAAAAATTAAGCATGAGAAATATGACCCTGCAGAAGATGTGCATTTAACCCAGCCATTTAAGTTGTGGGATCCTAGAACCTGGTAAGGTTTTTCATCTTTATCTCGCGCATTGCTTTTATTCATTTCTAGCATGCATAAAAAAGCACCCAAAGTTGGGTGCTTTTTCTATATCACTGTATTGGAAAATTATTCTGCTGCAGCGTCTACAACAGGAATTTTACCAATTTTAGCTTGCCAGATTTTTGGTGCAATGGCGTGGATTGATGTACCGTTTACATCCACCGCAACTGAAACAGGCATATCTTCAACTTTGAACTTGTAGATTGCTTCCATACCTAAGTCTTCGAAAGCAACCACTTCTGCTTCACGTACAGCTTTAGATACAAGATAAGCCGCACCACCTACAGCCATAAGGTAAGTTGCTTTATGGTCTTTGATAGCTTCAATTGCTGCAGGACCACGATCCGCCTTACCAATCATACCGAACAAACCAGTGTGTTCTAATACTT
Organism: Acinetobacter sp. A2; assembly: GCF_012371325.1. GTDB lineage: Bacteria > Pseudomonadota > Gammaproteobacteria > Pseudomonadales > Moraxellaceae > Acinetobacter. The sequence goes on along the minus strand of NZ_JAAZQX010000002.1, from coordinate 74,404 downwards.
GGCGTGTGAACTTGTCCATACGTGTTGCTGTTGTTGGACCTGCAGGGCCAACCACTTCGTCACCCACAGGGTCAACTGGGCCAACGTAGTAAATGAACTTGCCTTTTAAGTCGACTGGCAATTCTTCACCATTGTTGATCATGTCTACCATGCGTTTGTGCGCAGCATCACGACCTGTGTAAATCGTACCGTTTAATAATAAAGTATCGCCCGGCTGCCAAGTGTTCATTTCTTCTTGAGTGATGTTGTCCAAATCTACACGTTTAGATTTAGAAGAGTCCCAAGTCACTTCTGGGTAGTCATCCAGTTTAGGTGCTTGAATGTGTGCAACACCTGAACCATCTAACTGGAAGTGTGCGTGACGTGTTGCCGCACAGTTTGGAATCATACCCACTGGTTTGCCCGCAGCGTGGCAAGGATAGTCTTTGATTTTAATATCAAGAACGGTAGTTAAGCCGCCTAAACCTTGTGCGCCAATACCCAATGCGTTTACTTTCTCGAAGATCTCGATACGGAGTTCTTCCATTTTGTTTTGTGGGCCACGACGCAATAATTCGTCCATGTTGATTTCTTCCATGAGTGCTTCTTTTGCAAGCATCATGGCTTTTTCAGCAGTACCACCAATACCAATACCCAACATACCTGGTGGACACCAGCCTGCACCCATGGTCGGAACAGTTTTAAGTACCCAGTCTACAATTGAGTCAGATGGATTTAGCATGGCCAATTTAGATTTGTTTTCTGAACCGCCACCTTTAGCAGCAACCGTAATATCAACTTTGTTACCCGGAACGAGTTTGTAGTGAATGACTGCTGGGGTGTTGTCTTTGGTGTTTTTACGACCAAATGCAGGATCAGCCAATACAGATGCACGAAGCACGTTTGAGTTTTCTAGGTAACCCTGACGTACACCTTCGTTAATCGCATCATCTAAGCTCATGGTTAAATCAAATTTAACGTCTAAGCCCACTTCAAGGAATACGTTTACGATACCAGTATCTTGACAGATTGGACGATGGCCTTCTGCACACATACGTGAGTTAATTAAGATCTGTGCAATCGCATCTTTCGCAGCTTTGTTTTCTTCGCGATCATAAGCACGGCTCATCGCTTGGATGAAGTCTTGTGGATGATAGTAGGAAATAAACTGAAGCGCGTCTTTGATCGAAGTGATCAAGTCATCTTGCTTGATAATAGTTGTCATATCAAAAATCTCTTGAGCGGGCGGATAGCTAGCGGACTAAATTATAAGATAAAAACAGAAAGTTGTGGGCGTTTATACAGCGTTTTGGGTCTAAAGTTTAATAGGCCATCTATGTGTCATATTTATGTTAAAAACTGTCATATATGACAAGAAAAGCGTCATCTTCGCTGTCATATTTCATTTATTACAGGTTGATTTTTCATTTAAATTATCATTAAGTTATTGAAAATTATATTTATATTAAATATTACAATGAATTTTATATTGTCATATAACTGTCATAAAACTTTCGCATAATGCACTCATCGAAACTTGAGTATGTTTTTATGATTACAGTCGTTGCATCAGTTATTGGTTTTTCTATGTTTATCGCAGCTACTTGGTTCTACGGTCAACAAGAAGATCAAGCCTAAGCTTCATCTTCTTTTTTATGTCTTTAGTATTGATCATAAAAATAATCGAATATTTAAAATCACAAAAAATTAATTTTTAAGATTTAATTTCATTTTCACAAATATATTCAATCATTCCTGAGTCATTTTTCTCCAATTTAAAGCTTTCTGGATTGGCCATTTCCCAGACCATGGTGCCATTTTGGTAACGGCTTAAGCGTGAAATGTATTCACGGTTTGAAGCGCAGTCCAAAATGAAATCTGAGCGTAATTCATTATATTTGAGAGCGCCTTCTGTTTTGGTGTTATTAAATTTTTGCGCCACAACGACATGGTGATATTGCCCTTGTTTCTTAATGCTATCTAAATCAATCTGGAAAGTAATTCCATTATTTCTCAGCATGGTTTTAAAGTTTTCAGCATATACACTTTGGATCGCGATGATACTCATTAGTATAAGAAGTAGTTTTTTCATTTTTATTTTCATCCTAATTTAAAAAGACTTTTTTGATAAAATTTTCTGTTTGTATTTTATTTTGACGGTAGTCTGAAATCCCTTTGGCAGAAAAAATTGCATAATCACATCTGATTATCGGTGCAACATTTGGCTTTGTAGGGTTGGTTTTGCAGTTAATCGGTGAGACAGCTTGATCGACTCTATATTCATGGTCAAAATTGACTTGAAGATATATTTCACCATTATCTTTATAGATTTGGACTGAACCAAATTGATGCCCAAGTTTTTGTGCTAATTGTTCAGTTTTGAGTTTCGACTTAAATTCAATACGATCATAATATCCGAAGGTGGATTTCAAAAGGTTTTGATCTAGCACGCCAACGGAGCTATAGACATTGGGAACCTCAATTTTTGAGAGTGCAAAACTTTGCTGATGCTGGTCGACGTTAATACCCTCAAAATTAATCTGATAGGCTGAACCAATGTCTTTGACATGGGTTTTTAAAGTGACTTCACTGCATGAGTTAGAGACAGAAGAAGGCTGTCTTCGATCTTCAGCAAAAGTACTGTTACAAATACGAAGCTTTGTCGTGGTATCAGAGAGTGATCTTAAAGTTGAATAATAACGTTTCCAAATATGATCAAAATATTGACTACGCGCTAAACTAGAGAAGTAGTTTTGGTTTGACACCAATCCCTTAAAACGTGTGGTTTCATTGACACTACTTTTTGGCACAATAATACTAAAACGATTTTGTGCGCCATTTAAGGGTTCGCTTTTGGTAGATTGACCTGAATAGCTTAAAACTTTTTGATAAAGATTATTTTGTTCGCCTGTCACTTGGCAGCCTGTGAGTAACAACAGACTTGATGTGAAGATTAAAATTTTCTTATTCATGATAATTACTCAAATACATAACTGACATCGACAGACAAGATTGGCGTTAGGCTTTGAATAATGCGTTGATTTTGATGATCAAAATAGACTTTCCAAGGGTTGGCAATATTTTGACATTCAAATAAACCATAATATTTTTGTAAGTTTGGTGTATCTAAAATTTCTGCCCCACGATATGGATATAAAGATTTAGGATGTTGTTCAATTTGAACCAGTTGTCCTAAGTCTTTTTCACAATATTGTTGAGCGCGTTCATACATCACCACACCAGCCTTGTATGAAACATTATTCAATGCAATTTGACGTGGACTTTTAAATTTATCGTGAAAATACTCTTGAACTGTTGGATATTGAACGAAAATATTTTCATTTAGGTCGCTTGACGAGTTCCATTTGTCTATGGCTTTGGTGAGCCAGCCAGCTTGAGTAAAGGTGCTAGTCAAGGTGAAACAGCCAAGTAGCATGAGTTGACGAATCATGTTTTATTCCCTCTAAAGAATAAGTTAGAAATTATTTTATTTTTAAAGTTTTAGTTAAAAATTACTTTATATATCAATGAGTCGTATACATAAAATAACGAATCTAAAAGATACAGTAAACATAGTTCAGATACAAATAGACCATTCAATTTTTACATCATTGAATGGTCTGATTTGAATATCAGGCAGATATTTGATTAGCTCGACTGTTGTTCTGCTTGAATTGCAGTCAATGCAATGGTAAACACAATGTCATCTACCAATGCACCACGAGATAAGTCATTCACAGGTTTATTCAAACCTTGCAGCATCGGACCAACACTTACGACATTCGCTGCACGTTGTACGGCTTTATAAGTCGTGTTACCAGTGTTCAGGTCAGGGAAAATGAACACATTGGCACGGCCTGCAACTTCAGAGTTAGGTGCTTTAGAGCGACCAACACTTTCAACAGATGCTGCATCGTACTGTAATGGGCCATCAATCAGTAAATCAGGACGACGCTGTTTCGCAATTTCAGTCGCTTTCGCTACTTTTTCTACATCAGCACCTGTACCTGAAGTACCGGTTGAATAAGAAATCATCGCAATGCGTGGGTCAATACCAAACGCTTTTGCAGAGTCTGCAGACTGGATTGCAATTTCAGCCAATTGTTCCGCATCTGGGTCTGGGTTAATTGCACAGTCACCGTACACGTAGACTTCATCTGGTAACAACATGAAGAATACTGAAGAGACCAATGAGTAGTCTGGAGCAGTTTTAATCAGCTGGAATGCAGGGCGAACAGTGTTGGCAGTGGTGTGTACTGCACCTGAAACTAAACCATCGACCTGATCAAGTGCCAACATCATGGTACCAAGTACTACAGTGTCTTGTAGCTGATCACGTGCTTGGTCTTCAGTGAGTTTGCCTTTACGCATTTCCACCATTTTTTCGATATAGTTTTCACGGATCAAATCAGGATCAATGATTTCTAAATCGTGTGGAAGTTCAATACCACGTGCTTTGGCAACATCTACGACAGCTTCAGGTTTTGCCAATAGAATACAGTGGGCAATACCACGTGATTGACAAATTGCTGCAGCTTGAACGGTACGTGGTTCATCACCTTCAGGCAATACAATACGTTTTTTCGCTGCAATTGATTTTTGCACCAATTCGTGACGGAATGCAGAAGGCGATAAACGTGGTTTGTGTGAATCGCTAATTAATTGCGTTAACCAGTCAGCGTTGATGTGGCTCGCAACAAAACGAGTAACTTGTTCAGCACGCTCAGTGTCATCTACAGGAATTTCATTGCTGAGATTTAACAATTGTTGTGCAGTGTCAAAGGTGCTCAATTTGGTGTGTAAAATAGGCAAGCCATTTTTGATCGCCGTTTGACAGAATTCTAAAGCTTGCGCACTTGGTGTTTGATGCTCAGTTAAAACTAAACCTGCAAGTGGAATACCATTGCTGCTAGCTAAGCTACTTGCAAGCAATACATCTACACGGTCAGAACCACTGATGATTAGTTCGCCTGCAACAAACTTGTGCATTTCATGTTCGATGTTTGATGCAATCAGGCTGCTGTGTAGAACACGGCGCTGCGCAGCTTCACCTTGGCTAATCCATTCAGCAGAAATGTGCGCAGCCAAGTCAGACATACGTGGCACACTTAAAGTATTGCTGAATGGTACTAAACCAATTACAGGCATACAGTCTTTACCAATCATTGGGTGCGTAGTTTGAATCGCACTAACGAATTGGTTGGTGTCGCTAATCAAACGTAAGTTTGGATCAAGTGTAACTGGAATTTGTGCAGAATCTTCTGGCAAACCTTTGGTACGCATGAATAATACGCCCGCAGTACGTTCGCAGCTTGCGCCACCAAAGAAACGTAATTGGTTGTCTACTTTGGCAGCTGTTTTTGCAGCGTTGTTAATGTCGGCATTGCTAACAATAATGACTTTTGCATCAAGTGCTTTGGCCAAAGTAGCATTCAGTTCAGTTGCAAAAGGATCGCGTCCGTTTGGCAACACGCCTTCAACAATAATCACATCATGGTGCTTAGAAATTTCACGATGTAAACGTACTGCATCTTCGAGCAATTCGTCGTTTTCATCATTTTTTAAGCGTTCAGTCAGCGTGCTATAAGCAATCGGCTCAACAGTTTCATGCTTGAATAAATGACGATACAACGCTGTAGTGCGGTCTGCTTCTGGCTGTAATTCTTGCGAGAAAGGCTTTAAAAAGCCTGCTTTTACGCCTTGGCATTCCAAAGCGTAAATTAAACCTAGACATGCTGATGTTAAGCCAACACCAATTTCAGTAGGAACCAAAAGTATTGTTTTCATAGTTTTTTCTAAATCATTTAGGAATTTATTGAAGGCACACCAGATACTACGATTGCTTAAGCAATCGCAGCATCACATTCAGACTTTTTTCCAGCTGACTTTAGCTCCTCAGCAACGTGCGCAGTTTCTTTAGCGATACGACCTTCTTCGTCAGTTGGTACAACCCAAATTTGTGGGCCAGTACCAGCATCGATACGACCTTCAGTACCACGTTTTAAGTTGTCGTTACGCTCTTTGCTGAAGTTAAAACCGAAGTGCGGTAAGTAAGATACTGTTTTTTCACGGATATAAGCAGAGTTTTCACCAATACCACCAGTGAAGAACAAGCCGTCTAAGCGTGGTAGACCACAGCTAAGCGCAGCTAAAGATTTAGCTAAACGGTAGCAGAATACTTCAATAGCAAGCGTTGCATCTTCATTACCTTGTTCAGATGCTTCAATTAAAGTACGCATGTCGTTCGATAAACCTGACAAGCCGAGTAAACCACTTTGGCTGTTTAGCATCTTGTCAATTTTGTAGATGTCCCAACCCAAGTTGCTTGCAAGGAAGCTGTGTAAGCTTGGATCTACATCACCACTACGGGTACCCATTACCAAACCTTCAAGTGGGGTTAAGCCCATAGATGTATCTACACTTTGACCATTCCAAATCGCACAAGTTGAGCTACCGTTACCTAAGTGAGCTGTTAACCAGCCGCCTTGTTTAAAGCTGCCAGCCAATTCTGAACCACGCTCTGAAACATACGCATGGCTTGTACCGTGGAAGCCATAACGACGTACGTTGTGGTCAGTATATAAGAATTTAGGTACTGCATAACGGTAAGCGTGTGCAGGCATAGTTTGGTGGAATGCAGTATCAAATACAGCGACTTGCGGAAGCTCTGGGAACAAACGCATCGTTGCTTCAATACCCACCAAGTGTGCTGGGTTATGTAACGGAGCAAGCGGAGTTGCTTCACGAATACGTTGAACAATTTCTTCTGTTAATAATTCTGCTTTGGTCAAAGTACCGCCGTGTACAACGCGGTGACCAATAGCTTGAGGCTTATATTGAGACAAGCGGCCTAAAATTGTTTCCAATGCTTTTTCGTGGTCAGCATGTGGAATAGAAAGTTCGAGAGGTTCACCACCGACGGTAACACCTTTAATGCGTGCATCAGCAGAACCTAGATTTTCTGCCAAACCAAAAATACGATCTTCGCGGCGCTCAGACACGAGTGCATATTTAATAGAAGAAGATCCGCAGTTAATCACTAATACTGATGTAGTCACGTTTATGTACCCGAATTCTAATTGAAGTTATCCCTAGTGAATCAAGCTGCGCGGCAAGGATGGCAAATGGCAATGTGTTGCGCTGCAATCTTGATCAGTATGTATGTTTTATCATGGGTTTTTTGTTGCTCCTAGATAGACTTTAGGAGATTAGACTTAAGCATTATCGACCATGAAATCATAAATAATTAAAATTTATCAGTCCGAAACTTTCATTTATTTATGAAATAACGGTCAATTTTTCTGCTTAATTCCTGTTGTATTCTCTTAACATAGCACACTTCATTGCCTAGACGAGTGGCAAACTGTTTTAAATTATTTCTTAATTTGAATTTGGTTTATTTGGATTTAGCTGCGTACTTAATTTCCGACCAGCGGACAATCACATAAGCAATTAATGCCACCATAAAAAATACCAGCATCATCCAAGCCAAACCTTGCAATGTTTCAATAATGGTGCGGTAAATTTCTAGTACCCAGCGCTCCTGAGTCAGTTCTATTACAATTTTTTTATCATTTTCGGCATAGGTCAGCGGCGTGATGTATTTTTCCATATCGTAAATACGAATGCCTGATGATGTGCCCACCACCATGCCTGCAAACTTGGTGTATTTTGCCCATGCTTCATGGATAGGGTCGTGAATGATACGTGCCAAAATAGCATTAATGGAGCCAGAGAATAGACGCATCACCACAAATGACACTAAAAGTGCCAAGGCAAAAGTATTAATAATTAAGTAATAAAACATAAGCAAGGTCACTCTTTTTACTGATTTTTTCTAATCATCAATTTTTAAATTTTAGGCGAGTGTAATTTGAAAGTGTGTAGTGGAACTGTGTCTAAAGCGAGTCGTCGGGTAATGTTCAGCTTCATGTGAAGCTGAACATTACATTTAGATGTTGCAAAATTACAAATGGATTTTATTGGCGAATTTGACCATCACCAAAGACTACCCATTTTTGAGAAGTTAAGCCTTCTAAGCCCACAGGGCCACGAGTATGGATTTTGTCGGTTGAAATACCAATTTCAGCACCAAGGCCATATTCAAAACCATCGGCAAAACGAGTAGATGCATTGATCATGACTGAGCTTGAATCGACCGCAGCAAGGAACTGGCGCGCCAAGCTAAAGTTTTCAGTAATAATCGCATCGGTATGATGTGAACCATATTTATTAATATGTTCAATCGCTTCATCTATGCCTGAAACCACTTTAACCGCCAAAATTGGACCTAGATATTCGGTGTACCAGTCTTCTTCTGTGGCAGTTTTGACAGTCGTGCCTAAAATCTTTTGGGTTGCAGGGCAGCCGCGTAATTCGACTTGTTTCTCTGCATACAGTTCTGCAATGCGAGGTAGAAATTGCTCAGCAACTCGCTCATCGACCAACAAGGTTTCCATAGCATTACACACGCCATAACGGTGCGTTTTGGCATTCAGTGCAATTGGTAGCGCTTTTTGCAAGTCAGCCTGTGCTTCTACAAATACGTGACAGTTACCATCTAAATGTTTAATCACTGGTATACGTGCTTCATTGCTGATGCGTTCAATCAGACTTTTACCGCCACGTGGCACAATTACATCCACATATTCAGACATGGTAATCAGTTGCCCGACTGCAGCACGGTCTGAAGTGTTAATCACTTGCACCGAAGTTTCTGGCAAACCTGAAGCTTTTAAACCGTGTTGAATCGCAGTTGCAATGGCTTGATTGGATTCCAATGCTTCAGAACCACCACGTAAAATAATGGCATTGCCTGATTTTAAAGCCAAAGATGCAGCTTCAAGGGTCACGTTCGGACGTGATTCGTAAATCATGCCTACCACACCCAGTGGCACACGCATTTTGCCTAGTTGAATACCAGATGGGCGATAGGCCATATCGGTAATTTCACCAATAGGGTCCATTAAGCCAATCACATCTTTCAGGCCTTGTAACATACCTTTAAAACGTGCGGGGTTGAGTTCTAAGCGATCTAGCAGTGCGCTATCCAAGTTATTGTTACGACCTTTGGTCATATCAATTTGGTTGGCAGCTAAAATAGCAGACTCGCTATTTTCCAATGCCGTATAAATAGCCGATAACGCATTGTTTTTAGATTGGGTAGAAGCGCTTGCTAAGACACGAGAGGCTTGGCGTGCTTGTTGTCCTACCGTTTGCATATATTGTTCAATAGACTCTTGCATAGCGGTTTGATCACTTAGAAATTTCTATCTGATATTAACAGTCTGTGCCTGTACAATGAAGCATCTAGGCGGAAAATTGACTAAATTGTTCAATCTTTAAATATTTTGTAATCTATTCATCTTTAAAAGTAGATGAGCGGTCATGGAAATTGTTGCGTATAAAATCAGCACCTGTATAGAATGATGCGATAAGACAATGATGTCATTCACAACAATAAGCAGGATGCCACTTCGGTAAAGCTGGCAATCGTTCTATTACGAACACTTGCACAATAAAAATAAAATGCGCATGGAGGTAGGGAATATGAATTCCATGATCCAAATGGACACGGACGTACAGGACTCAGGGTCTCATGTCTGTTTTTTTGATATTTACGATAAACACAGTTTTAAACAACCCGCTCGCACCACTTGGATCAATGGCTGGAAAGTGGAATATATGGCGATTGCACAGCCTGAAACTGCCCATTTAACCCCTATTGTGATTGTTGGCGGGGCATTCCAGAATTTTAATTCTTATAAATACTGCGTAGAGCAATTATTTCGTGCTGGCCCGATTATTTTAATTGATATGCCTTCTATGGGGGCTAATCAGCAAATGACCAATGTTGAAACAGGTGAGTCTGCAGGAACGTTGGAACTGCATGACTTGGGGCACATGCTGGGTGACTGGTTGGATATAGTCGGTTTAGACAAAGTCTCGGTGATGGGCATGTCACTCGGTTCAGTGGTGGCGTCCTGTTTGGCAGATCAGCGCCCTGAATTGATTGACCGCATGATTTTAATGGGGGTGATGCAAAAGACCCGTAAAAGTTGGCGTATGTTGCTTGAAGAATCGCTGCATTTAATGAAAGAACAGCGCATGGATGAGTTTGGTCAGGCGGTGATTTTGTACTTGGTGAATCATGCCAAAATGGAACAAACCCGTATGTCGCCTACCGCAAAGCGTCTGTTTTACCGACAAATGGCAGATTTTACTGCCACTGAGCAAGATCGCTACGATGTGAACTGCAACCGTTTATTGCGCTTGACTGATGTGCCTATCCCTCAATGTAAAGTGCTGGTGGCATGTGGGCAATATGACAGTTTTACCTTGCCACATGAAAATGCCAACTTTGCCTTACAGTGCCCAAATATGGAATTTGCCATGATTGCCAATGCAGATCATGTGCCGCAATTACAACGTCGCAAAGAAACCATGAATTTATTTGCGACTTTTTTAAGGGATGAGCCTATACAGGAATTAGAGGGTATTATTCCCATGACACGTGCGCAGCTTCTGACTATGGAGCGTCGTGGTGAGGCTCGCATTGCTATACAGAACCCGCATAGTCATTTGCAGCATCGTCATTCTGATTTGAATGTTGCCACGCACATTGTCGATTTAAACTTCTTTGGTGTGTTACTTGATTTTGAAAATCCAACGTTGGCTGCACAGGCAGCACAATTTGAACGGGATATGGCCTTGCAGCTACAAGATGAAGAAGGCAGCTTTAGTATAGAATGCTTGATTTTTGAAAGTGAAGGGTCGCAACTGCGTGCATTGTTTAAGCATGGTAGTTTTGATGTAGCAGAGCGTTTGTTGCGTTATGTAGCGCGTCAAAAAGCACTTGCCCAAAATTTAGAATATGCCTGCTAGGGATGTTGTGAGTTCATAGAGCTGAAATTACTTGAATAAGAAAGAATGAAAATAGCGTGCTAAGCCACGCTATTTTTTTTGTAGGCATGAATCATCCAGACTAGATCGCCCAAATGTTCTTCATTTGAGTTATCTAGCGGGGCGCTGGAAAAATATAACTGTGGCTGTTGTACCTTGACTTGCTCAAAACCTGCACTTTGAAAAAACTGTGACAATTGCTGTGGAGATTGAAAATGGAAAGTGAAGGCACTGCGTGACATAAATTTCAGTAAGCGACTCGAACTCCAAATAAAACTGGCCAATTTGTTCTTAACGGGTTCAGGGTAAATGTCAGTTAAATAATGCAGTTCTGGGAAGTCTTGGGTGTAGTTACACATGCCTTGTAATAGCTGTTGCAGCATGTCTAAGTTAAAGTAGTTAATCAAGCCTTCACTAATAATGACCAACGGCTGCGAGTGGTCAAAATTTTCAAAAATATCTTGGAAAGATTCACTGAAAATGTCACCTGTGAGCACTTCAGGCACATCGGGATTAATTTGTTGCAAAGCTTGAGTCTTAATTTTTGCCATATCTGGCAAATCTAATTCACGGTAATTCAATTCAGGAAATTTTTGTCGGAAGTTCCAACTGCGTGGCGACAGTCCAGACGCAATTTCGAGTACTTGTAGTTGCGGATATTGCTGAATCAGTTGGCTCAAATGTGCATCAATCATTTGGTGACGTTGTTTGAGTGTGCTGCGCATACTTCCGCCCACATGACGTTCTGCCCAGTTTTCTAGAGGATGCACCAATTTGGCTAAAAACTTGCCTTTTCGGGTTGCAAATACGGGGTGTGATATGCCCATTTGATACCAGATATAACCCGTGTAATGTGCAGTAAAAGAAATATGGCGATGCTTAGATAGCGGTGGTGCTACAGGGGAAGTATCTGAACTCTGCGAGTGATCTTCTTGGGAAATTACGGTTCTTGTCATACGAATTTGGACCTTAGTTTTTTATATGGTGGTCATGTGGTTTCACAGCTATTTAGAAATAAACTCAGGTCAAAATCCTGAATGTAAGCCATGCTGAAAATATGAGAAATTTTATCATAATCAAAAAGAGACACGCTGTCGTGTCTCTTTATCGTAAAAGTAATACTCAGATTCTCAAATGAAGTGCAGGTTGAGTTTGGTTTAACTGCACTATTTGTACTGCTTATCTAAATTGTATAAGCGGTTGGGTCTCGACTGGCTTGCGCTGCCAATAAGGCTGCGCTTTGTTCTTTAAAGGTTAAGATGCGATCACGCACTGTACGCCATTCATCACCCAAGTCGAGGGTTTCACGCAACTCAACTGTGTTTAGGGCAGGAATTTTGCCACGCATACGTTCCAATCGAGCTTGATTAGGCAAAGGAAAATCCGTAATCGCATTTAAAGCCAGTTGTTGCGCTGCACGGTTGTTGCAGACCAAGCCCATATCACAGCCTGCAGCTAAGGCTGCACGCAAACGGGCATCGGCATCGCCTGCAACACAGGCTGCTTGCATGCTTAAATCATCTGAAAAGAGTACGCCATCGTAACCCATATCTTGACGCAAGACTTGTTGTAACCAAAATTCAGAAAAACCAGCAGGGTTTGGGTCGACTTGATCATAAATCACATGTGCAGGCATTAAGGCATCTAGCTGATTTTGCAACTGGATAAAGGTTTGCAGGTCATGCCGCTGAATTTCTGCAAAGGTACGTGAATCGATGGCGGCTGCCACGTGAGAATCCGCTTTAACCGAACCATGTCCAGGAAAGTGCTTGCCTGTGGTAGCCATACCTGCGCGGTGCATTCCGCGTAAAAAGGCATCTGCCAAAGCAATAATGTCGGCAGGTTGTTGAGCAAAAGCACGATCTCCAATCACATCGCTGATGTCATTTAAATCCAAGACGGGTGCAAAACTAAAATCAATACCTACAGCCAGCACCTCGGTGGCCATTAACCAGCCACACTCTTCGGCAAGTTTCAGCGCACGTTCTGGTTCAGTCTGGTACAGTTCACCAAATCTACCCATAGCAGGCAATAAGGTAAAACCTTGTTTCAAGCGTTGAACTCTGCCACCTTCCTGATCCACTGCAATTAAAATATCTGGACGGACTTGGCGCATGTGATCGGTTAAGGCACGAACTTGAGCAGGTGACTGGATATTTCGGGCAAATAAAATTACGCCACCGACTTGCGGAGCGCGTAATAGTTCAATATCTTCTTGGGTAAGCTCTGTACCTGCAATGTCGAGCATCAATGCGCCAATCATAGTGGGTGTCCGTATTCGATTTTTATCAATAAAAAAACAATACCCGAATTCTGCAATGATTTGCTACATTTTGACAGTACAGATTATGATAAAACTACACGACAGAACCTAATTAAGTTATATAAGATTTTGAATCTGCTCGATTCGCATTGAAAAGCAGAGATTGGTCAAAAACCAAGGACGTAAATATTTTTATGAAACTTCAAACCATCGCTTGTGCGGTTGCTATTGCAACTGGCGGTTTTTTCTTTTCTCACGCCATTAATGAAGCGATTGCAGCCAATAACACCGCTGCAGTGGCCAACAGTATTGTGCCGACGCAGGAACAAGCTTTGGTTTCGCGTCAATTGGCGACCTTGGTCGATCGTCAGCATTATTTAAATCAGCGTTTGGATGCGTCTACATCTCAGCGTATTTTTGATTTTTATATCGACAGTCTAGACCCAGACCACACCTTGTTTTTGGCAAAGGAAGTTGAACAGTACCGTAAACAGTATGCGGCAACTTTTGGTGCGTCCTTAAAAGCGGGTAATTTGGCTGGGCCGTATCAAATTCATACGCAGTACCGTGAGCGTTTAAAACAGTTTTATAATTTCATGTTGGCAGAGCTGAAAAAACCACAAAATTTAAAACAGCCGAATGTCAGTATTGAAACAGATCGTGAAAAAGCACCGTTCTTTAAAACAGAAGCAGAAATGCGTGCGCACTGGCAAAAAATGCTGGTATCTCAGCTGATTAACCTCACCATCAGCAAAGAAGAAGAACTGGCCAAACAAAAAGCCATTAAAGACAATCCTGAATTGACCAATGGGCAAGATTTGGCTAGCCCTGAAGATTTGACCCCAGTGCAAACGCTAACCAAACGTTATACACGTCAGTTAGAGCGCATGAATCGTTTAAAGAGTGATGATGTACTGGACAAAACTTTAAATGCGATGATGCTGACTTACGATCCGCACAGTAACTACTTCCCACCAGTCGATGCGATGGAGCTAAACCGTCAAACGACTTTACAGTTGGAAGGGATTGGGGTGTCGATTCGTCCTGAACGAGGCAATGAAGATTACACCAAAATTGAAACCATTGTTGAGGGTGGCCCTGCCAGTAAAACAGGACAGGTGAAATCGGGTGACCGCATTATTGGTGTGGCGCAAGATGGCGAAAAAATGGTGGATGTGGTCGGTTGGCCAAGTAATGAAATTGTCGGTTTGATTCGTGGTAAACGTGGCACTAAAGTGACCGTGCGTTTACTTGGGGCTGGTGCTGCCATGAATCAGGCACGTAATGTGACCATTGTGCGTGATGTAATTCAGGAAGAGGATGCAGGAGTTCGTTCGCGTACTATTGACATCCAACGTGATGGTCAAACTTATACTTACGGTGTGATTGAAATTCCATCTTTCTATTTGAACTATCGTGCACGCCGTGCGGGTAATGAATATCGCTCAGTTTCTGAAGATACCAACAATGCACTGAAAACGCTGGCTGCAAAAAATGTGGCAGGCATTATTGTAGATTTGCGCAATAACCCAGGCGGCTCACTTGAAGAAGTGGCACGTATGCTCGGGCAAGTGATTAAGTCAGGCCCTGTGGTGCAAATTCGTGATGGCAATGGCAATGTCAGCGTGTTTGAAGATGACGATGGCGGTGCACAGACTTATGCAGGCCCATTGGCGGTGATGATTAACTTAGCTTCAGCCTCTGCTAGTGAAATTTATTCTGCCGCTATTCAGGATTACCAGCGCGGGATTGTGATTGGCAGCACCACCACGGGTAAAGGCACGGCACAAGTGCAACTAGACACTTTAGCTTATGGGCAAGCGACTTTAACACAGCGTAAATTCTACCGAATTACAGGTGGCAGTACCCAAAATAAAGGGGTGATTCCAGACATTAAACTGGTGGATATTTACAATGAAGAGTTTGGTGAGCGTAAAGCTAAAAATGCATTGAAATGGGATACCATTCCAACTGCACCATTTAAGCGTGAAGGCTCAGTACAGCCTTATATCAGCAAATTAAGTCAATTGTCACAGCAACGTGTCACGCTAGATCCACAATTTAAATATTTGGAACAGCGTAAGCAAATTGCGAAGCAAGCTGAAGAACGTAAAAGTATTGTCTTAGATATTGAACAGCGCAGAGCCGAGTTAATGGCACTAGAGCAGCAAACTTTGACTGCTGAAAACAAGCGTCGTCAGGAAACAGGACTCAAACCATTTGCAAACTGGGAAAGCTATCAGGCTTCTATTGATGCCTTGGCAGAAGCACGTGCAAAAATGAAAGCAGCACAGCGTCCAGCGTTGCCTGAAGAAGAAGCATTTGTTGTTGAGGCGGCACATGTTTTACAAGACTATGCCATGTTGCAAACAGGCGCCCAAAAAGCAGATTAAACTTGTATTAATCTAAGCGTGTTTTAAAGAAAACCAGCCCATGATTGATGATGTGCTGGTTTTTTTATGCATGTTGCAAAAGCAATGGCTGTCTGGTTTTAAGTACGTTTTAAACTGATATCAGCGCTTAAATTTAATGAGGCAAAGCTAAGTTTTATATTTATTGTAACTTTGTCTATTGACCAGAAACAAGTTGTATTAGACTCTAGCGATAATGTTTTGTTTTTATGTAATTCAAGAAGTAAATAAAGTAGTTTTAATGTTTTTTTTGTTAAGCAGAGAGCATGGGATTGAGTCAGGTAAAAACAATAAATGATGATCGAAACGGAAGCCTATAATGGTTCATGTGCACTATGATCTGAGCCTTGTAATAGGTTCAATAGCAATCTCAATTTTAGCCTGCTATTTTGCAGTGTCTATTGAGCAGTTGTTATTTCAGAATGTGCAACAAAAAAATAAAACGATTGCTTTATTTATTAGTGGTGTGCTTTTAGGTGCAGCCGTGTGGTGTATGCACTTTGTGGGTATGCTGGCCTGCCATTTTCCTGCGCCGTATCAATTTAATCTGAGTTTTACCGCACTTTCCTTTTTCATTGCTTTTCTTGCCTCTACTTTTGCAGTCTGGCTCACCACCAAATCGACTTTACCTTTACCACGCTTAATTCTGAGTGGCCTGTTGATGGGCTTAGGAATTGCGGGTATGCATTACACGGGAATGATGGGTGTGGTCGTAGAAGGCTATCGTAGTCATTATGACCCGACGATTGTGCTGCTTTCAATTTTGGTCGCCATCATTGGTGCTATTGTCACCTTCTGGTTAATGTTCAGAGCAAAATGCAGGATTAGACGTCAGGCACATTATAAAATTTTAATTGCGGTATTAATGAGTCTGAGCATTGTGGCCATGCACTATATTGGCATGGAAGCATTGCATTTTCACTCTACAGAAAACTTACCCAAGTTAAGACCTGATCAATTGGAGCAAAATCAAGCACTTTTGCTGGTTTTGACCATTACAGGGCTAATTTTTGCAGCAGCCTTGGGTGTGGCGATGCTAGAACAGCGTTTAGAAGAGCAAAGCCGTAAATTATCTATCGCAAATCGTGAACTAGCCAATCAGGCGGTTAAAGATAACCTAACTAAACTGCCAAATCGTTTGTATTTGGCTGAATATGCACAATTACTTTTTTCTGAGCATCGTCAAAAAGGTAGCAAAGTTGCATTTTTATACATTGATTTAGACCGTTTTAAAGCTGTGAATGATGTATTTGGGCATCATGTAGGTGATCAGTTATTAATTCAATTGTCCAAGCGTGTGCAAACTCGTTTGAGTGACAAAACACAATTGCTCAGAATTGGCGGTGATGAATTTTTATTGGTGATTGAGCATACCGATATTGCAGAAGCGACCTTAATTTCAGAACAGGTTTTGGAACTGATCCAACAAAGTTTCTTAATCGCGGGCAAGGAAATTAATATTTCAGGCAGTATTGGGATTGCGATGTTCCCAGAACATGGCAGCAACTTGCAAGATATTTTAATGAATGCCGATGCAGCCATGCTGACATCGAAATATCAGGGACGAAATACCAGTTCGGTATTTAGTTATGATTTGGAGTTACTAGAAGCCAAAAGCCAAAGTAAATTAATCAATGATTTATATAAAGCCGTAGAACAACAACAATTTACCTTGTTTTATCAACCTAAATTTACGGCAGTGGAACACAAAAATTGTGGGGTTGAGGCATTAATTCGCTGGTATCATCCTGTGCATGGTTTATTGACGCCCAATATGTTTATTAAAGGGGCTGAAAAAACAGGTCTAATTATTCAAATAGGTTATTGGACGCTTGAAGAAGCATTTAAACAAATTCAGGCTTGGGAAAAGGCGGGAATATCTTTATTTCCAGTGGCTGTGAACTTGTCGGCAGTGCAGTTTGAGCATAAGCATCTGTTTTCAAACTTAGAAAATTTATTTAAGCGCTATAATATTCAACCGCAGCATCTTATGATTGAAGTGACTGAAACGACTGCGATGCATCATATTGAGTCGAGTATTCGTAGTTTTGAACGTTTACGTCAAATGGGTATTCAATTGGCGATTGATGATTTTGGTACAGGCCATTCCAGCTTTTTGTATTTGAAAAAACTGCCTGTGGATGAACTTAAAATTGATCGTGCATTCATTCACGATTTAACCTTAAACAGCAAAGAAGAAGTTATCTTAGAAAGTATTATTCAATTGGCCATTAAATTAGGCCTAACAGTGACAGCAGAAGGGGTTGAAAATCAGCAACAGGCTGAAATTTTAACCCGTTTGGGGTGTCAGCAATTACAAGGCTATTGGCTCGGTATGCCCATGGATGTCGAGCGTTTAGAGAGCGTATTTACTTATCCTGCTTAAAGATTGAAAACTTTTTTAATTTTAAAAATTAACAGCTTACGCTTTATACATTTTATTTTTCAAAAGCTACGACACAACCTGTCCAACTTGGGTGAGATACTCACAGTGTGGTTGAGCATGGCAGAGCAAAAGGCTTGCTAAGAACAAGCATATGATCAGCCCATTTATATAATGAATATTACTTTGGGAATAATAACAATGCCATTTTTAATTAAGCATATTGATCAAATTGCACGAGAAAAACAACGCGATGTTTTGTATGTAGATTTTGATCGAGAATTATATCCTGATTACGATTATAAAAATTGGCAGATACGCCAAGATTTAATCAATTGGCTTGATGAGCAGGATATTTCTTATCAGTTCTGTGCGGGAATGGCGAGTGAATATAGTTTTGAGTCATATCACGGACAGCTGTATTTAGATGTGATTTATGATGAAAACGACCCTGTCTATCAGCGATTAAGTCGGCATTTGGAAGACGAGCAGGGAAAACCTAAGATTAAAGGTGTGCTTTTCTTTTATTGTCCTTTGGACATGGCCATGCAGAATAAACATCACGATGAGCCAGGTTTTTGGGAAAACTGAAGCAATCTTTTTTATAGTTCCTAATAATTCAGGTGATGCGATGCAATCTAAGCACATACGTACAGCATTATTGAATCTGCTCAAACAAAATGAGCTGTCAACACATGACCAACAGCAGTTACTTGAATATGAAGACACTTGGCAGGGTCGCGCTGTACATGAACCGAGTATAAAAATGCTGTTGGCGCAACATCCTGCTATTGGTTTGGATACACAACGTGCGCTTTTGGCAGAAAATAATGTGGTCAGACGTTTTCTGGCTAAAAACGTTTCTATTTGTGAGGAAATTCAACTTCAGCTAGTGCATGATCAGGCTATTGTTTTGGTGGGTAATCAAAACTTAACAGCTAAAGTGCAAATGGCTTTACTTCAGCAATTTCCAGTTCATTTGGAGCGCTCGAATCGCTATTTATGGAATATCCTCTTAGATCATCCTAATGTTTCAGCGCAAGCTCAACACAAAATCATGCAGGAAATGAGAGAGGAGCATATCCGAAGAAAAGCCAATCCTGAGACAGAAGTTTCAGCACAATACGGCTTTACAGTCCCTGATTTCATTGATCGAACAGCGTATATGACCACAGCGCAGCAGTTTTCTTTGTATCGCAGCGGGCATAGAAAGCAACTTTGTAAGTTGGCACGATGTTCAAATTTAATGGAAAAGTTGCAATACAAGTTACTTGAGGTCAATGACGCGCTGATTGTTTCATTCCTTGCCGATAATCGATTTATCTGTGATGACATCAAAACGCAGATATTTGAGTCACGAAGTGCTTATATCTAAGATTTTACAATCAGACACCGACTTAAAAGAATAATCTGTCTCTGTTTGCATTTGAGAAAGACAAGGTAGAAATAAGAGCACAGTGTTTTGCTGCCCAGTAACTTGTGAAGACAAAAAGCATAAATCTGCTACAATATCGCCAATTTTTCATATTGATCATTTTGGTCTTATACACTGCGATTCTGCAGTAGGTGTCTTGCATGAGTTTTAAAGATGAGTTAGCGGCGCAGGTCGCACAGCGACGTACTTTCGCGATTATTTCCCACCCCGATGCTGGTAAAACCACCATGACAGAAAAACTGCTGTTATGGGGACAGGCCATTCAGGTTGCAGGGATGGTGAAAAGCCGTAAGTCTGACCGTGGTGCTACATCTGACTGGATGGAAATGGAAAAAGAGCGTGGAATTTCCATTACCACCTCGGTGATGCAATTCCCATATAAAGACAAAATGATTAACCTGCTCGACACCCCAGGGCACGAAGATTTCTCTGAAGATACTTACCGTACTTTAACGGCTGTGGATTCAGCCTTGATGGTAATTGATGGTGCAAAAGGGGTCGAAGACCGAACCATCAAATTGATGGATGTGTGTCGTATGCGTGACACCCCCATTATTTCATTTGTGAACAAAATGGACCGTGAAATTCGTGAGCCATTGGAATTGTTAGATGAAATTGAAAACGTCTTAAAAATTAAATGTGTTCCAATTACTTGGCCTTTGGGTACGGGGCGTGATTTTGCCGGTGTATTTAACCTGATTGAAGAAAAATTTTATGTTTACAAATCAGGCTTTGGTTCAACCATTACTGAAATTGAAATTCGCGATGGTTATAACCATGCAGATTTACGTGAAAAAGTAGGTGAGTTGGCTTGGGCAGCATTTGAAGAGTCACTGGAACTGGTGCAAATGGCGAATGAGCCATTAGACCGTGAAGAATTCTTGGCGGGCCGTCAAACTCCAGTGTTATTTGGTACCGCATTGGGCAATTTTGGGGTAGATCACGTCCTGAATGCGTTTAGTGAATATGCACCACCACCGAAGGCACATCCGACACAAGACCGTATTGTTGAAGCCAATGAAGAAGGCTTTAGTGGCTTTGTATTTAAGATTCAGGCCAATATGGACCCTAAACACCGTGACCGTATTGCATTCATGCGAATTTGTTCGGGTAAGTATGAAAAAGGCTTGAAAATGAAACATGTACGCATAGATAAAGATGTGCGTATTAGTGATGCCTTAACCTTCTTAGCAGGTGACCGCCAGCATTTAGAAGAAGCATGGCCAGGTGATATTATTGGTTTGCATAACCACGGTACCATTCAAATTGGTGATACATTCACTTCAGGTGAAAAGCTACAATTTACAGGTATTCCACACTTCGCGCCTGAAATGTTCCGTCGTGTACGTTTGAAAGATCCTTTAAAATCTAAACAGCTACAAAAAGGCTTGAAAGAGCTTTCAGAAGAAGGTGCAACACAGGTCTTTATGCCACAAAACAGCAATGACTTGATTGTTGGCGCTGTGGGTGTCTTGCAGTTTGAAGTGGTGGCGTATCGCCTGAAAGAAGAATATAAAGTCGATTGTATGTATGAGCCAGTCAGCATCAATACCGTGCGTTGGGTGTCTTGTGCAGATGAGAAAAAATTTAACGAGTTTAAGAAAAAAGCCCACGACCAATTGTCGGTCGATGGTGGTGGTCACTTAACTTATCTCGCACCTAGCCGCGTGAATTTACAGTTAATGCAAGAGCGTTATCCTGATATTGAGTTTAGAAATACGCGTGAGCACTAAGTTCAAGCTTTCAAAAATAAAACAGCTTCATCACGAAGCTGTTTTATTATGGCTGGTGATTATTTTTAGATAAATACATTGGGGATGTCATGCTGCAAAAAACAGTCTATCTGGGAGTAATGTTGAGTGGGGCGATCTTACTCAGTGCCTGTGACTCATCTCAACAAAATAAAAATGCAGATGAGCAAACCTCTATTTTTCAGAAAGATCAGGCTGAAGTTTTACCTTATTTAAATATCAAACAACAAGCCGCAGCTATTGCTTTGCCTTTTTGTGAAAACAGAAATTGCATAGAGCTGGAAATTCAAACTTTAAATACCCAAGATGCATGGCTAAATGACTGGATTGCCAAAAATCAGGCCATGGTGATTCAAGATCAAATTGGCTTAAAGCAAAATATGAGTTTGCAGCAAGCGGTAGATGCTTATGTGAAAAAATCTGATGCATGGCAGGCAGCACTGGCACAAAATAAAGCCTATGAATTGGCGATGTACACTCGAATTGCCTATCAGCGTAATCAGTATGTATTGTTACAGGTTGGGGTAGATACCCAGCAAGAAGGTACGCACATTAAAGAGCGTTATTATTTCTTTGTGGCAGACCGCAAACAGCAAAAAGCTTTATCTGTTTTAGATGTAATTGATCCTAAGCAACAAACTAAGATGCATACCTTTGTGCAGCAGGCCTATCAAGACTGGTTGAAAGAACAGAGCAGCGAAATACAAAACAATGCGCCAGAAAAACTATATTGGGGGCAGGCAGACTGGTTTTTTGATGATCAAGGCTTAGGTTTGCATTACCGTACCCATGAAATTGTGCAAGATGGACCACAGTTTGATATTTACCTAAGCAAAGCACAAACACAACAAGTTTTAAAAGCAGAAATCTACCCATCTATGTTTTAGTAGGTTTTAGTAGAGAGTGATTATAAGCAGCAACACGTACCTATGATTGGGTCACGTATATGCTCATCAAAAAAAGGTTGTATTCATGTTGAAACATAAAACGATATTAACGGTCAGTATTTTAATTGCAACTTTAGGGGTCACAGCGTGTCAGCCTAAAAAAACTGAGCCAGAAACGGCTGAGCCAAGTCAAACAGAAGTTGAACAGCAAAGTTTAAAACTCGTGGGTGATACTGAAAAACTGAACTTGGCATTGCCACAATGTGAGGGCAAGAATTGCCCTGAAATGACTATTGAGCGTTTAAACAGTAATCAGGCATTTATTGATCATTTTATTGATCAGCAAATTATTAAAGAACTCTCGCAAATATTGACGATTGCACCAAAACAGGCTGCTTCAGAAGCATCAGCCGCACAGGCAGCAGAAGTGGCTGCAGCAAGTACTGCTGAAGCACCTGCTAGTAACCCAACAGCCGCCGCAATTGCTCAAGTAGAAACTTTGGCACAAAAACTGGAAAAGCAAACAGTGCCGTATGTGCAAAGTTTTTTAATGCTTGATCAGGAGCTGAAAGCCCTCAGCTCGAATCATAAAATCAGTTTGATGATTAAGCCTAAAATTCTGAATGCAGATCAACCCTTAGCAACGGTAGTGTTAAATAGCAGTAGCTATTTAGGCGGAGCGCATGGTACATCGGCGCAGCAGTATTATAATTTTGATTTAGAAAAGAAAAAATTAGTCACATTGAATGACATTTTGTTAGATCAGCAGCGCCCACAATTAGAAGGTAAAGCCTATGAGGCATTTAAAAACTGGGTGATCGAATCTGAATTGTCTACCAACGTGAAGGAATATGAGCAGGCGTGGAAATTTAAACTGTCTGATAATTATTACCTAGGCCAACAAGGACTGATTTTGCAATATGCAGAATATGAAATTGGGCCTTATGTGGTAGGGTTGCCACGTTTGACCATTCCTTATGCAGATTTACAGGGTATTTTAAAAACTGCTTACTTGCCACAAGCTGAAACACAGCCTGCAGCGGCAAGTGAAGCCGCAAGCAGTGATGCCCAAGCAAAGCCGAAGTCTTAATATGAACCTCCCGCTATTTGATACGCATACCCATTTTGATGTTGCCGATTTTGATGCTGATCGGGAGCAATTGGCGTATGCGGCCAAGGCTGCGGGGGTAGAACATTTAGTACTGATTGGTTTTGTGCAATCACGCTTTCAGGATTTGATTACAACCCAGCAGTATTTGAATCAACTTGATCAGGCGCCACGTAGTCATTTGGCGCCTGGGCTGCATCCGTTTTATATCGAACAGCATCAGCGTCAGCATTTACACGATTTGGAGCAAATTTTACAACAGCAACATTGTATTGCTGTGGGGGAAATTGGTTTAGATACTTTTTTAGCTGAACATAAACACGCTGAGGAATTTCAAAAACAGCAAGATTTTTTTACAGCCCAATTGGAAATTGCCCGTCATTGGCAAAAGCCTGTATTGCTACATATCCGTAAAGCGCATGCCGATGTATTAAAAATTTTAAAACAACAACAGTTTAAACTTGGCGGCATCGCTCATGCTTTTAGTGGTGGGGTCGAAGAGGCGAAAGCCCTGATCAAACTGGGTTTTAAAATTGGTGTGACAGGACAGATCACTAACCCTAATGCAAAAAAACTGCGTCGTGTTGTACAAGAAATTGGTGTTGAGCATTTGGTTTTGGAAACCGACTGTCCCGACATGACGCCATTATGTTGCCAAACCGATACTCAAACCCGTACCCGCAATACGCCTGCCAACTTGATCTATGTGCTTGAAGGTTTAGCGGCTTGTTTGAATATCTCACCACAAGCGCTAGCTGAACAGCTTTGGCAAAATACATTTCAGGTTTTAGATGTGCGTGAAACAACACCCAAGCCCTGAAACACAGTAAAATGCCCCTACCTTGAAACTATATTTGATGAGCGCATGACTGACCTTCTTCAAGATGACGAATATGAACGCCGTTTTGCAGGCGTTGCCAAAATTTATGGTGACAGTGCATTTCAACATTATGCGCATAGTCATGTGATGGTCATTGGTATTGGCGGGGTTGGTTCTTGGGCGGTCGAGGCCTTAGCGCGTACAGGCATAGGTGAGCTGACTTTGGTCGATATGGATGTGGTCGCAGCATCGAACATTAACCGTCAGTTACCTGCCATGAGTTCGACCTTAGGACATGAAAAAATTAATGTGATGGCAGAGCGTTGTCGTTCGATTAATCCACGCATCAAAATTAATTTAGTGGATGATTACTTAACCCCTGACAACGTCAAAGTGTTATTGGCAACGGCCCCTGACTTGGTGTTGGATTGCATCGATGATGTTAAAGCTAAACTGGCGTTAATGTTGCATTGCCGTTTTAACAAGATACCGCTTATTGTGTCGGGTGGTGCAGGTGGGAAGCTTGATCCACTTAAAATTCGGGTAGCAGATTTATCTAAAACCGAACAAGACCCAATGCTGGCTAAATTGCGTGCCCAATTACGCAGCAAAGGCATTTGTAAAAAGCCAAAAGAAAAGTTTGGCATTACCTGCGTGTATTCTATAGATAATCCATTTTCCAGCGCAGATGTTTGCCCAAGTGCAGGCTTACGTTGCGGTGGTTATGGTTCGGCTGTGGTGGTTACGTCCAGTTTTGCAATGGTGGCTGTGACTGAAGTGCTGAAAAAACTGGATGCACTGCACAGCAAAAAATAGGCAGAACACCTGCCATGATGGGCGTATTCAGCATGATCTTTTACAACGATGTCTTGCTAAAAGTATGAATTGAAATTTATTCTGCCTGAAGCGACTGCTGCTCTTTTAAATAGGCTTCTGTACGTTGCATGGCCGCCTGAATATTGGCTAGCGCATTTTCGACATCGGCAAAGGTTTTGGCGTTGCCACCACTTAAGGCCTGACGCCATTTTCGTGCACCAGGTAAGTTTTGGAATAAACCCAAAATATGGCGGGTAATCACAGATAGGGGAGCACCTTGTTGTAAGCGTTGCTCAATGTACGGCAACATTTGCTGCATAATTTCAAAACGATCAGGCTGTTCGAGATTCCATAATTGGCCAAGTTCTGCCAATAAATATGGATTGTGATATGCCTCACGTCCAATCATCACCCCATCGACATGCTGTAAATGCGCCTGAGTTTCTGTAAAGGTTTTAATTCCGCCATTAATTTCAATGAATAAGTCAGGGCGGTCTTGTTTTAAGCGGTAGACATCTTCATAGCGCAGGGGCGGAACTTCACGGTTTTCTTTAGGCGATAGACCTTGCAGCAAAGCAATCCGTGCATGCACAATAAAATGAGTACAGCCTGTTTGTGCAACAGTATCGACAAAATGCAGCATTTCTTCATAAGAGTGCATATCATCAATGCCAATACGGTGTTTGACTGTCACAGGAATGTCCACCACTTGACGCATCGCGGCAATACATTCAGCCACTAAATCAGGCTCTGCCATTAAGCAGGCACCAATTTTATTGTTTTGTACCCGATCACTTGGGCAGCCGACATTTAGGTTGATTTCATCATAGCCCCAGTCTTGCGCCATTTTGCTGCAGCTTGCTAAATCCTGAGGGTTTGAGCCACCTAGTTGCAACACAATTGGATGTTCTTCTTTGCTGTAATCGAGGTGACGTTTGGCATCTCCAAATAAGATGGCGCCTGTTGTGACCATTTCGGTGTATAGCACAATGTTTGGATTAAACAAGCGTGCAAAAAAACGATAATCACGAGTAGTCCAATCCATCATAGGTGCAACGGATATACGAGGCTGTAAATTTTGGATGGCACGCGTCATAACACACCTGACTGGAAGAGCAAAGATAAGCCGCGCATTATACGGGGTTTGAGCAAAAATCGACAGCGCTAGCGTAGCATCCTAATAAGGGGGTATTTTGAGACTGTAGCGCCTAATAAAAGGATACAAGAAAGCGAAGCGACTGAACGATTGGGTATTTGTATCCTTTAACTTTTTTTAGTATGTTGAAAAGATAACGATAAAGCGGCATAAGAGGGATAAGAGGGATAATAATATGCTGGTTTTAGAAGAAATTTATCGAACCAAGAAAAACGAGTTTTCTGCTGCCTTTAATTTACGCATGCAGCGCAGTTTGAGTTGGTGGAAAAAAGCCATTGCTTTGCATGATGATATTGATTTGCAATTTATGAGCACTTGGGTAGCGCTGAATGCCTTATACGCACAAGGGAAAGCGGCAGAGCAAGAACAACAGACCTTACAGCAGTTTGCATTTAGAGTTTATCAAAAAGATGTTGATCAGCGGATTTCTAGAATTTTGTGGGAAAAGCATCCACAAAGTTTGGAGGTTTTACTGACTAATCCGTATTTGTGTCAAAGTTTTTGGGATTGGCGCAATCAAAAAATCAGCGAAGGTACCTGGCGTACAGATTTTGAATCGGAAAAACAGCACATCATGCAGGCTTTGCATACCCACGATTCAGCCAGTATTTTAAGCTTTGTGTTCAAGCGCTTATCGACTTTGCATCAACAACTCGTGCAAGGCGGTGCAACGTATAATAGTGCAATTAACCGCAAACAGCTCAGTCATGCCAGTCTTTTACTTTCGGCATTACTGCCGTGTTTTATCCAAATTCTATTGGAGAATGTTGAAAGTTTAGAATGGAATGAGTGGAGTCAGCCTTTTTATCCTGTGATGCAAATGTCCTAAACTGGATGGTTGTCGTCAGTCACTTTAAGCTTCTGCAAGATGCTTGCGCTGATGCGTGTGATCAAGCAGGGCAAAGCACATTGCGGCTGCAACAAAACACAGTCCAACCATACAGCTCCATAGCCAGCCGCCTTGCTGCCATGCGTAAATCCCTAAAGCGGAACCGCAGGCACCACCTGTAAAATAACTGGTCATATAGACTGAATTGATACGTGATTTGGCATCTGGGCGTAAGCGGAAAATAATATTTTGATTGCTGCTATGCACAGTCGCTAAGCCAAGGTTAATCAAGCCAAAACCTAAAATATAACTCCACAGTTGGAATTGACCAAAGTAGAGAAATATCCAGCTGATACCGAGCAAGGTTAAGCCGCCCCAAGTCAGCGCTGTGACATAGCCGCGATCTGCAATTTTACCCACTTGTTTGGTCGAAAGTGCGCCAAATACTCCGACCAAAGCCACAATGCCGACCATGACATCGGCTAAGCCAAAACTAGATTTGAGTAATACGGCAATGGTGGAAAATAAAACACTCATCGCAGCAAAAGCAAAAGCCCCGAGTAATGCACGATACACCAAGCGGCGTTCTTCTAAAATCAGTCGGCCCATGGACTGAAATACTGCAAAGTAGCTGAGTTTGCTGGTAGAAATAAAAGGCAAACGTGCTTTAAGTACCGCAGCAATACACAACATGAATATCCCGCTGAGCAGATAAATCACTTTCCAGTGAAATAAATTAGATAGCAAGCCTGCTAAACTGGTCGAAAGTAAAATACCGACCAATAAACCACTCATCAGCAAACCAACAACTTCTCCCATTTTTTCAGGTTTTACGGTCATGGTCGCAAAAGGAATTAATACTTGTGCCGCCACAGAGAATAGCCCTGTGATGATGGTGCCAATCCAAAGCATGCTTAAATTGCTAGAAAAGGCACACAAAAATAAACCTACCGATGCCAAGAACATGAGCAAGGGGATGAACTTGGTTTTATTGACAATATCGCCCATCGGTACAATAAACAGTAAGCCGAGTGCATAAGAGACTTGTGCAAATGTCACAGTCAGTGCAACTTGTGACTGTGGAATTTGAAAAGATTGATGAATGGAGTAAATCAGAGGTTGGCAATAATAATTTGCACCTGCACATAAACCGCAGGCAATCGCCATTAACCATAAAAGGGTTTTGTCTTGGCTAATGTCAGGTGCAGTATTCATAGTCTTCCTAGCTTATAAGGCAGTGTGATGCTGTGAGTAAATAGGATGCTGTTTGAGTTTGAGCAATAAAAAATCGGTGAGTATCCTAAACTTTGTGGTGATGTTTTAAGTCTTTAATGTGAAAACTTGTTTTTGGACAATGTAATCATCATCACCCCTATAATATTCAGCAGACAGCCCAACCATTGTATGCCATTCAGGTGCTCACCTAAAAATGCTGTCGCCAATAAAATCGTTAAAATGGGGCCAATTGAGGCAATCATAGCTGATTGTGCTGCACCTAAACGGGCGATGCTGTGCGCCATTAACAAGGTAGGCAGTACTGTCACAAAAATGCCCAAGGCAACGCCGTAGCCCAGTACCTGTAATGGCAGCTGCTGAATCAAAGCTAGAGGATGCGGTGTGGCCAAGCAGTAATGAACCAAGGTACCTAAGCAGGCAATGCTTAAAGCCAAGCCTGTAAAATTCCATGAGCCAAAATGTTGAATCAATCGTCGAGTCAGCAGCAAATAACCCGCAAAACATACCGCACTGGCAAAGACTAAACTGCTGCCTAGCCAAAAGTATGAGTCGTGTGGTGTGTTACTTTGTTCTTGTAGCATCACAATGACTGTGCCGCCATAACTCAGAGCAATGGCAAGTAAACTCAGCCAGCTGAGTTTTTGTTTATAGATCAGGCTAGACGCCAATACAGTCAGAGTTGGATATAAAAAAAGAATAATCCGTTCTAATGATGCGCTAATGAACATCAACCCTAAAAAGTCTAACCAGCTAGAAAAGTAATAGCCGATCAAACCTGAAAAAATCAGCAGTAGCCAATTGCCTTTGGAAATGTTGCGGCTGTGCTGACGGTTGAACCAGCAAATCAACAGAAAAAACGGCAAGGCACTGGCCATACGTAAAGCCATGAGCACAGTGGCATCGACCAATGGCGAAAGTGCATAAGCCTGTTTAATAAAAATCGCTTTGGTGCTGAACAAAAATGCAGCGAATAGCGCAAAGATGGACCCCCATTGCGTGGCATTAAGTTTGATCATGGCAAAAGCTAAAGTGAGGGATGAATGTAAAGTACGATAAAAAGAGTTGAGTGATCCTGCATAGGATTTAAAGCAGCCAGTGTGGCAGGAAAAATCAACAACTAAGCATAGCGGATTTTGTGTGAAGGGTCTGCTTTAAAACATCGAAATTAAGTGAAAAGTAAAATAGATTGTGGTTGCACGATAATAGTGCAAAAACTTTTAAAATATTACAAAACACACAAAATCCATCATCAGAAAAAATGATGTTTAAAAAAATTCAAAAAAATAATAGCGGTCAACTTAGACATACACTGAATAAATTTACAGAGGGTTTAAAAGTTTTGCTGCTGCCACTTTTAGATTTTATTGATAAGGCAAAGGTTGGTATTTGTAAGGTTTTAATGGGGAGGTATAGGCTCTAAATTAGTACGTATAGCGAGCGATAAAATTTGTCAGAAAAGTCAATTTGGCATTGAAGTTTTAAGTTTTAGCGGTCAAATGTATAGATATATGATCTTTTGGGTCTAAGTCGGATTTTCCCAATTTAGCCAAATGCATGTCAGAATGATCAATGCAAAATTCATTTAAATGTGATGAACTGCTAACTCAAAACTGCTGTGCTGTCGTTTTGATCCTGCCAAATACGGTTATTGCTGAATAATTAGACTTATATTAAAGAAGCAAAACCTATCAATTATATCTCGCAACAATATTTTTATGAATCATCAGTTCAAAATATGGGTATTTATTAAATAAATATTGGGTGGTAATTTAAAAATGTTGCATTAGAATCCAAAAATTCAACAAAACTTATCCTGAGGGGAAAGCATCGTTATCCACGATGTTGACTTAAGAAAAACTAGCTTGAGGGACGCTCATGCAGATCGGAATTCCAACCGAAACTGTTGTCGGTGAAAATCGTGTCGCTGCGACGCCAGAAACAGTAAAGAAGTTGATTAGCGCGGGTCATAGCGTAGTCATTGAACGTGGTGCGGGTGTTAAAGCCGCTTATATCGACAGTGCTTATGAACAAGTGGGTGCAAGCCTGACAGATGATGCTTATCGTGGCAGTCAAATGATTTTGAAAGTTCGTGCCCCGAAGGGTGATGAAATTCAGAAATTGGCACCGAATAGCACTGTCGTGGCGATGTTTGATCCTTACCGCAATACTGAATTAGATCAGTTTGCTGCGGCTCAGGTGTCTGCATTTGCGTTAGAGCTTTTGCCGCGTACTTTGTCACGTGCACAAAATATGGATGTGTTGTCATCACAAGCCAACTTGGCAGGCTATAAGTCAGTGTTGTTGGCTGCAGCAGAATACCAACGCATGTTCCCAATGTTAATGACGGCTGCGGGTACTGTAAAACCTGCACGTGTTGTGATCATGGGTGTGGGCGTTGCAGGTCTGCAAGCCATTGCAACGGCAAAACGTCTAGGTGCGGTAGTAGAAGCAACTGACTTGCGTCCAACTGCGAAAGATCAGGTAGAGTCTTTAGGCGGTAAATGGCTAGACGTGCCAATGTCTGAAGAAGAACAGCAAAAAGCTGCAGATGCTGCCAAAAATGGCTACGGCTGGATGCCAGGTGAACAATACATTAAAGATCAAGCTGTTATTGTAGATAAAGCTGTTTCTAATGCTGATATTGTGATTACCACGGCATTATTGCCTGGTCGTGATGCACCACGTTTAATCAAAGCTGAAACTGTTGCGAAGATGAAACCGGGTTCAGTCATTTTAGATATGGCAGTAGAAACAGGCGGTAACGTCGAAGGTTCACAATGTGGTGAAACTGTTGTGACTGCCAATGGTGTGAAAATTTTGGGTATCCCAAACATTCCATCTACAGTGTCGACTGAAGCCTCTGCACTTTATGCACGTAATGTATTGAATTTTGTTGAAACATTATTTGATAACGACAAGAACTTTGCACTGAATCCTGAAGAAGAAATTCAGAAAGCATTGCTGGTGACCCATAACGGTCAAGTACTGTTAAAGCGTGGTTAAGGAGAACTCTCATGGTTGAAACAATTACGATTTTTGTCCTTGCCATTTTCGTAGGTTACTACGTGGTTTGGGGCGTAACGCCTGCATTGCATACGCCTCTTATGGCGGTAACCAATGCGCTGTCTTCGATCATTATCGTGGGTGCGATGATTCAAACTGTTGGCTTACCAATGGTGGGTGTAGAAGGTAGTGTCGATTTTCAAACCATTAACGTGGTGAGTGTGCTGGGTGCTATTGCTGTGTTCTTGGCAAGTATCAATATTTTTGGTGGTTTCGCAGTAACGGCACGTATGCTGGAAATGTTCAAACCAAAAGCAAAGAAAAAAGAGGGCTAATGCATGGAATTTATTCGTGAATATGCAGACTGGTTCTATTTAATCGGGGCTGTACTTTTTATCTTAACGCTTCGTGGTTTGTCTGGTCCAAAAACAGCAATTGCAGGTAACCGCTACGGCATGATCGCCATGGCAATTGCCGTATTGACCACATTCTTTGTGGCAGATAATCCAGTGGTTTGGATGATCGTAGGTGCTATGGTTTTAGGTGCAATTGTTGGTATTGCTCGCGCACGTACTGTTCCTATGACTCAAATGCCTGAAACAGTTGCACTGATGCACTCTTTGGTGGGTTTAGCAGCAGTTTTAATTGCCATTGCTGCAATTATTCATAACAACAAGTTGGTGGAATTAGGTCCAGACCTGTTGGCTGCAAATGGTATTAATTTCCATGAAATGAGCAAAGTTCATTTATTTGAATTGTTTGTGGGGTGTTTCGTGGGTGCAATTACCTTTACTGCATCTGTATTTGCGTACGGCAAGCTGGCTGCAAAGAAATGGGCAAAAACCATTTCAGGTGCATGGGTTAAACCTGTTCAAGCATTGATTTTCATTGCCATGTTAGGTTTTGGTATCCACTTCTTCTTGACTGGAAACATGACATCATTCTGGGCAATGACTGGTCTTGCACTTGCATTTGGTTGGGTATGGATTGCACCTGTAGGTGGTGGTGATATGCCAGTGGTGGTATCACTTCTCAACTCATTCTCAGGTTGGGCTGCAGCAGGGATTGGTTTCACACTTGAAAACAACATGCTGATTGTTGCGGGTTCACTTGTAGGTTCATCGGGTGCGATTCTGTCGTACATTATGTGTAAAGCGATGAATCGTTCAATCATCAACGTATTGTTTGGTGGTGCGATGGGTGGTGCAGCAGCACCGACTGCTGGCGCTGGTGAGCAAGTACAACGTAACTACCGCTCAGGTTCTGCAGATGATGCTGGCTTCTTGATGTCAAATGCTGACAGCGTAGTGATTGTACCAGGTTATGGTATGGCGCAAGGTCGTGCACAAAATGCAGTTAAAGAATTGGCTAACTTGCTGAAAGAACAAGGTGTAACTGTTCGCTTTGCGATTCACCCTGTGGCAGGTCGTATGCCAGGTCACATGAACGTATTACTTGCAGAAGCAGACGTACCATACGAAGACATCTTAGAAATGGATGAGATCAACTCAGATTTCCCAGCAACAGATGTAGTACTTGTTATTGGTGCGAATGACGTTGTGAACCCAGCAGCAAAAGACGATCCGAACTCGCCAATTTACGGTATGCCAATTCTTGAAGCGCATAAAGCACGTACCATTATGGTGATCAAGCGCTCAATGGCAACGGGTTATGCAGGTTTGGACAACGACTTGTTCTATAACGACAAGACCATGATGATCTTTGGTGATGCTAAGAAAGTTGTGGAAGATATGACGAAGTCAATCAACGGTACAGGTCACTAAGTGAACTGACTGATAAGAACCGCCTTCGGGCGGTTTTTTGTTCGTTGTATAAGAGAGTGTAAAAGAAAGCTAAAGATCATGCTTCGGAAAATTATCAGCGCACGGAGACCATCGTCAGTGGGTTAAGGTGGGACTTGTGTGGTGCAAATACGTAAGTTGGTTTGCATATGATTTTTTAAACACTGCACATAAAAAAGCGACTTATTTAAAGTCGCTTTTGCATATTTTCTTGGGTCTGTTTTGAAGCTTTAAAGATTAGGCAACCGATTCAGGTGTGGTACGCCATAAGCTTTCAAGGTCATAGAATTTACGTGCAGTTGGTAACATAAGATGTACCACAACAATGCCAAGATCAACCAAGATCCATTCAGCATCGCGTTCGCCTTCAATGCCGATTGGGCGGAAACCCGCTTTACGTGCTTCTTCAGCAACATTATCGGCAAGGGATTTAACATGACGCGTTGATGTGCCGCTGGCAATGACAATCGCATCTGCAACATTGCTGATGCTGCTGACATCAAGCTCAACAATTTCTTTGGCTTTTACATCGAGTAGTGCTTCATGTACAACTTGAAGGCAAGTTTGTACGTCATGCTTTGCGGTGTTCATTGCAAGATCGTGAGAATTAGAAGCGCCGGGCGATGGTTCTAAATTCATGGGGTGTATAATTTCCTAAAATTATTCATCGTCTAATATAGCCGTTTTGGCCTAAAAATTCAAATCGCACCGATTTTAACCATTTTGTTGTGCCGGAAAAAACTTGTCTTTCCACGCAAATGATTGATTTGATGTTAAACGTGGGCGATATTCGGCAGCGACATAACCTGCGTAATTACTTTGCGCTAACCATGCAAATAATGCGGTATAGTCCAAATGGCCTGTGTCAGGTTCATGGCGTCCTGGGTAGTCAGCAAATTGAATATGACCAATATCTTGCAAGTTTTCCTGTAGTGCGCTGAGCACATCTTCACCCATCATGGCCATGTGATAACAATCGAATTGCATTTTGAGTGCAGGGTGTTTGACAGCTTCTAACATTTCCTGAGCTTGGGCAATGTTCTGTACCAGAAAACGTGGCATATCTGTGCCATTGATCATTTCAAATACAGGTTGAATCTGGTGCTCAGTGAGCATGGAGCAAGCCAGTTTTAGATTTTCTGCCAGTGTGTTTAAGCAAGGTAACAAGTCTGCATCGGCAGGTTGTTTGCCTGCCAAAATATTCACACTTGGAACATTTAGGGCTTTGGCATAGGTAATGGCTTGTTCTAAGCCACGATGAAATTCAAGTTCTTTACCGGGTACCCCCGCTAAGCCATCGCCCCCTTGCATGAGGTCACCCGCAGGCACATTAATCAGACACAGGCTAAGCGCATGCAGCTGAAGTTGAGTTTGAATTTGTTCGATACTGAGCTCGTAGGGAAACTGAATTTCAACGTGCTGAAAACCATGTTGGCGAGCAAGGGCAAAGCGTTCAATTAATGGGACTTCGGTAAATATCATTGACAGATTAACCGCAAGTTTAGACATGCATAAGCTCCTTGCTCAGGAATGGTAATGAAAAAATTTAAGCTTCAACTTGGTAAATAATGCTGGCTAAATCTGCTTCGGCAAAACCTTTAGCCTGATGGGCTTGAAGCTGAGATAGAGCTTTTTGGGCAACAGGAATCTGCAGCTGAAACGCTGCGGCAAGTTGCACTGCATTATTTAAATCTTTAGACAGGGTTTGTACTTTCCATTGCACAGGTTCAAAACTGTGGGTGGCCATACGTGGGGTTAAAATCTGAAACGGTTTTGAATCGGCAAAACCACCTGCCAAAGCTGGGGCAAGTAGCTGTGTATCTACACCTGCTTGAGCAGCAAGGGCAACGGCTTCTGCAATTAAGGTACTATTTGCGGCAACAATCAATTGATTGCAAATTTTGGTGGCTTGTCCTGTTGCGGTTTCGCCCATGCGGGTCACACGTTGTGACAGCACCGCATAAATTGGGCTTAATTTTTCAATAGTGTTGGCATCGCCACCTGCAAAAATTACTAGCGTACCTTGTTCTGCTCCCGCGGTGCCACCAGATACAGGTGAGTCAATCCAAGTCACGTGTTTTTGCTTGGCTTGTTGTGCAAGGGCTTTGGTTTGTGCAACCGATAAGCTGGAAAAATCAACAATGACTTGTTGGGCAGTTAAGTACGGTTCAATTTGATCAAATACACTTTGAACTGCATGATCATCTGCTAAACAGGTCAAAATGACAGGGTATTGCCCGATCTCTTGCAGCTGAAGCAGTTTAGCACCTGCATTGATTAATGGTTCGCATGCAGCAGGACTGCGGTTCCATACTGCAACCTTATAACCTGCCTGAATTAAGCGGGTCGCCATGCGCGTGCCCATGAGTCCCATACCTAAAAAAGCGATTTGTGTGTCATGGTCAAAGTGCATAGCGAGTTCTCCTTTTTGCCTACATTACAAGCCCTTGATGAAATGTCAATCTCGCCTTTGGTCAAAGTAGGCAGCAGATTTTGCGATTAAAATTGACGTGGGGCAAAGCGTACTTCTGGATTTTTATCCTTTTTACGCGCCAATTGGCTATTTTTACCCAATAATAATTTTAATTGCCAAATTTTTTCTAAGCGTAAAGATTTTGCAGGTGTGTGTTCCATGGCATCCAATACTTGTTTGGCTGCTGCCAAAGCATCGGGAGAGCGCTGTGCAATTTCTTCGGCAAGCACTCGTGCTTGTTGTAATGGGTTCTCGGCAAGATGTGTCACTAAACCAATTTCTTTAGCATAGTTCGCATCAAAAATACGTGCGGTGAGGGTTAATTCTTTGGCAAGGTCTAAACCAATCAAACCTTTTAAAGAGCGGCTGAGTCCCATGTCTGGCACTAAGCCCCAGCGACTTTCCATGATCGACATTTGTGTATCGGGATGCGCAATACGAATGTCGGCAGCCAATGCCAGTTGCATGCCTGCGCCAAAACAATAACCTTGCATTGCTGCAATGACAGGTACAGGTAACTCTTGCCAAACCAAAAATGCTTTTTGGAATAGGCTTTGTCCTGGTTTAATCAGTTCCCAAGCTGCAAAAGCACGGTTTTGTGGATTGTTTAGGTCGGCTAAATCAATGCCTGCGCTAAAAACTTGTGCTTCGCCTGTTAAAATTACACAACGTAAGCTACGGTCTTTTTTCAGTTTTTCTGCGGTGCGTACCAATTCCTTGAGCAGGGCAAAGCTCATCGCATTGCGCTTGTCTGGACGGTTTAATGAAACGATTGCAATGCCATTATTTTTTTCAATACGAAGTAAGGTCATGTTGTGCACTCTTGTTTTGACTGGGCAAAGCATAGCATGCACAGACCCAAGATAAATGACAGCAGAGTCACGGCCAAAACGGTGGACTCTGCCTGAAATGATTCCTAAAAATCATGTGATGCTTTTTGTGAAACGTGTATTTAAAACGCTATTTTTGCTTTGACGAAATGCTATTCATCCCAGATTTACTACGAACCAGTTGCTGTGTGTTGAGCAAAAATATGTTCTGCTGCATGTTCCACTTGTTGGATGCAGGCTTTTAGCTCCTGATAACGATTCAGCACTTCCTGCACAAAGAGTTCGTCGGCTTTACGACGTTCCTTGCGCAAGGTCGATACAAACTGTTCAAATGAGCCCGTGACATCCTGCAGGTTTGGTGTGCCAACATAACGGGTTGCACCATATAGCCGATGCAATACGTGCTCGAGTTGCGGAAAATCTTCCAGTTCAATCAGTTGTTCCATTTCATTTAATTCGGTGGCAAAACTGTCGACCAGCATTTTTAGTAAATCTACTGCAAGGTCTTCTTTGTTGGCAGCGAGCATCAGACTTTGTTGCCAGTTCAGCACGTCTGGATCAAGTGCTTCAATTACAATGGCTTTATCAACCGCAGGCGGTTTATTAAAACTTTGCGTGGTCCAGTGGGTGAGAATCTGAATGATCTGCTCAATCTGAATCGGTTTGGTGACATAGTCATCCATGCCCACTTTCAGCAGTTTTTGTTTTTCATCGGCAAGTGCGTGTGCAGTCAGGGCAATAATTGGCAGACGTTTGTGATTTTCCAGTGTCGATTCTAAAGAACGGATCGCCCGGGTGGTGTCTACCCCAGACATAACAGGCATTTGAATGTCCATGAAAATCAAATCGAAAGGCTGTAATCCTTGCTCAATACGTTGTTGCAGAATATCTAAAGCCTCCTGACCACTTTGTGCCTTGGTGGTGGTGACGTTGAGTTCGCCCAATAAAGCTTCTAGAACAATCAGGTTTGGCAAGTGATCATCTACTGCCAAAATGTGCAAGCCTTTACCATCAAATGAAGTTGCATCAGGTTCGACAAAGTTGTGTTCATTGTTGAGTAATTGAATCAGCGCAGAACGACTGAGCGGTTGATACAAGGAGCGTGCACGGTACTCATTCAACACACTTGGGTCAATTGACATTTGATAGCCATAAACAGCCAAATTTCCCTGATAACGTGTGCGAATTTCTTTCAATAGCGCTTCGGTGTCACTGCTGTGATCCACAATTAACCAGGTATTGTCTTGCGTATTTGCTACATCTTTTAAGCGGCTGAATAAATCTAAAATAGAGGCTGTGTCAATGTGTTGCACTGCATAATTTTCTAGATAATGACGCAAAACATTGGCAGTAGCAGGGTGTGCCAAATATGACACCACTTGCACATCTTTAAAGCTCGGGTGCTGTTGCTCATGTGCTTCATCTACCGCAAACATGGCGGTAAACCAGAAGGTTGAGCCTTTTTCTGTTGGGGCACGTTCTTGATTGTCTTCAAAGCCAATTTGACCTTGCATTAAATGCACTAATTGCTTGGAAATCGCAAGGCCTAAGCCTGTACCACCAAACTGACGCGTGACTGAGGTATCGCCCTGAGAGAAAGATTCGAACAGCTTTTTGCGGTCTGTGCCGCTTAAACCAATGCCACTATCCTGTACGCTAAAGTGAATCAGGCATTGTCCAATATCGTCATGTTCCACGCGCGCACGTACAATAATTTCACCATCGGGTGTGAATTTAATCGCATTGGAAATCAGGTTGGTTAAAATTTGTTTAAAGCGTAAAGCATCACCCAACACATGCTGTGGTACGTTGTCGGCAAAGTAAAAAACCATGTTGATGTGCTTTTGCGCGGCCAACGGCGAGAGCATATCCATCACATCAAAAATAGCTTCTTCTAAATCAAAAGGCGCAGTATCCAGTTCCAGTTTACCGGCATCAATTTTGGAAAAATCCAAAACATCATTAATTAAAGCCAAAAGGTGCGCAGACGATTTACGAATGGTTTGTAAATACAAATTCTGCTCATTACTCAGGTTTTCCTGACGCAATAACAGGTGAATAAAGCCATCTATACTGTTCAGCGGGGTTCTGAGTTCGTGACTGATATTAGCCAAAAATACCGATTTGGATTGGTTGGCAGAAATCGCTTGGTCACGTGCTTGACGGTAGGTGATGTTCTGCACTTCTAAGGTGTCGAGGGTACGACGCAAGTCATCTTCAGTTTGTTCGGTATGTTCTTTGAGTTCCAAAAAGCTGAAATGCAGGCGTTTGACTACATTGGCAATATCACGCTGTAATAAACGCAGTTCACCCGTACTGTTAATCACCATGTGTTGATCAAGCGTATCGGCATTCAGACGTTGCAACTGCATGCGAATTTCATACATTGGCGCAATCCAGCGACGTGAATAGAAATTCAGACACAGCAATAACAGTAATAAGGTCAGTAAACCTGTGGCAATCAAGACAATCATGACCCGATAGCGGGCAATTTGTAGCGGTTGATTGTCTAGCTCAATCAATAACCATGCAGGTTGGTTGATGTCTTGCTGCACTTGCATGCCATAAACATGATTATTGTTATATAGAATTGGGCCAAAAAACTCGGCATTTTTTGGAAATTTTGGCCAGCCCGCTTGGTCTTGAAAGCCCATGCTTAAGCGTCGTGTACCTGTGGCATCAATCAGTGCAGTACGAATCAAATGCTTTTCGTTCATCATATTTTGCATATAAGAACGTGCTTCTTCGTACTTCCATGGAAAGCTAGATAATTGATGTAGGGCTGCTTCAGACGGTAATTCAAATCGGGTCAAAATCGCAATTGCCATTTGCCGCTGTTGTGCTTTGGCTGCATTAGAGGTTTCAGATAGAACCAACATGGTTCCAACACATGCCAAAATCATAATTGGCACAAAAATGAGCGCAATCAGCTGTCCATAAGCATGATTTAAGTGCAAGCGCTTAAATAACTTTTTGTTGATATTTGACATGGTTCATGCAGTTTAATCCTTATGCAAGGCAGTTTAGCATGCTTTATTTCGGCTGACTGTGTTTTCATCTGCTTCTGTGCTAGAGATGTCGATTTTCATGGATGCGTAGGTCATTTATAGAAGTTAAGTCGTGTGGATTTAAACGGTATTTGATGTGGTTGAAGCGATAAAAAATGAGTCAAAGCAATGAGGGGCCGCAACGATGTAAAGGAATGCATAAATTCTCGGCAGACTCTTGTAGATTTGATAAAAAGCCAGTGAAAAACGTGCAGGAAGGTGCATTTTTTCATACAATAAGCCCACCTTAATATTGGTACAGAGCATGCGTGATACCCAACCAGATTTCCAAAGTGATGAGTTTTTATTAGACCATTATGTGGGCAAAACCCCATTGGTGCGTTTGCAGCGTTTGGCTCAACATACGCAGGCAACGGTTTTGGCAAAACTGGAAGGGAATAACCCTGCGGGTTCGGTCAAAGACCGTCCTGCCTATAACATGATTATGCAGGCAGAAAAACGCGGTGAAATTCGACCAGGTGATACTTTAATTGAAGCAACCAGTGGTAACACAGGCATTGCTTTGGCAATGGTAGCAGCCATGCGTGGTTATAAAATGCAGCTGATCATGCCTGATAATATGAGTCAGGAGCGTAAAGATGCTATGCGGGCTTATGGGGCTGAACTGATTGAAGTGACCAAAGCACAAGGCATGGAAGGTGCACGTGATTTGGCTTTGCAAATGCAACGTGAAGGCAAAGGCTTGGTGCTGAATCAATTTGGTAATCCTGACAATGTGCAGGCACACTATCTGACCACGGGCCCTGAAATTTGGCAGCAAACGGGTGGAAAAATCACTCACTTTGTCAGTTCTATGGGTACCACAGGTACCATTATGGGCGTGTCTAAATATTTAAAAGAACAAAACCCAGATATTCAAATTATTGGTTTACAGCCTTCCGACGGTTCAAGCATTGCAGGTATCCGTCGCTGGCCTGAAGTCTATTTACCGACTATTTTTGACCGTAGCCGTGTCGATCGTATTATTGATATTCCGCAAATTGAAGCTGAAAAAACCATGCGCAAACTGGCGCAAAAAGAAGGCATCAGTGCGGGAACATCTTCAGGTGGTGCGGTTTGGGCGGCATTAAAAATTGCTGAAGAAAATCCAGATGCAGTCATCGTGTGTATTATTTGTGACCGTGGTGACCGTTATTTATCGACAGGGTTATTCTCTGTTCAAGACCCTGAATAGCCGAAAAGCATTCATTTCTTTGTAGCTGACTGAGTAAAATCGTATGCGTTTACCTGTGCTGATTTTCGATATTGAAACCGTTACCGATTTGAAATCAGGCGCGCATTTATATCAGCTGAATTTACCTGAGGCTGAACTTGAACACGCGTTGATGAAACTGCGTCGGCAAGAAGCGGGCACCGATTTTCAGCGTCTGCCTTTGCATGAAATAGTCTGCATTTCAGGCTTGTGGATTGATGAACACGGCATGAAACTGTTTTCATTTAGCCGCGAACAAGACAGTGAAGCAGCAATGCTGAAAAAGTTCTTGTCTATTTTTGATAAGCGTCATCCGACTTTGGTGAGCTGGAATGGTTCGCAGTTCGATCTGCCTGTAATTTTATTCCGTGCCATGTATCATGGGCTGTCTGCGCCGAGTTTGTTTGATCAGGGCGAGATTGATCAGCAAAAACGTTATAACAATTATCAAAACCGTTACCATCAACGTCATGTCGATTTAATGGATGTGATGGCCATGTTCAATGGTCGCCATTTTCAGAAACTGGATGATATGGCCTATTTGTTGGGCTTCCCGGGTAAGCGGGTAGATGCGGGTTATCGTGTCCCTGAATTTATGCAAACAGGTGAATGGCTCAGACTGACACGCTACTGTGAAGGCGATGTACTGAATACTTGGCTAATTTACCTGCGCTGGCTGTTGCTGAAAGGGCAGTTATTGCCAGAAGATCATACTTTATGGGTACAGCACACCATTCAATATTTGCATACTCAACCGCAACATGAAGATTTTTTGAAAGTATGGCAGCAGAGTTCACAGCAAACTGAATTTACCCGTGCAGACTTTCCTGAGCAGGCTTCATCTACTACAGGGCTGAATCAGGCTAGCGAAAGTTCAGCATGGTCTGCTCCTTCACCTTCTTCTGACGCCTAGGTACACATGAAACATCGCAGCAAACAACGAACGACTCAGCAGGCTGTGCATTGCTTTCA
Organism: Acinetobacter sp. A2; assembly: GCF_012371325.1. Lineage (GTDB taxonomy): Bacteria > Pseudomonadota > Gammaproteobacteria > Pseudomonadales > Moraxellaceae > Acinetobacter. The sequence continues at coordinate 33,088 of NZ_JAAZQX010000002.1, read as the reverse complement.
GGTCGAGTCTTTATCGCATGAAGGGCGTGGTATTGCACATTATGGTCATCAGGCAGAGCATCCTGCTGAAAAGCACGGTAAAACGGTGTTTATTGAAGGGGCTTTGCCCGGTGAAACTGTACGCGCCAAAATTACTCAAAGTAACAAGCGTTTAGAACAAGCCGAATGTTTGGAAGTGCTCGGTGAGCCGTCAGCTTTGCGGGTAACATCACCATGTCCGCATTATCAACAATGTGGTGGTTGCAGCATGCAGCATATTCAGGTGGATGAGCAGATTCGTTTAAAGCAACAAGTGTTGCAGTCACACTTGCAGCACTTTGCGCAGGTGCAGCCTGAAGAGTGGCTTGCGCCATTACGTTCAAAACGTGAAGATTATCGTCGTAAAGCACGTGTTGGTGTGCGTTATTTGCCCAATCAAGACAAATTGGTGGTCGGTTTTCGTGAGCGCAACAGCAACAAACTGACCAGCATTGATCGTTGTTTGGTGCTTGATGAGGCTTTTGGTTCTTTGACTCGCCTTAAGCAGCTACTCCAAAGTCTAACAGGCAAAGCCCATATTGGTCATATAGAATTGGCCATGGGAGATCAAGAGATTGCTTTGGTGGTACGGCATACAGAAAAATTATCTGCAGCCGATGTCAACCAATTACAACAATTTGCGTTACAGAAACATTGGCAATTGTATTTGCAACCTGAAGGCCCAGACAGTTTACATCGGGTTGATGATCCATACGCGCCTATGCGTTTGCATTATCGTTTAGATGATTTTGATGTGGATTTTGGCTTTCATCCGCAAGACTTTACTCAGGTCAATTCAACCATTAACCCACAGATGGTGAAGCTGGCATGCGATTTGCTTGAGTTAAAATCAGGTGATCGGGTGCTTGATCTGTTTTGTGGATTGGGCAACTTTTCTTTACCACTGGCGCGCTGCGTTGGTGCGACAGGATCAGTGGTTGCAGTTGAGGGTTCTGAGCAGATGGTGCAGCGTGGTGCAGAAAATGCACAGCGCAATGATTTAGATCATGTTAGGTTTTATTCACAAGATTTAACAAAAGATTTTTCGCATCATTCTTGGGCAAATCAAGGATTTGAGGCATTATTAATTGACCCTCCGCGCTCAGGTGCAGAGGAGGTGATGCATTATGTGCCCAAATTTGGTGCAGATAGAATCGTTTATGTGTCGTGTAATCCAGCCACACTCGCAAGGGATGCAGGTGTATTGGTCAAGCAGGGCTATCAATTGAAAAAAGCAGGTGTGATGGATATGTTTACCCATACGGGTCACGTTGAATCCATTGCCTTGTTTCAGAAAGAAAAGCAAATAAACGATTTATAATATGAAGTACATAGAGGTAGGAGAAGGGTATGGTCACAGTACGTGAACAACTTCCTGGACGTTTAAATGAACTGTCTGAGGAAACGACTGTAGAACATGCCGAACAAGCACGACAAGATTTGGCAGAATGGCTAGATCGAGTACGTGATATTTATGATGGGGCGGCACTTGAACAATTAGAACACGTAGCCAATTACACCCTGAAAAAAGAGTTGGAAACTACAGTCAGTCATCGTTCTAATACCTTATATACTGGTATTGAGATGGCAGATATTTTGGCGCACTTGCATGTCGATGAAGACACCTTGTCGGCAGCTATGCTGTACCGTGGTGTGCGTGAAAATGTGATTCATTTAGATGAAGTACGTGAAGAATTTGGTGAAGTGGTATATGGCTTGATCAAAGGCACTTTATCTATGGGTAAACTGTCTGAGCTGATCGAAAAAAACAAACGTCTAGAAGATCACTTTAATAACAATCAGCGTGAACATTTAACTGGCATTTATAAAATGCTGATTTCCATGACGGAAGATGTACGTGTTGTGCTGATTAAACTGGCAGAACGTACCTATTCTTTACGTGAGTTAGCCACAGCTTCAAAAGAACGTCAGGAACGTGTTGCACGTGAAATTCTAACCATCTATTCGCCATTGGCACACCGTTTAGGTATTGCTCAACTGAAATGGGAACTTGAAGATTTAGCTTTCCGTTATTTAGCACCAGACCGTTATAAAGAAATTGCCACACTGCTCAATGAAAAGCGTTTAGAGCGTGAAAATTATATCCAAAGTGTGATTTCACAATTGCGCACAGAATTGGGCAACAACGGTATTCATGCTGAAATTAGTGGTCGGGTGAAACACATTTATTCGATTTATCGAAAAATGAAAAGTAAGAACCTGAGCTTTGATCAGTTATATGACATTCGTGCTGTACGGGTCTTGGTCAAAACTATTCCTGAGTGCTATCACTCATTGGGTATTGTGCATCAATTGTGGCGACATATTCCGCATCAGTTTGATGACTACATTACCAATCCGAAAGCCAATGGTTATCGCTCTTTACATACCGCAGTGATTGCAGAAAACAAATCACTGGAAGTGCAAATTCGTACCATGGATATGCACGAAGAAGCCGAGTTGGGGGTGTGTTCACACTTCAACTATAAAGAAGGCTCTAAGGCGACGGACCATTCGTTTAATCATCGTCTACATTCTTTACGTTCAGTGTTGGAACATTATCAGGAACGTAATGATGCCAGCGCACATAAAGATGATGATTCTGAAAACTTTGAGCAACTCCAAGAGTTTGAAGATTTTGAAAAAATTTATGTGTTCAGCCGTGATGGTGACATTAAAGAGTTACCACGTGGCTCGACCGTACTGGATTTTGCTTACCATGTGCATACCGAAGTGGGTAACAAATGTTATGCCGCACGGGTGAACCAGCGTTATGTGCCGCTGACCTATACCCTAAAAACAGGTGAGCAGGTCGAAATTCTGACCAAAAAAGACCGTGAGCCAAACCGTGATTGGTTGGTACACTCTTTGGGTTATATCAAAACAGCACGTGCACGAGATAAGTTACGCCACTGGTTTAGACAGCAAGACCGCAGTAAAAATCTGGAAGTTGGGCGTGAAGTACTGAATAAAGAATTATCACGTTTGGCAATTCACCCGAAAAGTATTGATTTGAATGATTACTGTAATCATTTCAATGTCAAAACAGGTGAAGACATTTTGATTGGTTTGGTGAATGGCGATATTGGTCTGCATGCCTTAATCAATCAGGTTAACCGCCATATGCACTTGGATCAGGATGAGCCTGAGCTAGTGCTGAAACCAACGTTGAATCCACGCGCCAGCCACACACTTTCTGCACATGGTATTTTGATTGATGGTTTGGATAACGTCGAGTTGCACATTGCACAATGTTGTCAGCCTGTACATGGCGAGGCCATTGCGGGATATATCACCCTGAACCGTGGCGTGAGTATTCATAAAGTGGCGTGTTCAGACTATATTCGCATGATTGGTAACGAGCCTGAGCGTGCAGTTGAAGCTGACTGGGAAATGCAGCCGACCCGTGGTCAGAGTGTGCAGATTGTGGTGGAAGCTTATGACCGCCGTGGCTTGCTCAAAGATTTAACTCAAGTGATTTTTGCCGATCAAATTAACATTCGTCAGGTCAATACCATTTCTGAAAATGATGGAATTGCCAATATGAAATTGTTGATTGAGGTGAAAGGTCTGGCACAGCTTTCTCGTTTGTTGGCACGTTTGGAGCAGCAACCGGGTATTATCAGTGCACGCCGTTTGGTGCAGGGTAGTTAATCTGAATCACTTCTAAAAAACCAGCATTGTGCTGGTTTTTTTCTATACGGCTTGGGTTGGTAATTTCAATTTGCTGTAGGTTAAAGCCAAAGGAATAGGAAGATTAAGGATGAGTCAAACAGCTAAAAAAATTCATGTAGATGTGAGCCCTATTCATAAAATTTTTGTTCCTACTACAACAGATTCACGAACAGAACAGATTCAACAGCAAAAGCAGGCGATTTACCGCTATCGGAATCAATTACTCTCAAAGTATTTAGCACAGGATATTCAAAATAGCGATATTCAGCGCAATGTACATGGCAAACCTTTTTTAAGTGAATTTCCAGAGTGGCATTTTAACCACAGCCACAGTCGTCAACATTATGCATTGGCCACTAGCAAACAAGTTCAAGATTTAGGTATTGATGTAGAGGATTTAGACCGTCATGTACGTTTCGATGCTTTGGCGCAGCATGCCTTTCATCCAAATGAATTAAGCTACTGGGCAGAATTAGAGCATGCACCTGAATATTGGTTTCGGGTTTGGACCACCAAAGAAGCTGTGCTGAAAGCTTCAGGTTTGGGTATTCGTTTAAGTCTAAATGAACTAGATACAGGGATGCACCCTGAAGCACAGGGGGGAATGTGTCATCATCCTCAAATTGGGCATTTTGCTTATCAAAACTTTAATTTGGCCAGCTGTATGTTGACTGTAGCATGGCGATCTGCACCTTCATGTGCAGGATTTCAGTTTCCTCAAATTCAAATTATTCAGCATTAACTTTTTGTTGGCACATTAAAAAAGCCTATCCGAAGATAGGCTTTTGAGTGATCTAACTGAATTCACAATTAAGGAATTTCTTGCTCTTCACCTTCAAATTCAGGCTTCACTTGTACAATAAAGTCCTGACGGTTCAGACCACGCCAAAGGGCAAAAGCGGTACCAATATAAATGGACGAATAAGTACCTACAAATACACCTACAAACATGGCAATCGAGAACCATTTCAGGCCATCACCACCCATGACCATCATTGCTACAACAACTAAGAGTAGGGTCATAGAGGTATGAATGGTACGACGTAAGGTTTCAGTTAACGCAATGTTAATTACTTCCAGTGGAGTTGCACCACGAATTTTACGGAAGTTTTCACGAATACGGTCAGATACCACGATGTTATCGTTCAGTGAGAAACCGATAATGGCCAAAAGTGCTGCCAAGACAGTCAGGTCAAATGGCCATTGCATCATGGCAAAAATACCCAGTGTCACTACAATATCGTGGAATAAAGACAGCACTGCACCCATCGCCAGTTTAAATTCAAAGCGAATGGTCACGTAAACCAACATTAATAACAAAGCCAATGCTACAGCACCTGCTGAACGGACGTATAGCTCGTTACCGACTTGACCACCCACCACATCAACTTTAGGTACGGCAGCTGCGTTATTTGGCAACTGTACCGCAGCGGTAATCGCTTTGGTTAGGTCCTCGGCTTCTACATCTTCCTGTACAGGCATACGCACCATTAGGTCGCGGTCAGAGCCAAGGGTTTGCACCACAGGGTCATTGAAGCCAGCTTTGATTAAAGCACTTGATACATCAGTCGCTTTAACAGGGTTGCTATAGTTTAGTTCTGCCGCAATACCGCCAGTGAAGTCCAAACCTAAATTTAAACCTTTGGTGGCAATAAAGAAGATACTGGCAACCGTAAGTAGAATAGAAAGCAATGCCGCAGGCAAAGCAATCTTCATAAACGGAATCACGCGCTCATCTTCAGGGCGACCGTATTTTTTTGAAGGTAGTTGAGTATTCTCAGTCATCAGTGATCTCCTTAAATGCTCAACTTTTTCAAGTTACGTTTCTTGCCATAAATGATTTGTACAATTGCACGGGTTACTGTAATTGCAGTAAACATTGAGCAGACAATACCAATCATTAGGGTTACGGCAAAGCCTTTAATTGGGCCTGTACCAATTGCGAACAGAATGAAGGCCACCAAGAACGTGGTCAAGTTCGAGTCGAAAATGGTGTTATAAGCTCGGTCATAACCTGCCACAATGGCTTGTTTAGGCGAGGCTCCCCACTTAATTTCTTCCCGTATTCGCTCACAAATCAGAACGTTGGCATCTACCGCCATACCAATGGTGATAACGATACCAGCAATACCTGGCAAAGTGAGTGAAGCACCAATCCAAGACATGACAGTTAAAATCATGGCAAGGTTGAAGACCAGTGCAAAGTTGGCAATCAAACCGAATAAACGGAAGAACACCACCATCCAGATTGCGACTAAAATGAAGCCGATCTGCGTGGACAATACACCTTTATCGATGTTTTCTTGACCTAAGCTTGGACCAATGACACGTTCTTCAACAAAGTACATTGGCGCAGCCAAGGCACCTGCACGGAGCATCAAGGCCAATTCTGCAGCTTCTTGCGGAGAATCCAGACCAGTAATACGGAACTGTGAACCTAAAACCGCTTGAATGGTTGCCGCATTAATAATCACAGATTCGGTATACGGGGTACGTACTTCAGTTTGTGTGCCTGTTTCATCTGCCACATAGCTAATGCGCTGTTTGTTCTCAATGAACAACACCGCCATACGTTTGCCAACCGCATTACGGGTAGCATCCGACATGAGTTTACCGCCAGCAGCATCTAGGGTGATGTTTACTTCAGCACCGCCTGTGTCTTGGCTAAAGCCACTTGAGGCATTCTGAACACGCTCACCTGTTAAAATACGGCTGCGATTTAGAAGTAACTGACGACCGCTGTCTAAGGATTCAAAAGCAAAGGCTTCGGTGCCCGGTGGCACTGTACCTGTGGTTTGGCCTGTATATGGGTCAATGTATTGATCATTCAGATCGGACACCAAACGGAATTCGAGGTTTGCAGTACGACCTAAAACACGCTTCGCTTCAGCCGTATCTTGAACACCTGGCAATTCCACCACAATACGGTTGCTGCCTTGAGTTTGCACCAAGGCTTCAGCTACACCTAGTTCGTTAATACGGTTACGCAGTGTGGTCAAGTTTTGATTGACTGCATAAGACTGAATTTCTTGTTTGCGTACATCGGTATACGTCAGGCGTAAACTCGAACCTTCTGCTGTCGCTACCGCTTGTTGAGTGTACTCATTGCCGTTACGGCGCAAGAAATCCATTACCGCATCACGGTCTGCATTGTTGGCAAACTGCAAGCTAATGGTGTTGTTGTTCAGTGACAGACTATTGAACTTCAGCTTGTTGTCACGTAACTGACGACGTAAATCTGTAGCTGAGGTTTCCATACGCTGGCTGATGGCCTTGTCCATATCCACTTCTAACAGGAAGTGAACACCGCCACGTAAGTCCAGACCTAACTTCATTGGTTTTGCACCAATTTTTTGTAGCCATTCTGGGGTGGTGGGTGCAAGGTTAAGTGCCACAACGTAGTCATCGCCCAAACCACGGCGCAAAGCTTCTTTGGCTTTGAGCTGTGCTTCTGAGGTGTCTAAACGCAACAATGCAGCATTGTTGGTAAAGCTGTTGTCATGACTGGCAATATTTTCTGATTGTAAAATTTGCTCTGCTTTTTGTACGATGCTTTGATCAATTTGGGTACCAGCTTTGGCACCTGAAATTTGAACAGCAGGTTCATCTGGATACAAGCTAGGCAGGGCATATAATGTACTCACCACAAGAACTACGAGGATGAGTAGATATTTCCATGCTGGGTAACGCATTTATTTTCTTCTTAAAATGAAAAAGTCGTGCGTGAGCACGACCCTTTTTTGATTAAAGATTGTTTAATGTGCCTTCAGGAAGAACTGAAATGACACTCGCGCGTTGAACTTTAACTTCTACACCACGGCTTAATTCAACTACTGCAAAATCACCTTCAATTTTCGTGATTTTACCCATCAAACCGCCTGCAAACACCACTTCACTACCAACGCCCAAGCTTTCAATCAGTGCACGGTGTTCTTTGGCACGTTTTGATTGTGGACGCCAAATCAAGAAGTAAAAGATTGCAATAAAAACAGCAATCATTAAAAGGTTGGCTACAAGGCTTGGTTGTTGTGCAGCTTCACCTGCTGCGTGAGCAGTCGAAATAAAAAGGCTCATTTCATTTTCCTAAACTAAAAACTGGCGATCAGTGATCTGATAATAAATTGGGTTTGTTCTGCAATTTACCTTGTCTTTTTACTCAGCGCAAATACTGAAAAGACTAATCTTCAGGACAAGGTGGAACTTCTAGACCACGGCGGGTATAAAAGTCCTGTACAAAATCATCAAAAGTACCGTTATCCAAGGCATTACGGATGTCTTGGGTGAAACGTTGGTAATAACGTAAATTGTGGATGGTACCCAACATAGAGCCGAGCATTTCGCCACATTTTTCTAAATGGAACAAATAGGCACGGGTAAAGTTTTTACAGGTATAACAATCGCAATGTGGATCGAGCGGGCTTTGATCATGGCGATATTTGCTATTGCGAATACGTACCAAGCCATCGGTCACAAAGTAATGTCCATTACGTGCATTACGGGTTGGCATCACACAGTCGAACATATCTACACCACGACGAATGGCTTCAACAATATCTTCTGGTTTGCCCACGCCCATCAAATAACGTGGTTTATCTTCTGGCATTTTCGCTGGCAAATAATCCAGCACTTTGATCATTTCTTCTTTCGGTTCACCTACCGAAAGACCACCAATGGCATAACCATCAAAACCGATATCAAGCAAGCCATTTAGAGATTCATCACGTAAATCTTCATACATGCCGCCCTGAATAATACCGAACAGGGCATTGCTGTTGTTGAGTTCATCGTGGTGATGGGTTTTACAGCGTTTGGCCCAACGTAAAGACAATTGCAGTGATTTTTGTGCTTCTTCATGTGTTGCAGGGTAAGGCGTACATTCATCAAAAATCATGACGATGTCTGAATTCAAGGTTTTCTGAATTTCCATTGAAATTTCAGGGGATAAAAATACCTTTGAGCCATCAATGGGGGAACGGAAGGTTACGCCTTCTTCTTTAATTTTACGCATAGCGCCTAGGCTGAATACCTGAAAACCGCCTGAGTCAGTTAAAATAGGCTTATCCCATTTAATAAACTCGTGTAGACCGCCGTGTTCCTGAATCACTTCCAGTCCTGGACGTAAATATAAATGGAAGGTGTTACCTAAAATAATTTGCGCCTGAATTTCTTCAATATCACGTGGCAACATGCCTTTGACCGTACCATAGGTCCCTACAGGCATAAAAACAGGGGTTTCTACAACACCATGTGCAAGGGTTAAGCGGCCACGACGGGCACGTCCCGACTGACCTAATTTTTCAAACTTCATATAAGTTCCAAATCAAGGCGAAAAAACAGTTCGCTGATTGCTAGCGCTAAAAGTGCACTATTTTCCTAGATTCTGCAGGGAATTGCCAGTTGAGATACGTTTTCATTGTTAAAAATTACGTGCAAAAAAATTCAGTCACTTTATTGGAGACTACGTGGCGTAAAATTGCTGAATCCGTTGGGTAATTTCTTCTTTATGCAAGGCAAATTCCCCCTGTTCATGGCTGTCCATCGCTGCAACATGTTGAATCAGGCGTTGTACGTACAGATTGCTGTCAATAAAACTTGGCTCTAGCGTGAGCAAATAGGCTTCATGAGCAATGCTTAAATAATCATAAGGCTCAATTTCTAAAAGCTGTGCCAAATCGGTAAGTAAATCTTTATCGACCTGTTGCAGTTTGAGTTTGTTGTGCTGTGTATTGGTGGTTTGCACAGTATGCTGCACATGATGAGCAAGTAAAAATTCATCCAGTAATGCGCTGGGTGCATTTAGAAATTGTGCAGAATAAATTTCAAAATCATGCTGTTTTGGAATATGAATCAAAATACAATCTGACTCAAATCTAGGTCATAAGCATTGGAGAGTGCTTGTTTGGCTTGTTGGAAAATATCCAATAACAGTTCTAGATGGTTGTATTGTGGGGTGTCGGGGCTATTGAGTAGGGGGTTGCCATATATATACCGCTGTTTGAAATAATCTGCAAAAATATTTTTAAATTGATGCAACCCCTGAGCACTGTGCGTTTGGGTGCGATAACGCCATTTTTCCACGTTCCATTTGTCTGCTTCAGATAAGTACTCAGCAGAATCTTCCTGTTCACTAAACAGACTGCGTGTGCTTGAAACTGCCAGATAATCGATGCCTAGATATTCATTTAAAACTAATGCGCAGGCATAGAGTTGATCGGGTTCATACTGCTCATAGAGTTGAAAAAACTCTTGAATTAGGCTGTCTTTTAAATTTTGGAGATGATTTAGCATGGTGATATCGCGACTTTTTTTATTGTAGGAATGCTCATTTTTATTGAACAGTAGTTGTTTGTATTTTGTTCAGGTTTTGATTGTCTCAAAGCTGAAAAAAATGTCAAGAATGCTCAATAATTTGTAGTCAAAGTGCAGCTAAGTTGTTAAGTTGTCCTTAGAGCCAATTCATAGAGGTGGGTTATGAGTGCGTTTGAGTTGCTGTATTTAGCCAAACATAAGGGGCGTAATCAGGTGCAATACAGTGTGGAATCTTGTATTTAAAGCCCTGTGATCTAATTTTTGTACATCTTCATTGAGGGTAAAAGCAGCAGATTTAACCCTGCTGCTTTTTTATTTGAGCTGCTTTAAATACTGCTAAGCATAGATGTATTAAAAATTTGGACGATAATCGAAACTTTGAGCTGCACTATTGTCACGAAACGCACGAACAGGTTTTTTAGCAGTAGTGGCGGTATTAATGATGTTGTTTGGAAAGACCTGAATATAATTATTAAATAATTCTACATTGCGGTTATAAATGGTAATCGCAGCGCCCACATTTTCATTTTGCTCGTCAATTTCATGCATCATTTTTAAATACAGTTGATCGGCTTTGAGTTCAGGGTAATTTTCTACCACAACATTTAAGCTACGCATTAACTCTTTGCTTAAGGCTTCAACACGTTGTAACTGACCAACATCGGCATTATTGATATTTAAGTTCATGATGTTCTGGCGCAGTTCGGTCACTTTTTCTAAAGTTCCTTTTTCCATGCCTGCATATTGCTCAACCACAGGTGCAAGTTCTTCCAAAGTTTTTAATTTTTGACGCTCAAAACTGGTGACATCTGCCCATGCACGAATGGTGGCATTGAAATGACGCACGATATTGTTGCGAATCGTTATAACAATCAAGATGATAGCAATAACGACCAAAAGAAAAATTGCGATGCCCATAGTGTTGCCCCAAGACCATTTTCTTATTCAAGAAAATCAACTAAATCGGTTTGTAATTGTTCCAAATAAGGTAATTTAAAAGTGCGTAAGTGTCCACGTAATGCTGAAATATCTTGAATATTTTTTGCTTTACTGGAAATTTCAAACAGATTTTTGCTGCCTAAAAAACATAAGGTGTGTCGTTCAGGGTGAAACAATAAATCCCCTTGCTGATGCTGGAAAAAATCATCCAGTTTTAACACCAGAGCGGGGCTGAGTGTGCGCGCCATTTGAATCGCATCACTACCAAAGAAATTGAGTTTTTGATTCAGTCGGATGTCACTGGTATGCCATGGTACATGGTAGGGCGCACCAAAAGTTTTTTTATTGGTGCTAATGGCTAAACCTTGAATTTTCACATCAAAGACAAAGACACCCGATAAATAGCGCACCACTTCTTTGACTTTATAATCATTGCCATTTTTGTCTTTAATACGTATTTCACTGACATAGCGGTATTCAAAAAGCAAAACCTGATGTTGTTTGCCCTGTTGATCAAGCCAAACGGTACTGGCATAGCGGGTAATGTCATTGGAAAGATTACCCAAATGAAATAAGGGGAACATCGCTTTTAAATGGGCGATAAAGTAAATGGGTTGCAAGGTTTTGGCGAGGTGCTGCGGTGGTTGTTGCCATGCCAGTTGGTAGCGTTGAGCAATGCTTTCCTGTTCTAAAAAAGCAATGACTTCTTTAATGGGATCATCTTGTTCATAGGTAATAAATGCCCAAAAAATACAGACTACACCAATCAGCAAACAAAATTGCAGCCAAATATTACTCGGTTGAATCAAGAGTAATAAACAGAATAGCACACCTATAATGCCCAGCAGTATCGGCAAAACATTTTCAAATTTTAAGGTAATGTCATCTTGCCAAGGGTGCAAACCATCCAAAATTTCTTGATGGCTTTGGGCTTTTTTTCCAATATCCCAAAGCCGCGCGATATTGCGAAATACTCGCTTATTCTTCTTACGTCGAATGTGAATGGAGTGTTGGACAGTATCGAGCGGCATGGAGGTTCTTCACAAAGGCTTAGGCTTGCGCTTGGTCAATCAGCATGGCATCGCCATAACTAAAGAAGCGATAGTGTTCTGACACGGCATGTTGATAAGCGCGCATCACGTTCTCACGACTTGATAAGGCAGAAACTAGCATCAATAGTGTCGATTCAGGCAAGTGGAAATTGGTAATAAGGCGATCTACCACTTTAAACTGATAACCAGGATAGATAAAAATTTGTGTATCGCCCGTCCATGCAGCCAATTCGCCGCCGTGAGCTTGTGCTGCACTTTCTACAGCACGGGTAGCGGTGGTACCCACTGAAATGACTTTATTGCCACGTGCTTTGGTGGCACGAATTAAATCTACAGCAGCGTCTGAGACCTCACACCATTCACTGTGCATAACATGATTGGCAATGTCATCGGTACGTACAGGTAAGAAAGTACCTGCACCTACATGTAAGGTCACGAAGGTTTTTTGAATACCTTTATCTGCTAATTGTTGCAGCAAAGCTTCATCAAAGTGCAGGCTTGCTGTAGGCGCTGCCACACTGGCAAGTTTGCTCGGGTCATTAAATACGGTCTGATAGCGTTCGGTATCAATCGCTTCTGCTTCACGGTTAAAGTAGGGGGGAATAGGCAGCTGCCCATAAGCATCTAACACGTCTAAAATGGGTTGTGAAAACTCAACAATAAACAAGTTTTCATGGCGTCCCTGCACGGTTACTTTTACCGCATCTGGCCCGATAAACAGTTCAGCCCCAGCTTTGGGTGAATTGCTGGCTTTAATATGACAATGCGCAATAAAACGATCTTGCAGGCGCTCTACCAAGACTTCTACTGCACCGCCTGTTGCGCGTTTACCCTTAAGGCGTGCTTTCATAACTTTGGTATCATTCAGTACCAATAAATCGCCCGCTTCGAGTAAATTCAGTAAATCGGTAAATTGATGGTCATGGTATTGACCTTGTGCATCGAGATGCAGCAGGCGAGAAGCACTACGGCTTGCAAGTGGATAACGTGCAATAAGTTCATCGGGGAGATCAAAACTGAAGTCAGAAAGCTGCATGATAAAAACAAGTCAGAAAACTAGAAAAAACTGCGCTTAGTATATGCTTTTTTAAGTTTTATAGATGAAATTGGTCGATTATAAATCAAAAAAATGACAGCTGATTTAATTTTAAACAATTGCAAAAAACTTGCGTTGACAAGCCGTCAAAAAAGTTTATTATACCCATCAACACCTACCCGAGGTGGTGAAATTGGTAGACGCGGCGGACTCAAAATCCGCTGTCAGAGATGACGTGTCGGTTCGAGTCCGACCCTCGGGACCATATAAAAGAAAAGCCCTCAAGCATATTCAGACTTGGGGGCTTTTTTATTGTCTGGAAAATTGTTTGGAAGTCGGTCAATTATTTGAATATTCTCAAATTTTTTAAAAGAAGGTAGTGGTTTACTTAAATTTAACTTTCTTGGTTCATGAATCAGAATGAGCAGACAGAATAAGAAATAAAGATATATTTGAGGATATAGCTAACTTTTCAGAATCTTTATTAGTTTGCTTATAACAAAAAAACCAGTGTTTACACACTGGTTTTTTGTAGAACAAGCACTGAATAGAATCAGTGCTGGGTCATAGCATTAAACAGTTTCAAGTGCTGCGTTGAATGTTGCGCTTGGACGCATAACAGCATTCACTTTAGCTTGGTCAACTGCATAGTAACCACCGATATCAACCGATTTGCCTTGAACTTCTGCAAGTTCCGCCACGATTTTTTCTTCGTTATCTGCCAAAGCTTTTGCAAGTGGTGCAAACTTAGCTTTTAACTCAGCATCCTGGTCTTGGTTTGCAAGCGCTTCTGCCCAGAATTTTGCAAGGTAGAAGTGGCTGCCACGGTTGTCCAGCTCGCCAGTACGACGTGATGGAGATTTATCGTTGTCTAGAAGCTTGCCAGTTGCTGCATCTAAAGTCTGAGCAAGAAGTTTTGCTTTTGCATTGTCTTCTTTAATGCCCATTTCTTCTAAAGAAACAGCTAGTGCAAGGAACTCACCTAATGAATCCCAACGTAAGTGGTTTTCTTCAACCAACTGTTGTACGTGTTTCGGTGCTGAACCACCCGCACCAGTTTCGTACATACCGCCGCCTGCCATTAATGGAACAATAGAAAGCATCTTCGCAGATGTACCTAGCTCCATAATTGGGAACAAGTCAGTTAAGTAGTCACGTAAAATGTTACCAGTCACAGAAATGGTGTCTAGACCACGCGCAACACGCTCAAGCGTATAACGCATTGCACGAACTTGCGACATGATTTGAATGTCTAGACCTGTGGTGTCGTGATCTTTCAAGTATTTTTGTACTTTCTTGATCAATTCATTTTCGTGTGGACGGTATGGGTCAAGCCAGAAAATTGCAGGCATGCCTGAGTTGCGTGCACGTGTAACTGCAAGTTTAACCCAGTCGCGGATTGGTGCATCTTTCACCTGACACATACGCCAGATATCACCTTCTTCCACATTTTGCGTCATCAACACTTCACCTGTTTCTAGGTCAGTGATGTTGGCAATACCAGCTTCAGGAATTTCAAATGTCTTGTCGTGAGAACCGTATTCTTCAGCTTTTTGCGCCATCAAACCAACGTTTGGCACAGTACCCATGGTACGTGGGTCAAAGTTGCCGTTCCACTTACAGAAATTGATCATTTCTTGGTAAATACGTGCGAACGTAGATTCTGGCATTACTGCTTTACAGTCATACTGCTTACCATCAGCACCCCACATTTTACCGCCACCACGAATCATTGCAGGCATAGATGCGTCAACAATTACGTCGTTTGGTGAGTGGAAGTTGGTGATGCCTTTCGCTGAATCTACCATTGCAAGCGCAGGGCGGTGTTCTTGGCAAGCGTGTAAATCTTCAATGATTTCTTCGCGTAAAGAAGTTGGTAAGGTTGCAATCTTTTCATAAAGACCAGCCATACCGTTGTTTACGTTAATGCCAAGCTCTTCAAACAATTTACCATGTTTTTCAAACGCTTCTTTATAGTAAATTTTTACACAGTGACCAAATACGATTGGGTGAGATACCTTCATCATGGTCGCTTTTACGTGTAAAGAGAACAAAATGCCTGCTTCTTTACAATCATCTAATTCTTTTTCATAGAAGTCGCAAAGTGCTTTTTTGCTCATGAACATTGAATCGATGATTTCACCGTCAAGTAACGCAACTTTTTCTTTCAGTACAATGGTTTCACCAGACTGAGTGACGAGTTCCATTTTTACGTTACGTGCACGGTCTAAAGTCATAGATTTTTCACCGTGGTAGAAGTCGCCTTCATCCATGTGTGAAACGTGCGTTTGAGACCATTGCTTCCACTCGCTCATAGAGTGCGGGTGTTTTTTCGCATAGTTTTTCACAGCAGCAGGTGCACGACGGTCTGAGTTACCTTCACGTAATACAGGGTTTACTGCAGAACCTAAGCATTTGCCAAAACGTGCGCGAAGTGCTTGCTCTTCTTCAGTGCTTGGGTTTTCAGGATAGTCAGGAATCGCAAAACCTTTTGCCTGTAATTCTTTAATACATGCAACCAATTGCGCAACTGAAGCACTGATATTTGGGAGTTTGATGATGTTTGTATCTGGATCTTGCGTGAGACGTCCGAGCTCTGCGAGGTTGTCGGCAACCTTTTGTTCTTCGCTAAGGTAATCTGAAAATTCAGCGAGTACGCGTGCAGCAACAGAAATGTCAGTTTTGACAATTTCAACGCCCGCAGGTTTGGTAAAGGTCTCAATGATCGGCAGCAACGAGTAAGTCGCCAGTAGCGGCGCCTCATCGGTCAGTGTATAAATGATTTTTGACTTTCCACCAGCCATATATAGCCCCTTGCTTTGATTAAGTTTTTAGGAGCCAGATTTAGACTCAGCTCCTGCGAACCGATTTGCTTAATTTAACCTTGAGAGTATCGACTCTCCGTGTATTTCAGTCAACGTAGATCCTGTGATAACGACATTTCGCTACGAAATGATGTGTCGCATTTGTGCTGAGCATGTGCCGAATCTTATGCAAAGTTTGCTCAATGCCGAACATAAAACCCGTCTTCGGTATTTACGATGGAAATACGAGCCAAATCGTATAAATGATGATCAGGTCATCAAAAGTAGTTGTTATTTTATTATAAATTAATAAGATGATTGTTCGACTTAAGTCGTATGTTTGAAAAATAACCGATAGAAAGAGCCTTGTTACATATTTACACAGCTTATTTTGTAAAATTATCAAGCATTTATAAGTTAAGTTTAATATTGGTGATGACGTAAAATCTTGTAACTTTGCAAAGGTGTATGAGGTTGCTATAGCTTATACACACATAAAAGGTCTGACTTATATGTAAAAAGTTTATAAAAGTTAACAAATTATGACTATTTTATTGGAATTGGCTCTATCTATAATCACGCACAGTCAGTTTTTAGAACACAAATACAGCACATGAACAGACTTTAAATTGTCTGAACAATAACGAAAACATTAACAACTAAATGTCTAAACTGCTTTTGTTCAATAAAATGATTTTAATACTTGTACTTTGTGTTAAAATTTGTTAATGAAAAAAGTTAGATTGGTGATTTTTTATTTCTTTATTTCAAAATCGAATGCCTATCTTTAAGGATAATCATGCACGAGGCAAAAATGAAAATACAGCTGCTTGAAATTGGTCCTGAAACGGAACAGCTGAGTGCTTGCACACTGTCATTATTATTGGGGGTGCATACGCAAGCCAACCAAATTGATGGCTTTATGAAATTTTCCCGTCAAATGTTGCAGGTTGAGCATGCTATTTTAACCTTTCGCAATGAACCTTATATTTGGTATTCTAGTCACGAAACTTTTAAAGCTTTTCATTCCAATCCAAATGCACAGCTAGGTGCATTCTTTCAGGGTCAGCAATTGATTGAACCCAAGCATCCGCAATATGCTAACTTTGTGCAGCATATTGCAAGTTTGGGTATAGAGGCTGAACGCTTAATTGCCTTGGACTTGCTTAAAACCGATGGTGAATCGATTGGTCAGCTGTTGTTGTTTGATCATCATCAAGATGAATTCAGTTTGGGTGCAGTACCCACGGTTGCCGAGTTCGCAGCAGGTTTGGTGCGTTATATTGAATTAAAAGTTGATTATGTTGGGTTAAAAGAACTGTACGAACAGCAGTCGGCTTTAAATTTTAGTAAAACAAAGTTTTTCCAAATTATTGCGCATGACCTGCGTGCACCCTTTCATGGTTTATTGGGTTTTTCTGAAGTTTTGGCGCAAGAGCGTGAAACTTTGGATGATTCGAGTATTCAAAATATTGCGGACTATTTATTTGATACCGCGCAATCGACCTACAATTTATTGGAAAGTCTGTTGAACTGGGCAATGGCTGAAGGTGGACGATTTGTCTACCATCCAATCAATTTTGAGTTGAAGCAATCGACTAAAATTGTCTGTGATGTTTTAAGAAGTCTAGCCATTAAAAAGAATATTGAGCTCATTGATCAGGTGGATGAAGGCATAAAAGTCTATGCAGACATCAACATGATTACTTCGGTGATTCAAAACTTGGTGTCTAATGCTTTGAAATTTACCAGTACAGATGGCACTGGCAAAGTCATTTTAAGCGTGCAGGCGACTGAAACGAGTGTAGATATTTATATTCGTGATACAGGCTTGGGTATGACCCCACAGCAGTTGGAAAACTTGTTTGAACAAAAACTCACTGTAAGCTTTAAAGGTACTGCGGGTGAAAAAGGCACGGGCTTAGGTTTGGTCTTGTGTAAGCGCTTTGTCGATTTAAACCATGGACAAATTGTGGCGGAATCTAAAGAAGGCGAGGGTACAACCTTTAAAGTGAGTTTACCCGTGGCGACCAGTACGCATCAGGTTTTAAGCAAAGAAGCGATACTTTCAGAGAAAATTTAAGTCACAATCTAAATTTGCTGAACATATTTTAAAAAGCCTGTCGGTGGCATTATGCACTGACAGGCTTTTTGGTTTTTAAAGCGATGCTGAATAATATTTATGGCTGTTGTGGCAATTGCTGCAATGGACTACCACCTAAGGCTTGTAATAATGTTACATAAGCATTGTATTGATTTTGCTTGGTTTGCAATAGGTTTAAACGCGCATTCCGTGTTGTGGCTTGAGCATCCAAAAGGTTTTTTAAAGCAATCGCACCGTGGCGATAACGGACTTCAGTCAGACGTTCCGTTTTCTCTGCCAACAGTAAATTCTGCATTTGTAAATTGACCTGACGATCTAATTCAGAGCGTGCAGACAAGGCATTTTCAACATCAGCAAAGGCTTGGTACAAGGTTTGTCGATATTGCACAATGGCTTTTTCATATTCTAGCGCATTGACTTTTAAATCACGCTGCATATCGTTCCATTGTAAAAACGGCAGTGTTAGCCCTGCACCTAAAGTAGCAATTGGATTCTTGAGCGCATCACTTAAAGAAGTATGTGCACCAGTACCAACACCTGTACTGAGTGTGCCAGTTAGGCTAATAGATGGATAGTAACTGGCTTTATTGGCATCTTTGTTGGCCAGTGCTTTGCGTAAACGAAGCTCCGCAGCATTTAAATCTGGGCGGCGGGATAAAAGCTCCGCAGGTAATCCTGCATGAATTTTAGGTAGGCTAATGGCACCTAAGCGTTTGGGTTCTGCAATGTTTAGCATTTGCACAGGTTGATGGAGCAAGACCGCCAAAGCAGTACGAGTTGCTACTTTTTGCTGCGCTATTTGGCTGAGTGTGGCTTTTTGGCTTTGTAAGGCTTGTTCTGCCTGCGTTAAATCTAAACCAGAGACAGCGCCTGCACGGTATTGTGCATTGACCAATTGATAGGTTTTTTCAGTGCTGGCCAAATTTTGCTGTGCGACAGTTAAATGTTCATTTAAATAGCCCAATTGCCAGTATAAATTGGCAGTGGTTGCAATCAAACCTTGGGCAGTCGCCTGTAAATCTTGTTCGGTGGCTAGGGCTTCCCAACGTGCAGCTTCAGTCTGATTGGCCAGTTTGCCAAACAAATCCAATTCATAGCTTAGCCCTGGGTAGTTCAATGAGATTCCACGGGTACGGTCACCATCGCCGTCTAGGCTAATTTGATGTCCTGTGGAAATTCCTGCAGTGCCAATTCGGACGCCTTGCTGACTCTGGCTTTGTTTTGCTTGTAATCTCGCTTGCTGTAAATTCAGCCCTGCAACAGCGAGGTCACTGTTTTGTGCGAGTACTTGCTCAACAAGTTGATTTAAGGCGGCATCATTAAACAACGTCCACCAACGGTCAGTGTTCAGTTGGCTATGAATTTGCTGACTGCTGAGGCGCTGTTGTTCAAATTGGCTTGGAATTTCAACAGCAGGGGCTTGGTAAGGGGTTTTGACCACTGCGGCACACCCCACCAAACTGCTGCCCAAAAGTAGTGCGGTTGCCAGTTGGCTGAATGTTCGTGCTTTGGAATTTAATTGCATGAGAGTTCCTTATTCTAAGACCGCATCATTCTCTAGAGAGTGCATCGACAGGGTTGAGTTGTGCGGCATTACGTGCAGGAATAAAACCAAACACAATACCAATCAGGCTTGAGCAGACAAAGGCTGCAACAATAGAGGTGGTTGAATACGCCATTTGAAAAGTACCGCCTGCAAAATGGCTAATCACTTGCCCAATGCCTAAAGCCAGTAATACCCCTAAAACGCCCCCTAAAATGCAGACTAAAATTGCTTCAATTAAAAATTGCTGCAAAATATCGCTTTGTCGTGCACCTACGGCCATACGCACCCCAATCTCTTGTGTACGCTCTGTGACAGAAACCAGCATAATATTCATTACACCAATTCCTCCGACCACTAAGGAAATCACAGCAATTGCAGAAACCAGCAGGGTCATGGTGGCTGTAGTTTGCTGAATAGTTTCACGAATACTGTCAGAGTTTTGCGTAAAGACATCTTGTGCGCCATGTCGCTGAACCAATAGACTTAAAATGGCATTTTCTGCTGCAGCGCTAGGGTATTCATCTTTCACACGTACAATAATACTGCGTACATGACTTTGACCTAGCATGCGGCTCATTACGGTCGAGTAAGGTAAATACACATTTAAGCTGTCAGAACTGCCCATCATGCTTTTTTGTTCTTCTACCACTCCAATAATACGGCTTGGCACACTGCCCAATAAAATCACTTGCCCGACAGGATTGCTGCCATCACTAAAAAACGTATTTTTTGTGTTGTGATCAATCACCACATCTTGGGCTTGTTCAATTACGCTGTGTTTATCAAACGGTTGCCCAGACTGAAAATTCATGCCACGTACATAGAAAAAGTCTTCACTAACTCCATTGACTGTGGCTGAGGCTTCCGTGTCTTTAAAACGTACTGTGACATTGCTGTTGACTGAAGGGCTGACACCATCTACATAGGGCTGTTCTGCTAAAGCATCGGCATCGGCAGGAACCAGTGTTCTGACTTGAGAGGAGCGAGAAGTATCTCCAAAACCTCGCCCCTGAAATACGGTGATGGTATTAGTGCCTAAACTGCTGATATTTTCTAAAATCTGCTTTTGTGAACCATTGCCTAGTGCCACCACTGACACGACCGAGGCAATCCCAATAATAATGCCAAGCATGGTTAAAAAAGTACGCATGCGATGTGCATTCATGGCCAGTAATGCCATGCGGAAAGCTTCGCCTAAGCGGTCTAGTGCAGAACGCCAAGCTGAGGTCTTTTTTTGTGGTGGATGTTCCAGCGTTTGTTGAGCAATCTGTTCCTGATCGGTAGGTGTGTTCGGTTGATCGGAAACGATAAGACCATCACTGATTTCAATAATCCGTGTGGCATTTTTGGCGACATTGTGGTCATGTGTGACTAAAATAATGGTGTGACCTTTGGCATTTAGTTCACGCAAAATGCGCATGACTTCAATACCACTATTCTTGTCGAGTGCACCTGTTGGCTCATCGGCTAGAATCACATCGCCGCCATTCATCAGGGCGCGAGCAATGGACACACGTTGCTGCTGCCCGCCTGAAAGTTGACTCGGTCTGTTCTGGGTTTTATCTGTCAAGCCTAAATCACTCAGCAATGCGGTAGCACGTGCTTGGCGTTCTGCGGCATCGGCACCTGCATAAATTGCGGGAACTTCGACATTACCCGCAGCGCTTAAATCACCCAATAAATGGTAGCGCTGGAAAATAAAGCCAAAATACTCACGCCGTAGTTGTGCCAATTCGTCGGCTTCGAGCTGTCGGGTTTCGCGTCCTTTAACTTTGTAGCTGCCTGTAGTAGGTTGGTCAAGGCAGCCTAGAATATTCATAAGCGTGGATTTACCAGAACCCGATTGCCCCACAATAGCAACCAACTCACCTGGGTAAATTTCCAGATCAATCCCTTTAAGAATTTGTACGGTCGATTCACCAGCAGGAAATTCTCGGGTCAGGTCTTTGACCGCTAAGAGTGGCTGTGTTTGGTGCTGCGGCATGCTCATATTACATTCTCACCGAAGGGCCAACACGTCCACTACGTTTCGCTGCATCGTTCAATGTATCAGAACCATCTGCAATAATCACTTGATCACCCAGTTTTAAGCCGCGAATGACTTGTACGGTTGCACGGTTGTTTAGCCCGAGCAATACAGGTTGCGGCTGGGCTGAACCATCAGCCTGTAAAACACGTACTGTGCCTAAAGACGCTTTGCCTTGATCTATAAGTGCTTTTTCATTGGCCGTGAGTTCTAAGCGGGCAGGGCGGTTTGAGGTATTTTCATCTGTTTTGTTGTGTTCAGTACGTGCAGGTGTGTCTGCATTGTTGCTACGACCACGTGAGCGATTGGAGCCTTGCACGGCAGCAGCTGGAATTGTGAGTACGTTACGTGCTTCGGCCAATACAATCGACACTTGTGCTGTCATGTTAATGCGCAGCTTGCCATCTTCATTGGGTACATCAAATAAGGCGTTGTAATACACTGCATTGCTAGATGAAGAAGAGCTACTATTACTGGTTTCGGTATTAATAGATTTTGGTGCAGGTTCAACTTGGCGTAAGGCTGCGTAATGCTTTTTCTCACTGTTGCCCAAAGTGGTGAAATAAACGGTTTGACCTTCTTCGACCTTCATCACATCTGCTTCAGAAATTTCTGCTTTTACAGTCATGGTGTCTAATTTAGCCAGTTTGACAATGGTGGGTGCACTTTGGTTGGCGTTTACGGTTTGACCCTCTTCGGTCACAATCGCCACCACAGTGCCGTCCATGGGTGCAAGAATTTGGGTATAGCCTAAATTTTCTTTAGAAGTGTCTAAGGTTAGGCGGGACTGTTCAATTTGAGCATTGATTGCAGCAATCTCGGCTTGTGCCGTTTTATAGTTGGCTAAAGCACTTTCCAGTTCAGCGCGTGAAGTGGCATCTTGAGCATACATGGCTTGTTGACGTTGATATTCTGCTGCGACTTTGGCGAGATTGGCTTGTCTGACTGCCAATTGTGCCTGCTGATTTTTAATACTGGCTTGTGCGGTTTTAAATTCGTTTTCCTGACGTACCGAATCAATTTGGGCAATCAATTGGCCTTGTTTGACCTGATCACCCAATTCGACATACATTTTTTTGACCTGACCTGAAACCTGCGCACCGACACTGACCATTTTGGTGGCTTCAAGTACGCCTGTTGCCAAAACCGCACTTTCAATATCGCCACGGCTGACTTCAGCGGTGATGTATTGCGGCTGCTCTGTTTTTGGTTTGAAAAAATACCATGCTGCAAGTGCAACTAAACAGGCAATCACAATTCCCAGAATAAGTTTGGTCGATTTTATTTTTGGCATGAGTCAAAAAAAGCAGAAAAAGAAATTAAGGGAATTATAGAAGCGAAATAAGGATAAATTGTGAATTTTTTAAAGAAATTGCAAATGAGAATTATTATCTGACTTTAAGGTAATTGAAGTGCTTATTAATTGCATCACACAGTGACATAAATTTGCCCTAATTTAAGTCAATTTACCCCAGCACTATTTTAGTTCATCTTTATGATATTTTTATGAATTCTAATGAAAATTTAGTTGAAACTACAACTATGGTCTAAGAGGATTAAAAAACCTTATTTTCTATATGGATTTAAAAATTAAAAGCAGCTAGTATCGAATTCCATAAAATAATTATGGCTTTAATCATTAGGATAATACGGCATCGGGATGATGCGATAAAACACGACTTTAATCAAAAAATCTGAGGGGTAAATCATGGAATGGAGTGAGAAGTTTAATATTGGAATTGATGTGATTGACAATCAGCATCGTCAAATTTTGGACTATATTAATGCGCTAGAAAAAATTCGGGCCACAGGTGCGCGTGAACAAATTAAAGAAGTTTTAGATGATTTGATTGATTACACACAATCACATTTTAGTTTTGAAGAAAACTTATTGGCGCAGGTGAATTATCAATATTTGCCTTCGCACCGCGGTATTCATGAATTGTTTGTGAAACGTCTGAATGATTGCCGTCAGCGTTTTGCTAATGGCGAATCGGTAGAAAATGATTTGTATCGTTTATTGTCTAAATGGCTAATTAACCATATTCAGCATGATGATCAGGACTATGTCGATGCTGTGCGTGACAATATGCTGCATTATTTGCGTTCGCAAGAACAAAAGAAAGGTAAAAGTTGGTTTGCGCGTTTCTTTAGCTAGGTTTTAGTTTTCACCAACCGCCTAAATCAAAAATTGACTTAAGATATTAGGCAGGTGATGTCGCAAACAGGGTTTTACCGCACAGTTCAGTGATCGCTTGAAGCACCAGATGTTCAGGGTTTTCCTTGGACATCCCTTTAATTGCAGCATCAATGCGTAATAATAAAGCTGGCCAGTGCAAAAAACAGTTTGGGTTTAAACGCCGTAAGGCCTGTTGATAAACACTGACTTTATTTTTCCAAATCCCGAGTTGCAGGGCATTTTGCGGTTGCTCAAATAGTTGCATCAGTAGACGCATTTCTTTGCTGATGCTCCATAAAATCAAACTCATGGCTTCGCCCGAAGCGATTAAGTATTGAAAAATTTTCATGGACTGCGCCAGATTGCCTGCCAGTAAAGCATCATTTAAATCATACGTACTGTAACGGGACTGATCTTGCAGGCAAGCATGTAAATGTTCAATTTGAATCTGTTGAATTTCAGGAAAGGTATCACTCACCCGCATCAAGCTATTTTTTGCAGCCAAAAGGTTGTGTTCATGGTGCTGCTCTAACCATTGCCATGCATCATGCCCTAATTGGATACCTAATTTTTCTGCTTCTAAGGCTAAAATTTGCAGTCGATCTTTGGGGTAATTGGCGGTCAGCGCAACATTGACCCCGTTGGCATCAATTAACTGGAAAAAACTGGATTTTAAGCTGTTGTTGTCCTGTTTAGGCATGACTATCAACAGTAAGTTCTGTTCATTATGCTGAATATAGCTTTTCAGTTGTTTTAGTGTGCTGGCATCAGGCTTGATATTGCCGTGTACTTCAACCGCCAATTGACTCGAAAACAGTGACAGACTGTTTAAGGCATTGAATACATTTTTCCAATCGCTAACGCTATTTAAATCATAACGCTGACGTTCAATATCCTGTTTTTGCCAACTGGCACGAAAAGCATCCAGCAAGTTTTGTTCGAGTAAGGGTTCTTGACCATGCAAAATCCATGCACCGCGTGCTTCATCAACACGTTTTAAGGCTTGTAGATAGTCAAGTTTCATAAAAAATTCGCACTCGAAAACTTATTTAGGGTTTGAATACACAGGTGGGTTGACCAAAGGTAAACGATTAGATGAAATTTGACGCACAATTTGCTGTGCTACATCATCAATAATGACTTCTTTTAAGAATTTTTGTTCCTGATCATCGGTATTCACAGTTGCGACATCGTATTGATAACTGCGCGTTGCCATGACGGTACGAGGTTCGGTGATCGGGTTGCCTTGCGCATCTTCAATACGGAAAGTCACACTCAAACGTAATAAGGTTTCTACCAGTTTGCCATTCAATTCCAAGCGACGTGGCGTATAGTCAAGTACACGCAGTACATAGGCATTAGGGTCATTGCTGAGTTGTACGCCCGCTGTACCCATGTGAATGGAAAGTTTTTCTTCTAATTCTTCAGCATTGCTCGGTAAAGCCAGACTCATTTTTGAATAAGCCACAGGTGCAATGCTTGGATTGGTGCCTTTAAGATGAAAACCACAGCCGACTAAGCCAGCACTGAGTCCACAAGTTAAAACAATGACTGCTAGACGTTGGCTAAAGTGCATGTGCTGTCCTCTGTAATATTCTTGAAAGTTTAAAAGCGGAAGTTGAGAATATCTTGATTGTAGGTGCAAAGCCCATTGACTGACAACGGGCTTTGTTTGGAAATTGTTTTAATTCCTTTTTTGTAGGAGGGTTTAGGGGGATTGTTTTATAAAATCCCTCCAAACCTCCCTTTAAAAAAGGGAGGTTTAAAAGCACTTAAACCACCAAATTCACTAACTTATTCGGTACCACAATTTCTTTCTTGGTTGGCCCAGTCAAGAATGGTTGTACTTCAGGTAAGGCTTTGGCAAGTGCAAGAATGTCTTCTTTAGATGCATCTACTGCTACATCAAGCTTGCCACGTAATTTACCATTTACCTGTACCACAATCGTTTGAGTATTGCGGGTTAATGCAGACTCATCTACGGTTGGGAAGAGGGTTGAAGTTAACTCAATTCCGAACTGTGCCAATAGGGTTTGGCTTAAGTGTGGTGCAAAAGGTGCAAGCAAGGTTAATAAAGTCACAATCGCTTCACGTTCAACGGCAAGGTCTTGTTCATCTTGTGCTTCAAACTTGTTGCACGCATTCAAGAGTTCCATCAAGGCTGCAATTGCAGTGTTAAATGCATGACGACGCTCAATATCATCTCCCACTTTTTGAATGGTTTCATGGGTTTTGCGACGTAAGTCCTGCGCTGCTGTGGCAAGTTTGCTGCTTTCAATAGTCGTTGCATTGCTGCCTTTTTCAAGGAAGCCTGCCGCCAAACGCCATACACGTTTTAAGAAGCGGTTAGCACCTTCTACACCTGCATCTGACCATTCTAAAGACTGATCAGGTGGTGCTGCGAACATCATAAACACACGTGCAGTATCTGCACCGTATTGGTCAATAATCGCTTGCGGGTCGATACCGTTGTTTTTCGATTTCGACATTTTTTCCTGACCGCCAACAATGACCGCTTGACCATCGCCCATATATTTTGCAGAAAGCACACGGCCTTTTTCGTCTTTTTCAAGTTCGATGTCGGCAGGGTTAAACCAAGTTTTCTTACCGCTTTCTGCTTCACGGTAGAAGGTATCTGCCAGTACCATGCCTTGAGTCAGCAAATTGGTGAATGGTTCATTGCCTTGAACTACACCTTCATCACGCATAAGTTTGTGGAAGAAGCGTGCATACAATAAGTGAAGGATCGCATGTTCTACACCACCAATATATTGGTTTACAGGCAACCAAGTTTGCGCAGCTTCTGGTTTGACCATACCGCCAGTAAAGTCTGGAGATGCATAGCGTGCGTAGTACCAAGATGATTCTACAAAAGTATCCAAAGTGTCGGTTTCACGACGTGCTTCGCCACCACAGCAAGGGCAGGTGGTTTGGTAGAATTCAGGCATTTTATTGAGTGGGTTGCCTGAACCATCTGGCACAACATCGGTAGGTAAAATCACAGGCAGTTGATCTTCTGGAACAGGGACTTGGCCACACTTTTCACAGTTGATCATTGGAATTGGGCAACCCCAATAACGTTGGCGTGAAACACCCCAGTCACGTAAGCGGAATTGTACTTTTACATTGGCTAAACCTTGTGGTTCTAATTTTGCCAATAGTGCATCAAATGCTGCTTGGAAATCTAAACCATCAAATTCGCCTGAATTGACCAATTTACCTTCTTTAGAGCCGTACCATTCTTGCCACTGAGTTGCGTTAAAGTCCGTATCTTCAGCACCTTTGGCATCAATCACTTGAATAATTGGCAATTGGAATTTATTAGCAAACTCAAAGTCGCGTTCATCGTGTGAAGGCACGGCCATTACTGCGCCAGAACCGTAAGACATCAACACATAGTTGGCAATCCAAACTGGTAACTCTTTACCTGTCACAGGATGCTTCACAAATAAGCCTGTTGCCATGCCTTTTTTCTCGGCAGTCGCAAGGTCAGCTTCTGCAACAGAACCCATACGGCATTCTTCAATAAACGCTTTCAATTGCTCATTATTTTCTGCGGCTTTTAACGCCATTGGGTGTTCTGCGGCAACAGCCACATAAGTTGCACCCATTAAGGTATCGGCACGCGTGGTAAATACAGTTAAACCATCTGCATAAATTTCAGGATTTGCCGAAGGAAAGGTAATTTCCATCCCTTGAGAACGGCCAATCCAGTTACGCTGCATGGTCAAGACTTGTTGCGGCCAACCATCTTTTAAAGTTTCTAAATCGTCGAGTAACTCTTGGGCATAATCGGTAATACGGAAGTAGTACATTGGAATATCACGTTTTTCTACCAATGCACCTGAACGCCAGCCACGACCATTTTCGACCTGTTCATTGGCTAAAACAGTCTGATCGACAGGATCCCAGTTTACTGTCGAGAGTTTGCGATAAATTAACCCTTTTTTATACAGTTGCACGAATAACCATTGTTCCCAGTGATAATACTCTGGGGTACAGGTGGCAAATTCACGATCCCAATCTACTGCTAAACCCAATTTTTTCAATTGGTCACGCATGTAGGCGATATTTTCAAAGGTCCATTTAGCAGGTGCAACCTGATGGGCAATAGCCGCGTTTTCAGCAGGTAAGCCAAACGCATCCCAACCCATAGGTTGTAATACGGTTTCGCCTTTTAAACGGTGGAAACGACTAATCACATCACCAATGGTGTAGTTACGCACGTGACCCATGTGCAGTTTGCCGCTTGGGTAAGGGAACATCGAGAGGATATAACGATGTGGACCTTCGACAGTGTCGGCAACTTTAAAGGCTTTGCGAGATTCCCAGTCATTCTGGACTTGAGGTTCAATCGCACTGGCTTGATATTCAGGGTCAATGTGAGTAGTCATAAGGTTAAAATCAGGAATAAACGGTTAAAAAAAGTGTGTTGCACAGCATAGCGCAAAATGCAGCAAAAAGTGAATTTTGCGCGCTGGATTGTGCAGGAAAATTTAAGTAGCCAATACTTTGCAGGCTAAAAATTAGAAAACGGCTGGATTGGCACGTTCTTGTTGTGCTTTATTCAAAGCATCATTGGCTTCACGTTGCTGCTGATCCATTACGGGAGTGGGAGCCGTATTGTTAGCATTTGCAGGCGTTGTGCTATTTGCGGGTGCTGTCGTGGCATTGGTAGTTTGATTTGGAATGTTCGGCGCAGAATTTCTCCAGCCATAGGTATCGACCTTTCCTTGTTTTTTTGCAGTTTTAGGTGGAGGTGTGGTGGTGTAATGCGTCGAACCTTTTGCATCGACCCATTTATAGTATTGTTTTGCAGATACCGCACTGGTGCCTAAAATTAACATCAAGCTTGCAGAAAGATAACTCAAGCGACGAACGTGGTTTTCCATTGTAAATGTCCTGAGTAAAGGTGCAAAAGCAGACCTGAAAAAACTAAAGATGAAATTGTCTAAATTTTAGCAAGGATGTGTCAGGATGACAGCACTTTTAGGGGCTTTTTTACACGATAACCTGCGCTATTTGATGAAGAGCGAAACGGCTTTAAAAATAGACGATGCTCAGGGTGCTGTGTTCATTAAAAATGACGTCAAATTTAAAGCCAATTCATAAATAAACAATGTCTATTTTTTTTGACTTATTTTTTATTTTTATGGTTTTGATATGAAAAATTTATAGAAAATAAGGCAAGTGTCTGAAATTATATGTTTTATATGGGAATGTTGGATTTGAGTGAAAATTGTGAAGTACAGCACAAAGCTTAAAAAATGCACTGTTTATGAATAAAGCAGAAAAACCCGATTTTTAAACTTGACTTTAGTCGATGAAACTACAAAAATGCACACTTTAGTTTTATGTGCCTTAGATCGATCACCCTTCGAATAAGTGTCATGTCATGCAATGGGCAACTTCTCTAGCCGAGAAGCTGAACAAAGCTTATAAAATGTGTTTACCCCAACACGTTTTAGATCTCATATTGCTTATACGGTAATCAGATCGGAAATTTTTCCTATTGCCATGAAAACTATGAAATATGTGTGCTATAACAGTGCAGGAATTAATGAACAAAACACTGCAGGTGTCTCCCATTTTGCAGTGATAAGACTAGGGTGAATCACGTTGGAACTTTTATCTGGTGGTGAAATGCTCGTTCGCGCATTGGCGGACGAAGGCGTTGAGCATGTTTTTGGATACCCAGGCGGCGCAGTACTTCATATTTACGATGCGTTCTTTCAACAAGACAAAATTAATCATTACCTCGTGCGCCATGAGCAAGCTGCTGGTCATATGGCAGATGCCTACTCGCGCGTAACAGGTAAAACTGGTGTGGTGCTAGTGACTTCAGGTCCTGGTGCAACCAACACAGTAACTCCAATTGCAACTGCGTATATGGACTCAATCCCAATGGTGATTTTGTCTGGTCAGGTTGCAACACACTTAATTGGTGAAGATGCCTTCCAAGAAACCGATATGGTGGGTATTTCACGTCCGATTGTAAAACACAGTTTCCAAGTGCGTCATGCAAGTGAAATTCCTTCAGTGATTAAGAAGGCTTTCTATATTGCATCTTCAGGCCGTCCTGGTCCTGTTGTGGTTGATATTCCAAAGGATGCAACCAACCCAGCGGAAAAATTTGCTTACGAATATCCTGAAAAAGTGAAGATGCGTTCGTATCAGCCACCGCATCGTGGTCACTCAGGTCAAATTCGTAAAGCAATTGATGAATTGTTGAATGCAAAACGCCCTGTGATTTATTCAGGCGGTGGTGTGGTTCAAGGCAATGCATCTGAGCAATTAACTGAACTTGCACACATCTTGGGCTTCCCTGTAACCAATACATTGATGGGCTTGGGTGCGTTCCCGGGCAATGATCCACAATTTATTGGTATGTTGGGTATGCATGGTACCTATGAAGCCAATATGACCATGCACAATGCCGATGTGATTTTGTGTATTGGTGCGCGTTTTGATGACCGTGTAACCAATAACCCAGCAAAATTCTGTCCAAATGCCAAAGTGATTCATATTGATATCGACCCTGCGACGATTTCAAAAACCATCATGGCGCATATTCCAATTGTGGGTGCAGTTGAACCTGTACTTCAGGAAATGCTAGTGCAGTTGAAACAGTTAAATGTTTCTAAGCCAAACCCAGAAGCAATTGCTGCGTGGTGGAATCAGATCAATGAATGGCGCAAAGTTCATGGTCTGAAATATGACAAGCCAACTGATGGCAGCATGAAGCCACAACAAGTAGTTGAAGCATTGGACAAAGTGACCAATGGTGATGCAATCATTACTTCTGACGTAGGTCAGCACCAAATGTTTGGCGCGAACTACTATAAGTACAAGCGTCCACGCCAATGGTTGAACTCTGGTGGTTTGGGTACAATGGGCGTAGGTTTGCCGTATGCAATGGCGGCTAAACTGGCTTATCCAGATCAACAAGTTGTTTGTATTACAGGTGAAGCATCAATTCAGATGTGTATCCAAGAGCTTTCTACTTGTAAGCAATATGGTTTAAACGTAAAAATCTTGTGCTTGAATAACCAAGCTTTAGGTATGGTTAAACAATGGCAAGACATGAACTATGAAGGTCGTCACTCTAGTTCTTATGTTGACTCATTACCAGACTTCCCTAAATTGATGGAAGCCTATGGTCATGTGGGTATTCAGATTAACCATGCCGATGAGCTTGAGTCTAAGCTTACAGAAGCAATGGCGATTAATGATAAATGTGTATTCATTAACGTAATGGTTGACCGGACAGAGCACGTTTATCCGATGCAAATTGCGGGTCAATCTATGAAAGATATGTGGTTAGGTAAAGGGGAGCGTACAGAATGAGACACATTATTTCCGTTCTCGTTGAAAACGAATCAGGTGCGCTTTCTCGTTTAGTGGGTTTATTTTCTCAGCGTGGTTATAACATTGAGACTTTAAACGTTGCACCAACCGAAGATCCAACGCTTTCACGTTTAACACTGACCACGTATGGTGATGATCATAAAATTGAGCAAATCACCAAGCAATTAAACAAATTGGTTGAAGTGGTGAAAGTGGTCGACTTGTCAGAAGGTCCACATATTGAGCGTGAATTGATGCTGATTAAAGTAAAAGCATCTGGCGCTGCACGTGCTGAAATTAAACGCACAGCAGACATCTTCCGTGGACAAATTGTAGATGTTACACCGACCACTTATACTGTACAGCTTGCGGGTACAACTGAAAAACTTGACGGTTTTATTGATGCGATTGCAGAAAATACGATTTTAGAAGTTGTACGTTCAGGTGTATCTGGTATTGCACGTGGCGAAAAAGTTTTAACCATTTAACTGAATTTAGTTAATTTTATTCATCGAATTCATTCCATCTCAAAGGATGGAGAGCTTACTCAAGTACTGAATAGACAAGTACTTGAGTAAGATAGGAATCCTAAGCATTTTAGCGGAGACAGCAATGCAAATTTTTTACGATAAAGACTGCGACTTATCTATCATTCAATCTAAGAAAGTAGCGATCATTGGTTACGGTTCACAAGGTCACGCGCACGCGCTTAACCTTAAAGATTCTGGCGTAGACGTAACTGTAGGTTTACGTGCTGGTTCTGCTTCTTGGAAAAAAGCTGAAAATTCGGGTCTTAAAGTTTCTGAAGTTCCTGCTGCTGTTGCTCAAGCTGACTTAGTTATGATTTTGACTCCAGATGAGTTCCAATCACAACTTTATCGTGACGTAATCGAGCCAAATATCAAGCAAGGCGCAACTTTAGCATTTGCTCACGGCTTCTCTGTACTTTATAACCAAGTTGTTCCACGTGCAGACTTAGATGTAATCATGGTTGCACCTAAAGCACCTGGTCACACTGTACGTTCTGAATTCCAACGTGGTTCAGGTGTTCCTGATCTTATCGCGATTCATCAAGATGCTTCTGGTAATGCACGTAACGTTGCACTTTCTTACGCTTCAGGTGTAGGTGGTGGTCGTACAGGTATCATCGAAACTTCTTTCCGTGAAGAAACTGAAACTGACTTATTTGGTGAGCAAGCAGTTCTTTGTGGTGGTGCTGTTGAATTGGTTAAAATGGGCTTCGAAACTCTTGTTGAAGCTGGTTATGCACCAGAAATGGCTTACTTCGAATGCTTACACGAGCTTAAATTGATCGTTGACTTGATGTTCGAAGGCGGTATCGCTGACATGAACTATTCAGTATCTAACAACGCTGAATATGGCGAGTATGTAACGGGTACTGAAGTGATTAACGAACAGTCTCGTGAAGCAATGCGCAATGCACTTAAACGTATTCAATCTGGTGAATATGCGAAGATGTTCATCCAAGAAGGTGCGTTGAACTATCCATCTATGACTGCACGTCGTCGTCAAAACGCTGCACATGGTATTGAAGTAACTGGTAACAAGTTACGTGCGATGATGCCTTGGATTCAAGCGAACAAGATTGTAGATAAAGAAAAGAACTAAGTTACGCGCCTTAAGAAAAGTAAAGCAATGCTTTACTTTTCTTTCGTACCTTGGATTCAAGCAAACAAAATCGTAGACAAAGAGAAAAACTAATTTCTCGAATCAGTCGATTTGAATGTGAAAGCCCACTCAATTTGAGTGGGTTTTTTATATTTATAGTTACGTGCCTCAAAACGACTAAAGCAGTGTTTTTACTCCTTGCGCTTCATTCAAAGCAGTGCTTTGAATTCGCTCATACCTTGGATTCAAACGAACAAGATTGTAGGCAAAGAGAAAAACTAAGTTTTAGTTTAATCTTTATCTTGAAAAGCCCTTATTTTATATAAGGGCTTTTATGGAAGAAATAATGTCCCGTCCTGAAATAAGTTTACACCTTAAGAGACTTATTTTATGGAACATGCACGAGAACAACGAGTTAAGCGCA
>NZ_JAAZQX010000029.1 GCF_012371325.1 Acinetobacter sp. A2 | reverse complement strand
CTGAAATCTGAAGTGAGTGATCGATTAACTTTTGTGGTTGAAGCGGCCCAGTTTCTTCAACACACCTTCTAAAAAATCAATTTCTAATGCCTGCTCACCGATTTTTGCATGTAACTTTTTAAGATCAATGGGGGGGTCTGATGGAGCTTTTGATTGATTGAAAGCTTGCGAGGAAGCTGAGATTAATTGATTTTTCCAGTCAATAATTTGGTTTTGATGAACATCAAATTCAGCACTCAATTCAGCAAGTGTTTTTTCTGCTTTAATCGCAGCAAGTGCTACCTTGGCCTTAAAGTCGTTTGAATGATTTCTTCTTGGTCTACGTGCCATAAAATACTCCATATATTGATGTTTATAACATCATTTGAGGAGCAGAATATCACTTATAGGAGTTGTTCAAATTTCCGAATCCATCTCTTAATTCAACTTTAAATCCATCCTCAACATTACAACGCACTTCAAGCACAACAACTATTAATTGCACATATTAAAAAATCTAAATCCAAATAATCTGCTCGCAGTATGTATTTTAACTGTCATATATCTACAACTTATAGCAAACCCTTATTTGCACCAGTTCTCTGAACTTTGCTGCGTCCTGCACGATGAATCAATAACTTCACTGTAGCTGCTTGTTCAAATCCTTACATGCTGCCGTTTCTTCCTCAAGATATTTCCAATATTTGTTTACTTTTGACTTTAAAGCATCATCAAACTGCAGTCTGTTCGCAATATAAAACGCTTAATTTCTAAACAAGAATAAAGAGGAAAAACTTCTTATTTTTTATAACCTTATTCTGCTTAGGAAAACAACATGTCTGAACAAAAAGTAGCTTTAGTGACGGGTGCATTAGGTGGTATTGGCAGTGAGATTTGCCGTCAACTGGTTACAGCAGGCTATAAAATTATCGCAACGGTTGTACCACGTGAAGAAGACCGCGAAAAACAATGGCTTCAAAGTGAAGGATTTCAAGACAGCGATGTACGCTTTGTCTTAACGGATTTAAATAACCACGAAGCGGCAACAGCAGCTATTCAAGAAGCAATTGCTGCTGAAGGTCGTGTCGATGTGCTGGTCAATAATGCAGGCATCACCCGTGATGCAACTTTTAAAAAGATGAGCTATGAACAGTGGTCACAAGTCATTGATACCAACTTAAAAACATTGTTCACAGTGACTCAGCCCGTGTTTAACAAAATGTTAGAACAAAAGTCGGGACGTATTGTCAATATCAGCTCAGTCAACGGTTTAAAAGGTCAGTTTGGACAAGCCAACTACTCTGCGACCAAAGCCGGCATTATCGGTTTTACCAAAGCCTTAGCTCAAGAAGGTGCACGTTCAAATATTTGTGTAAACGTGGTTGCGCCTGGCTATACCGCAACACCAATGGTTACTGCCATGCGTGAAGATGTGATTAAAAGCATTGAAGCACAAATTCCTCTACAACGTCTTGCTGCGCCAGCTGAAATTGCCGCTGCTGTTATGTACTTGGTCAGCGAGCACGGTGCGTACGTGACAGGCGAAACCTTATCGATTAATGGCGGTTTATACATGCACTAAACCGTGCAGCCCCTATTTTCATTTACAAGTT
The DNA here is from genome assembly GCF_012371325.1 of Acinetobacter sp. A2. GTDB lineage: Bacteria > Pseudomonadota > Gammaproteobacteria > Pseudomonadales > Moraxellaceae > Acinetobacter. The sequence goes on along the minus strand of NZ_JAAZQX010000029.1, from coordinate 29,335 downwards.
TATTTACTGGAGTTACACCATGCTATACGGCGACTTATTCTCAAATATGAATGCACAATACAAAAACGTATTTGAACCGTACACAAAATTCAACAGCTTAGTGGCTAAAAACTTTGCTGACTTAACCAACCTACAATTAGAAGCAGCACGCAACTATGCCAACATTGGTCTAGCGCAAATGTTTGCCAATAGTGAAGTTAAAGACATGCAAAGCATGGTGAATTGCACCACCAAGCAATTAGAAACCATGAACAAACTTAGTCAGCAAATGATTGAAGATGGCAAAAAGTTGGCAACACTAACGACTGAATTCAAATCGGAATTTGAAAAGTTAGTTAGCGAATCTATGCCTAACAATAAATAACACTGCTCTGAAAACCATGCGTTATCAGGACGAATGTTACGGGGAAGTGTGAAAATTTCCCCGTTTTAGTTTCAGCCCTGCACTCAATTTGATTGCTAAAAGCCATGTGCTATGGAGCGATGAAATGAACCCGAACTCATTTCAATTCAAAGAAAACATACTACAATTTTTTTCTGTACATGATGACATCTGGAAAAAATTACAAGAATTTTATTATGGGCAAAGCCCAATTAATGAGGCTTTGGCGCAGCTCAACAAAGAAGATATGTCTTTGTTCTTTGAAGCACTATCTAAAAACCCAGCTCGCATGATGGAAATGCAATGGAGCTGGTGGCAAGGTCAAATGCAAATCTACCAAAATGTGTTGATGCGCAGCGTGGCCAAAGATGTAGCACCATTTATTCAGCCTGAAAGTGGTGATCGTCGTTTTAACAGCCCATTATGGCAAGAACACCCAAATTTTGATCTGTTATCACAGTCTTATTTACTGTTTAGCCAGTTAGTGCAAAACATGGTAGATGTGGTCGAAGGCGTTCCAGACAAAGTTCGCTATCGCATTCACTTCTTTACCCGTCAAATGATCAATGCGTTATCTCCAAGTAACTTTCTGTGGACTAACCCAGAAGTGATTCAGCAAACCGTCGCTGAACAAGGTGAAAACTTAGTCCGTGGCATGCAGGTTTTCCATGATGATGTCATGAACAGCGGCAAGTATTTATCTATTCGTATGGTGAATAGCGACTCTTTCAGCTTGGGCAAAGATTTGGCGTATACCCCTGGTGCAGTCGTCTTTGAAAATGACTTTTTCCAATTATTGCAATATGAAGCAACTACTGAAAATGTATATCAAACCCCTATTCTAGTCGTACCACCGTTTATCAATAAATATTATGTGCTGGATTTACGCGAACAAAACTCTTTAGTGAACTGGTTGCGTCAGCAAGGTCATACGGTCTTTTTAATGTCTTGGTGTAACCCAAATGCCGAACAGAAAGAACTGACTTTTGCTGATCTCATTACACAAGGTGCAGTAGAAGCTTTGCGTGTAATTGAAGAAATTACCGGTGAAAAAGAGGCCAACTGCATTGGCTACTGTATTGGCGGTACGTTACTTGCTGCGACTCAAGCCTATTACGTAGCAAAACGCCTGAAAAATCACGTAAAGTCTGCGACCTATATGGCCACCATTATCGACTTTGAAAACCCAGGCAGCTTAGGTGTATTTATTAATGAGCCTGTGGTGAGTGGTTTGGAAAACCTGAACAATCAATTGGGTTATTTCGATGGTCGTCAGTTGGCAGTTACCTTCAGTTTACTGCGTGAAAATACGCTGTACTGGAATTACTACATCGAAAACTACTTAAAAGGTAAAGAACCTTCTGATTTTGATATTTTATATTGGAACAGCGATGGTACGAATATCCCTGCCAAAATTCATAATTTCTTATTGCGCAATTTGTATTTGAACAATGAATTGATTTCACCAAATGCCGTTAAGGTTAACGGTGTGGGCTTGAATCTATCTCGTGTAAAAACACCAAGCTTCTTTATTGCAACGCAGGAAGACCATATCGCACTTTGGGATACTTGTTTCCGTGGCGCAGATTACTTGGGTGGTGAATCTACCTTGGTTTTAGGTGAATCTGGACACGTAGCAGGTATTGTTAATCCTCCAAGCCGTAATAAATACGGTTGCTACACCAATGCTGCCAAGTTTGAAAATACCAAACAATGGCTAGACGGCGCAGAATATCACCCTGAATCTTGGTGGTTGCGCTGGCAGGCATGGGTCACACCGTACACTGGTGAACAAGTCCCTGCCCGCAGCTTGGGTAATGCGCAGTATCCAATCATTGAAGCGGCACCAGGTCGCTATGTTTTGGTAAATTTATTCTAATCGGTCATATAACAACAGCCATGCACATGCTATATATCATGTGCATCCACAGAAACATGAACACAAAATTTAAGGATATAAAATGAAAGATGTTGTGATTGTTGCAGCAAAACGTACTGCGATTGGTAGCTTTTTAGGTAGTCTTGCATCTTTATCTGCACCACAGTTGGGGCAAACAGCAATTCGTGCGGTTTTAGACAGCGCCAATGTAAAACCTGAACAAGTTGATCAGGTGATTATGGGCAACGTACTCACGACAGGCGTGGGACAAAACCCTGCACGTCAGGCAGCAATTGCTGCTGGCATTCCAGTACAAGTGCCTGCATCTACCCTGAATGTCGTCTGTGGTTCAGGTTTGCGTGCGGTACATTTGGCAGCACAAGCCATTCAATGCGATGAAGCCGAGATTGTGGTCGCAGGTGGTCAAGAATCTATGTCACAAAGCGCACACTATATGCAGCTGCGTAATGGGCAAAAAATGGGTAATGCACAATTGGTAGACAGCATGGTGGCTGATGGTTTAACCGATGCCTATAACCAGTATCACATGGGTATTACCGCAGAAAATATTGTAGAAAAACTGGGTTTAAACCGTGAAGAGCAAGATCAACTTGCATTGACTTCACAACAACGTGCTGCGGCAGCTCAGGCAGCTGGCAAGTTTAAAGATGAAATTGCCGCAGTCAGCATTCCACAACGTAAAGGCGAGCCTGTCGTATTTGCTGAAGATGAATACATTAAAGCCAATACCAGCCTTGAAAGCCTAGCAAAACTACGCCCAGCCTTTAAAAAAGATGGCAGCGTAACCGCAGGTAATGCTTCAGGCATTAATGATGGAGCAGCAGCAGTACTGATGATGAGTGCAGACAAAGCGGCAGAATTAGGTCTTAAGCCATTGGCACGTATTAAAGGCTATGCCATGTCTGGTATTGAGCCTGAAATTATGGGGCTTGGTCCTGTTGAAGCAGTGAAGAAAACCCTCAACAAAGCAGGCTGGAGCTTAGATCAGGTTGATTTGATTGAAGCCAACGAAGCATTTGCTGCACAAGCTTTGGGTGTTGCTAAAGAATTAGGCTTAGACCTAGATAAAGTCAACGTCAATGGTGGTGCAATTGCATTGGGTCACCCAATTGGGGCTTCAGGCTGCCGTATTTTGGTGACTTTATTACATGAAATGCAACGCCGTGATGCTAAGAAAGGCATTGCAACCCTCTGTGTTGGGGGTGGTATGGGTGTTGCACTTGCAGTTGAACGTGACTAAGTACACCATTGCATCGAATCTTGAAACTTGATTAAGATTGACAATAAATTCAATACATAATGGGAGCTCAGGCTTCCATTATTTTTTTAGATGCATGCTGGAGTGAATAGCCACCGATTTTATCGACAAGTTCAAAGCAGGATGAATCGGTGCTTTAATCCACAGAAAGTAAATGCTGAATGTGGTCGCTAAAATGATAAAAATTCATGCTATCAGGTTGTTGTTTAAGTTGCTGCCATGCTTCAGCCAGTGATAGCCAACCTAAATCTTTGAGCAATTGCACAATAATTTCCACTTGCGCTACTGTCATGTCCTTAGATTGTTTAAGTCGGATTTGTCGATCTAACTCTTCCAATTTTTGCCCCAATTGAAAGAATAAAAAAATATTTTGCGGCTCAGCTTCTAGAACATCGTGGCAGTCTTGCACCACATCACAAATATAAGCAGCATTGTCACGGGCATTTCGAATGAGGCGTATCAATTCTGTATAGGCTTGAGGTGATAACACATCTGCTAAATTATGAATTTTTACGCTACTTTGCTGGAATTGCATGGCAAATGACGCGGGTTGCTCTTCATTTAAAATTAGCTCATTTAGAGATGCAGCATCAAAAGCAGGTAAACAAAAAGCATGTGCATAGCTTAAAGCAGCCGCATTTTGTTTAAAGGGAAATTGCTGACATAAATATTGAATACGGGTTAAATAGCGGGCTAACCAAAAAATTTCTCGTGCATCGCTGCTAGATAAATTCACGGTTGATTGTTCCTCCTTATTTCAAGTTAGGTTTTGTCCAAATTGTGTGCTTAATTAAACTACAGCACCATAAGGCAATACGTGTTTTTATTTACATAAACCCGCCTCAAACACACAAGAAAAAGACTTGACCTTACTTAAAGCATACAGTTTAAGCTTGCTTATTAAAAAGCACCCTCTCAAATCACCCGAAATTCTGAGTTGTCTTGCATCAATCACATACTTTTTCACATAGTTTAATCTAATTTAAAATACGTTAATCCTCTGAACTCACTGCATAGATGCATGATCTGAATATGTACTGCACCGCCCTTTTTGAGTAAAAAACTTGCTAAACATTCTAAGTTTTCTTATTGTGTTAACACTCACGTTCTGACTCATTTAAAACGACCAAGCAAATACTGAATATGTCTATACAAGAAAAAGAAACATCGAATAGTTTATATCGCCAATGGCAAATTTTATCGCGACTCTCTACAGGTAAATGGATGGGTACGCGTGAATTACACGATGTCTTGCAACGTGAAGGCATTGACATCAGTTTGCGCACCATTCAGCGTGACTTAAACCAAATTTCGCAACGCTTTCCTATTGAAAGTAACGGTACCGTGCCACAAGGTTGGCGTTGGCGATCAGATGCACCTATTCAAAGCTTGCCACACATGACCAGCTCACAAGCGGTCACCTTTATGATGGTCGAAGAACATTTAAAACACTTGTTGCCACCAAGTCTGATTGAAGAAATGAACCCTTGGTTTGATTTGGCACGGCGTAGTCTATCTACGCAAAATAATGTTCGCCAATGGATTAACCGTGTACGGATTGTGCCTGCAACACAACCCTTAATTCCACCACTGGTAGACCGTAATGCGCAGCAAGCAATTTATGAAGGCTTGCTACAAGACAAACAACTGGAATGTATTTACCAATCACGCAGCAGTTCAGGTGAAGAAAAAACCTATGTGCTAAATCCTTTGGCACTGGTACAAAAAGGCGCAGTCATTTATTTAATATGTACCCGCTTTGATAAAACAGATATTCAGACCTTTGCCCTGCATCGTTTTAAAGCCGCAAAAGTTTTAGATTCACGCGCATTACACCCTGTCAATTTTGATATTGATGCTTATATTGAATCTGGCGAACTGGGCTTCAGAGTCAATTTCAGCAAAGCCACAGAAAATATTCAGCTCAAACTGACCATGCAAAAAGCTGATGCAATTTACTTTGATGAAAGTCAGTTAAGTAAAGACCAGACCATTGAAACACTGGAAAATGGTGATGTATTGGTAACAGCCACTGTCCCTTTTACCTCGCAATTGGTTTGGTGGTTACGCAGCTTTGGTAAAAAGTTAATTCAAATTGAGCCTGCTGAAGTAGCGACTGCAGTGCATCAAAGCAATGAATGATAAACTGAGAAATAAAAAGGTCCCAAATACTGGGACCGATAGTTTTATATTTATTATTTAAATTTTGTTGTTAGAGCTGCTGATTTAAAATTTAGACCTAACTTGGCATTGCGTTTATTTAGCATGCCAATTCAGCCGTATTATAACGAATCTTTTTTAAAGTCATGTTTTACTCCTATCTATGTTGATAAAAGCCACTTTAACTGTTCTCGTCCCTGCCGTGAAATCATAATATTCGTAGTATAAATCTTTTATTTTCTTAAACTTAATTTCTACTTTACTTAGCATCTTTTTAAAATTTTAGCGCATAAAAAAAGCCCGCAATCTGCGAGCTTTCTTAACAGGCATATCAAATCTTAAGCAGATTTACGTCCCTGTGCATTTTTACGAATGGTGATCATCACCAATTGTACTGCTGCAGGTGTCACACCTGGAATACGACTGGCTTGCGCTAATGTTTCAGGCAAGACATGCTTCAACTTTAAGGTAATTTCACGTGACAAGCCTGACACAGCATCATAATCAAAATCGGCTGGAATTTTGGTTTCTTCCAGACGTTTTAACTGAGCCACATCTTCATGCTGACGGTCAATATAACCTGCATATTTCACTGCAATTTCAATTTGATCACCAACTTGTGCAGACACTTCTGAACCAGTCAATTCTGCAATTTGCGCAAAACTGATATTAGGACGTTTAAGCAGATCAATTGCAGAACATTCTTTAGATAAATCTGCACCAGTCATTTCTACAAATTTTTTACCCATTGGGTTGTTCGGTGCAGCCCACAAATGCTGTAAACGTCCTGTTTCACGCTCTACAGCTTCCATTTTTTCACAATAAGCCGCCCAACGGGTATCATCCACCAAACCAAGTTCACGACCAATTGGGGTTAAACGCTGATCTGCATTGTCCTCACGCAACATCAAACGATATTCCGCACGTGACGTAAACATGCGGTACGGTTCTTTAGTGCCTAATGTGATCAGGTCATCTACCAATACCCCGATATAGGCTTCGTCACGTTTTGGCGTCCATTGTTCCTGATCCCAAGCACGACGTGCCGCATTCAAACCTGCCAATACACCTTGCGCACCTGCTTCTTCATAACCGGTTGTACCGTTAATTTGTCCCGCAAAATACAGGTTATTAATGGCTTTGGTTTCTAAAGTAAATTTCAATGCTTGCGGGTTGAAGTAGTCATATTCAATCGCATAGCCTGGACGCAAAATGTGCGCATTTTCCATACCACGAATTGAACGTACCAATTCAAACTGCACATCAAACGGCAAAGAGGTTGAAATACCATTTGGATACAACTCATGTGTGTCTAAGCCTTCTGGCTCCAAAAACACCTGATGCGAGTCTTTGTCTGAAAAACGATGGATTTTATCTTCAATAGATGGGCAATAACGTGGGCCAACGCCTTCAATCACGCCTGTGTACATTGGTGAACGATCTAAGCCACCACGAATGATTTCGTGAGTGCGCTCATTGGTATGGGTAATATAGCAATTCACTTGCTCTGGATGCATCGACACATCGCCCATGAATGACATGGTTGGTGATGGAAAATCACCTGGCTGTGGAATCATCACAGAAAAATCGACTGAACGTGCGTCAATACGAGGTGGCGTACCTGTTTTTAAGCGTCCCACTGGCAAATTTAATTCGCGTAAACGTGCTGCCAAAGCAATTGATGGCGGATCGCCTGCACGACCGCCGCTTGATTTTTCCAAACCAATATGAATAACGCCACCTAAGAAGGTACCTGTAGTCAATACCACCGTTTTTGCATCAAAGCGAATGCCCATTTGGGTCACAACACCTTTTACGGTATCGCCTTCAACAATCAGGTCATCTGCAGCTTGCTGAAAAATATCTAAATTGGCTTGGTTCTCCAAAGTGCTACGAATGGCTGCTTTAAAACGCACACGGTCTGCTTGCGCACGTGTTGCACGAACCGCAGCACCTTTACGCGAGTTTAAAATACGGAACTGAATACCGCTTTTATCGGCAGCCAAAGCCATTGCGCCGCCCAAAGCATCAATCTCACGCACAAGATGAGATTTACCAATACCACCAATGGCAGGGTTACAGCTCATCTGCCCTAAAGTCTCAATGTTATGAGTTAAGAGTAAGGTTTGACGACCCATACGTGCTGCTGCAAGCGCCGCTTCAGTGCCTGCATGACCGCCGCCAATAACAATGACATCGTAAACTTTAGGATAGTGCATAATGGTCAATGAGAGATATAAAAATAAAGACGGAATATTATAGCAAAACTTCAGGCATAAGTTGACAGATTCAGTCGATTTTATTGGCGGTGATGCACTATAGAATTAATACTTTGTAATCTAAATTTGCATTTTTACTGTATATAAAAACATTTAAACCCATCAATTAACCAGATCACCGTTGTTTTAATTTGCCTATTTTTTATCCTATTAAGCGCAGGTATTAGAAACAAAGGGAAACATCATGAATAAGAAAATTTTACTGTCATCTATGCTTTGTGGTTTATTTATTAGTCCATTTGCAGTGCAGGCAAATGACAAGGTAGAAACCATCTACAATGCGCAAAAATTTCAGCAAGTCTGTAAAGGAAAAACTCAAGGTACCGCTGTAAGTTTTGCGCATCGTGGCATTATTTGGAATGGTACGTGCGAACCACAATTCTTTAGTTCATCTAAAGCAGTACAATTACAAGGCAACGAACCTGAGTTATACCGTGCCTGTATGGCAGATGCACAGACCACTAGCATTACGCTCAATGGTACAGAACTGAAAGGAAAATGTGCGCTCGGCTTTACTCCGCCACGCCCACAAGCGATGTAATTCAGCATAAAACAACGTAGTCTAAAATTTGCTATCTAATAACAAGATCAGTAGCTTTTACCCCCAAAAGCAGTCACTTAAAAATAAGTGACTGCTTTGTTTATTGCACAACACTAAAAAACAATTAAACTGCAAAAAGGATCACAAGAATAATGTCACGATAAAAGATAAAAGGATGTGCAATGGACTCCAGCTTTTTTACCTTTTTTCTACCGCTCACCCTAGCAGTCATGATGATGGGTTTAGGCTTACAACTCACGCCTAAGGACTTTATTCGTGTCAATCAATTTCCTAAAGTCATCTTTTTAACTTTATTTTCGCAATTGGTGATTTTGCCTGTTCTGGCTTTTTTAATTTGTTTATTTCTAGAGCTCCCGCCATTATTGGCCATTGGTCTTATGTTATTGGCCGCTTCCCCTGGCGGTCCAACTGCGAACCTATTCAGCTATGTTTATAAAGGTGATGTCGCCTTAAATATTACCCTAACAGCCATGAACTCGGTGATGGCCACATTTACACTGCCTTTTATTGTAAATCTGTCTTTTCTATATTTCATGACTGACCAACAACAAATTGGCCTACCGATTGAAAAAATGGCGCAAGTGTTTTTATTGATTATTGTGCCTGTTTGTGTAGGCATGGCTGTGCGTAATGCCATGCCACAAATTGCGACACACTTGGGCAAACCTATGCGTTTAATGTCCATTTACTTTATTTTTGCCCTGTTTTTTTATGCGTTGTTTCGTGAACGCGCCAACGTCTTTGACTATTTCAGCGCAATTGGTATTGCCACCGCATTATTTTGTTTTTTAAGCTTATTAATTGGGTATCTGGTTCCTTATCTGTCGGGTGTTCCAGACCAGCAGGCTCGCTCTTGCTGTTTTGAAATAGGTATTCATAACACCGCCGTTTCACTCACCATTGCCCTATCGGTTTTACAAAGCACAGAAATTGCCATTCCTTCTGCGATTTACACGATTTTTATGTATATGTTCAGCTTTATGTTAGGCAATATGATGGCAAGACAGTCTGCCAAACACAGCCTAGCTTTAGAGCAAGGACAAAACTTTAGCCACAAGAAAAATGCAGTCTAGCAAGAGCAATATCGCACTAATATTTTAAATCAAACAAAAACTAGAGATGTCTTAGTTTAACAAGGAGTGTTTATGGATTCAGGATTAATCACAATATTTTTACCACTCGCTCTAGCTGTTGTCATGGCTGGACTGGGTTTAGAACTCACTCCGAATGATTTTAAACGGGTCAGCAAACACCCTAAAGCAGTATTGGTGGCTTTATTTTGTCAATTGGCACTCTTAACAGCCATTGCCTTTGTCATTTGTAAACTGCTCAATTTACCACCGCTGCTCGCTGTAGGTTTAATGCTACTTGCTGCATCGCCAGGTGGCCCAACGGCAAACCTATTTAGTTATTTATATAAAGGTGATATTGCCTTAAATATCACACTCACCGCAGTCAATTCCGTTATTGCCGCATTTACCTTGCCACTCATCGTCAATTTTGCAATTCAGCACTTTATGCAAGATGGACAGCAAGTCGGTTTACAGTTTGCCAAAGTATTACAAGTCTTTCTCATTATTATTGTGCCAGTCACGATTGGTATGCTAGTCAGACATTTCAGTCCACAGATTGCAGATCGACTCAATAAGCCTGTGCGTATTTTTGCCGTGGTTTTTCTGATTGTGATTATCATTGGAGCAATTGCCAAAGAGCGCCATAATATTATGCTATATCTAGCCGATGTCGGACTTGCAACTGCCCTATTCTGTGCCTGCAGCTTATTGATTGGTTATTTTGTACCACGTTTCTTTGGGGTAAATAGTCAGCAAGCTCGCGCCTGTGCATTTGAAATTGGCATTCACAACAGTACCCTTGCCATGACGATTGCACTTACCGTGATGGCAAGCTCCACGATTGCAATGCCTGCTGCGGTCTATTCGATCTTTATGTATATCTTTGCGGCCATTTTGGGCACTTTGCTCAATAAGTTTGTCCCGACACCCGCAGCAGAAACATCGGCATCTTAACCCAGACTAGAGACTATTTATTACAACCCCAAACCCGTATTGTGTTTGGGGTTTTATTTTTTGGCTATGATTTTTGCATATTCATGGTCAAAAAAAAGAAACTAACTCAGCGAACTATTCCCGCTCGTTTCCCAAACAACAGCAGGCTAGCTGAATAAAAAATAGCGGCAATTGCCTGAGTTCAGTTACAATAGTGCTTTCGCATAGAATTTTAGGTTATATCCGTGAAGTGGTTACAAATACATATTACTGTTGATCAAGCACAAGTTGATTTTACTGAAACGCTACTCAGTTCTTTGGGTGCGGTAAGTGTCACATTAGATGATGCAGAAAATCAGGACTTGCTTGAACCACTTCCAGGTGAAACACCGCTTTGGAATAAAGTGATTGTGACAGGCATCTATGCACAAGATGAAGGTGAAGAAATTGATGTTACCGCTCTGGAAACATTTATTCGCACTCAAATGCCAGATGCTCCTTTACGCAGTGAGTTTTTGGAAGACCAAGTCTGGGAACGCTCTTGGATGGATTATTATGAACCTATCCAAATTGCTGATAAATTCTGGATTGTGCCTGAATGGCTTGAGCCACCTGAAGCAGATGCAGTAAATATTAAACTGGATCCAGGTTTAGCCTTTGGTACAGGCAACCATGCCAGTACCTTCCTATGCCTACAGTGGTTAGGCAAAACAGACATAAAAGATAAAGTCGTGATTGATTATGGTTGCGGCTCAGGCATTTTAGGGGTCGCTGCTTTATTGCTTGGTGCGAAAAAAGTCTATGCAACCGATATTGACCCACAAGCAGTTTTGGCAACCAAACAAAATGCTGAACTGAATGGCGTACTTGAAAACTTGTACGTGGGCTTGCCTGAAGAGTTTAATCAGACTATTGCTCAGGAAAAAGCTGACGTATTGGTTGCCAATATTTTAGCTGGGCCGTTAATGATGCTTGCGCCAGAGTTTGCAACTTTAATTAAATCTGAGGGAGAGTTCGCACTTGCAGGTGTAATTGAAGAGCAAGTTGCTGAAGTTTCTAGTGTTTATTCTGAATTTTTTGATATAGTACAGGTCGAAAAACGCGAAGAAAACTGGTGCAGAATTTCTGGGAAACGCCACCCTAACTAACTACATTTTTTGAATTATGAGCGACAAGCAAACCAAGTGCCCTGAATGCCAAACTGTCTATAAAGTTTCTGTTGCGCAACTGACCGTTGCGCAAGGCATGGTTTGCTGTCCAAAATGTTCTAACAACTTTAATGCGCTTTCACATTTGGTGCAGGCGCATAAACAAGAAGTTAGTTCACGCTCTAATCTACAACGCATACAAAACCGTAGTTTAATTCCTGTAACTGAACAAATTCCGCAAGAACAGAACATTTTGGACATTTTCCAGCGTAAGGTGGAACACTCCAATATTGATCTGAAAACCTATTTAAATAATCTAAACTATTTCAGCACAGAGCCAATTAGCACTATTCCTGCCATGAATTTGTCTATTCAAGACATTGAACAGGAAAAAAAGCACAGTAATGGCTACTATTTGCTGTGGGGCATTATCAACACATTGCTAATTGGTTTGCTAGTCTTCCAAATTTTATGGTTTAACCCGAAATTCCTGAACAGTAGTCCTGCGCTGAATTCTGTATTCACACAGGTATGTCAGGTATTTAAATGTCAAAGCCTAGAAGAACGCTACAGTTTAATTTCTATCAACCGTGTTCGTGTAAAACGTATTGACCGACTGAATACGCAATTTACAGGCGAGCTGATTAATTATCACGATAAAAGCTTGGCATTGCCTAATATTAAAGTCACCCTAAAAGAAAACCAGAGAACTTTATCGACTTATATTTATTCTCCACAGGAGTATTTGGTCAAAAGTCTTTCGAGTATTCAACGTATTCCTAAAAATAGTCCTTTTAAGTTTGACATTTTGGTTCCAGTGGCACGAAACAGCTTCGATACCTATAGTTTAGAAATTATCAAGCCTTAATCGACAAAAAAAAGTAGAAAAAATTGCGAAAAAAATTAAAAAAATTGCAGTTTTCTTGCTCACTTTTTCTCATACAATGGTATCATACGCGCCACGAAAGCTTTGTGCTGCAAACTCCTCGCAAAATTCACAACAAATATAGTTCTGCCTAATGCGCTTTATTTTTTATATTGCGTACTGTGTAGATTTTTTTGTTTTGATTTTGGTCTGTAACAATTATTAATGTATTGTTACGCTTAAATTTCGACCAAGCGCTCGAGTTGTGGCAAGCTAAATGTTCCAGTTTTAGAGCTTACCGTTTTAGGATCTAAAACGGAGTTCATTTATTTATAGACCACATTGATATATCACTTTATCCAAGTGATATCTGATTTTCGGATTAATTCGCATGAATAGCAAATCTCCTATTTTTACTGCACAATCTGATGTTGCTTTACGTATTCACGTAGATCGCGCAGTTCGCCATTATTTTGCACAATTGCAAGGTGAACAACCTTCTCAGGTGTATGACATGGTGTTAGCAGAAATGGAGAAACCTCTTTTATCTGTTGTTCTTGAATACACTCGCGGTAACCAAACACGTGCTGCTGAAATTCTTGGACTAAACCGTGGTACTTTACGTAAAAAGTTAAAAGCTCACGGTTTAATGAGTGAATAAGTGATAAAATGCTTGCGGCCTCCGCAGGCATTTTTTTTACCTGCATTTTGCTACTTTGTTTTAATCTGTAATTGAAAACTGTGACGAAGATCATGACTATTAAACGCGCTTTAATCTCTGTTTCTGACAAAACAGGTATTGTTGAATTTGCACAAGACCTTGCTGCACTTGGGGTAGAAATTTTATCTACTGGCGGTACTTATAAGTTGCTTAAAGACAACAACATCGCTGTTGTAGAGGTGTCAGAGCATACTGGTTTCCCAGAAATGATGGATGGTCGTGTAAAAACGTTACACCCAAAAATTCATGGTGGTATTTTGGCTCGTCGTGGTCTAGACGAAGCGGTTATGGCAGAACACAATATTGATGCCATCGACCTTGTTGTTGTTAACCTTTACCCATTTGCAGCAACGGTTGCTAAACCAAACTGTTCACTTGCTGATGCAATTGAGAACATTGACATTGGTGGTCCAACCATGGTTCGTGCTGCAGCGAAAAACCATGCTTCTGTGGGTATTGTGGTTAATGCATCTGACTATGCGACTGTCATTACAGAAATGAAAAACAGCGGTGCTTTATCTTACGAAACTCGTTTTGATTTAGCTGTTAAAGCGTTTGAACACACTGCACAATATGATGGCATGATCGCATCTTACTTAGGCGCACGTGTAGGTAAAGAAGAAGGTACTGCAGATCAGTTTGCACGTACGTTCAACACGCAATTAAACAAAGCGCAAGATTTGCGTTACGGCGAAAACCCTCATCAGTCTGCTGCATTCTATGTAGACCCTGCTGCAACTGAAGCTTCTGTTTCAACTGCGAAACAGTTACAAGGCAAAGAATTATCGTATAACAACATTGCAGATACTGACGCTGCACTTGAATGTGTGAAATCATTTGCAAAACCTGCTTGTGTAATCGTAAAACACGCAAACCCATGTGGTGTTGCTGTGTCTTTAGAGGGTATTCAAGCTGCTTATGATCTTGCTTATGCAACGGATCCAGAATCTGCATTTGGTGGCATCATTGCATTTAACCGTGAGTTAGATGTTGCAACTGCACAAGCGATTGTAGACCGTCAATTCGTTGAAGTGATCATTGCGCCAAGTATTGCAGATGGCGTACTTGAAGTGACTGGCGCGAAGAAAAACGTACGTGTACTTGTTTGTGGTGAGCTTCCTGCAATTGATGCTCGTGCACCGCAAATGGATTACAAACGTGTTAACGGCGGTTTATTGGTTCAAGACCAAGACTTGGGCATGATCACTAAAGATGACTTAAAAGTCGTGACCAAACGTGCGCCAACTGAACAAGAAATTGATGACATGATCTTTGCTTGGAAAGTTGCAAAATACGTGAAATCAAATGCAATTGTTTATGCGAAAAACCGTCAAACGATTGGTGTAGGTGCAGGTCAAATGAGCCGTGTAAACTCTGCACGTATTGCTGCGATCAAAGCTGAACATGCAGGTTTAGTGGTTGAAGGTGCTGTTATGGCATCTGATGCGTTCTTCCCATTCCGTGATGGTATTGATAACGCAGCTAAAGCGGGTATCAAATGCATCATTCAACCAGGTGGTTCAATGCGTGACGAAGAAACTATTGCAGCAGCAGATGAAGCTGGTATCGCAATGGTATTCACAGGTATGCGTCATTTCCGTCACTAATTTTTAGACGATCCTCCCTAGCCCTCCTTTATTTATAAAGGAGGGTTTTCTATATTATTGTAGAACGATGGGAGTTCCCCTTATACAAGGGGGATTATTTTTTAAGGATTTTAATAAATGAACATTTTAGTTTTAGGTAGTGGCGGTCGTGAACATGCATTGGCATGGAAAATCGCACAAGATGAAAAAGTTGCTAAAGTCTTTGTTGCCCCTGGCAACGCAGGGACTGCAACTGAAAACAAATGCGAAAATGTGGCGTTAGACATTCAAAATAACCCTGCCATTATCGAATTTGCCAAAAATAATGCAGTAGATTTAATTATTGTTGGCCCTGAAGCGCCATTGGTAAATGGTGTAGTGGACGCTTGCCGTGAAGCAGGCTTAAAAATTTGGGGTCCAACTCAATTTGCGGCACAACTTGAAGGTTCTAAAGCCTTTGCTAAACACTTCCTAAAACGTCATAACATTCCAACTGCATTCTATGACGTATTCACCGAAGTAGATGCTGCCAAAGCTTATGTAGAACAAAACGGTGCGCCAATTGTCATCAAGGCCGATGGCCTTGCAGCAGGTAAAGGCGTGATCGTTGCGATGACCAATCAAGAAGCTTTTGATGCCATTGACGACATGTTGGCAGGCAACAAGTTTGGTGATGCAGGTTCACGTGTTGTGATCGAGCAGTTCTTGGATGGTGAAGAAGCGTCTTTCATTTGTATGATTGATGGCAACAACATCTTGCCAATGGCAACATCGCAAGACCATAAACGTATTTTTGAAGGTGACCAAGGGCCAAATACTGGCGGTATGGGTGCCTACTCTCCTGCGCCTGTAGTGACTGCAGACGTATTTGAAAAAGTCATGCAAGAAATCATGCGTCCAACTGTAGACGGCATGAAAGCAGATGGCCATGACTATACAGGTTTCTTGTATGCAGGCTTGATGATTGATGCAATGGGTCAGCCACGTGTGATTGAATTCAACTGCCGTTTTGGTGACCCAGAAACACAACCTATTATGATGCGCTTAAAATCATCTTTAGTAGATTTAGTCGAGGCAGGTATCGCAGGTAACTTGCCTGCAGAAGCAAACTGGGATGAACGCAAAACTGTTGGTATTGTGTTAGCAACTGCAGGCTACCCAGAAACTTCAGGCAAAGGTGATGTCATTTCTGGTTTAGATACACAAATGGCCGATGCGAAAGTGTTCCATGCAGGTACAGCAAGCAATGCCAATGGCGAGATTGTGACCAATGGTGGTCGTGTACTGTGTGTGACAGCATTGGGTAACAGCATTGGTGAAGCTCAAGCCAAAGCGCTTGAACTGTGTGAAAAAGTGACCTTTGATGGCGTGCAATATCGTAAAGATATTGGTTATCGTGCCATTGCGCGTGAAAATGCTTAATATTTTTAGTTTAAAAATTTAAGTCCATAAAAAAGCTCGTCACAGAACGGGCTTTTTTATGGTCAACATTTTGACCTGAATCTGAATGGACTGCTCTAACCTACATCCCACTGCAATTTTTAATCTTTATATTGCAGAATAAATGCTAAAGAATCTAAATTATTTAAACACTTGTTCAAATCCACCATCTTTACAGAATATATTTATTAATAAGAACTTATTTTGACTAAATTGCTTTCTTTTGTAAAAACAGTGATATGCATTACAGACTCTCCCCTATATAGAATTATTTTTTATTGTTATCATGTTGCAAATTTTTGAAAAGCCGCAAAGCTTCCTTATCGCCTCGTATTTGATGAATGCGGCAGATTGGACGAATCGATTTTCAATACACAGACATTTCATACAGATTTAGAGGTTTGGTATAAATTGCATACAACTGTATTAAATGCAATTTAACTACCTCCACAATGGCAAGTTTTAGGCATTCGCTCAAGCTTGCTTAGGATATATTCATGAAAAAGTTCCTTGGTCTTGTACTTGGTCTTTCAGTCGGCTTGGCGGGCTGTGGCAAACAAGAAGCGCCTGCGACTGACGCAGCACAAAAAGATGCATCAGCATTGCAAACCGTTACTATGGCTTCTACTGGTTCAGACGCAGATATCTGGCGTTTTATTGCAGACTTGCCTGAAACTAAAGCTGCAGGTATTCAACTTGAAGTGAAAAACTTCACAGACTACGTGTCTATGAACACAGCGGTTGCCAATAAAGAAATTGATCTAAACGCATTCCAATCTTATGCCTATATGGTTGCGTTTAATGCCAACAACAAAGATCAGATTGCACCTGTTGCCACTACTTATTTAGAGCCAATGGGCATTTACTCAAGCAAAGTCAAAAAAGTGGAAGCATTCCAAAACGGTGCAACCATTGCCATTCCAAATGACGGTGCCAATGAGTCACGTGCTTTGCTTTTACTTCAATCTGCAGGCTTGGTTAAGCTGAAAGATGGTTTTGACTATGTGCAAGGTACACCTGCGGACATTATTGAAAACACCAAGCAAATTAAAATCAAACCTATTCAAATGGCAACTGCTGTACGTGTAAAAGACGAAGTTGATGCAATTGTTTTGGGCAATACCCTTGCAATGGAAGGTGGCTTAAACGTATTAAAAGACTCTATTTATTATGAGCCAATTGACCAAAGCACAAAAATGAATGTCAATATTATAGCGACTGCTGCAGAGCGTCAAAATG
Source organism: Acinetobacter sp. A2 (assembly GCF_012371325.1). GTDB lineage: Bacteria > Pseudomonadota > Gammaproteobacteria > Pseudomonadales > Moraxellaceae > Acinetobacter. Next base: position 11,789 of record NZ_JAAZQX010000029.1, on the reverse strand, counting down.
ACCCTGTGCTACAAAAAGTTGGTGCGCTTTACCATACCGCAGCAGTGCAACAATATATTGATCAAAACTTTGGCGGCACCAAAGTGGATGTGAACAAGCCGGTCAGCTATTTCACTGAAACAGCAAAATAGTAATATAATGCGCTAAACAAAACAGGCAAAGCGAACTTTGCCTGTTTTTTCATTTATGGACAGTTTTTGACGATATGATTGAATTTAAAAATATTTCAAAGCACTATCAGCTCAAAGGTCAAACTTTACGTGCATTGGATCAGATTAATTTACAGATTCCGGCAGGCAGTATTTTTGGCATTATTGGTTATAGTGGTGCAGGTAAAAGCACTTTAATCCGCTTGATTAATTTGTTGGAACGTCCGAACGCAGGGCAAGTCATCATTCATCAAAAAGATTTTACTGCGCTGAATGCACGTGAATTACGTCAAGAACGTGCCCATATTGGGATGATTTTTCAGCACTTCAATTTATTGCAGACTAAAACTGTGGCCGCCAATATTGAAATGCCGATGAAACTTCTCGGCTGGAGCAAAGCCGAACGTGAAAAACGTTTAAATGAATTGCTCGATTTTATTGATTTAAAACATAAAAAAGACGCTTTCCCCGATGAGCTTTCAGGTGGGCAAAAACAACGTGTTGGCATTGCCCGTGCCCTAGCCAATCATCCTAAAATATTGCTTTGTGATGAAGCGACTTCTGCCCTTGATCCGCAAACCACTAAATCGGTGTTGGAACTACTTAAAAAAATTAATCAGGAACAAGGCATTACCATTGTAATGGTGACCCACGAAATGGATGTGATTGAGTCTGTTTGTGATTATGTGGCAGTGATGGAACAAGGCAAAGTGATTGAAACAGGTTCAACACTGGAAATTTTTAGTCAGCCACAACATCCAACCACCAAAAGTTTTATTCAAACAGTTTTACAGCAACAATTACCAGTTAATATTCTGCATAACCTTGAAAACCAAAATCAGCACAGTATTTATTGCCTGAAGTTTTTAGGTAAATCTGCTCAAGAAACCGTAATTCAGGCCGTCATTAAACAGTTTGATATTAGCCTGAATATCCTGTTTGCCAACATGACTGAAATAGATGGCGCAGTGATTGGGCAAATGTTTATTCAATTATTGGGCGATGCTGCAGAAATTCAGCATGCTATTGCCTTCTTGGAAAGTAGCGGTGTACAGGTTGAGCAGTCAGGAGTACAAGCATGAGAGATTTAATTGTGCAGTGGCTGACTTCGCTGACTGCTCCATTTTGGAAAAGCTCATTATCCATTAACCAGTTTGTTACAGCTTTGCAAGAAACCTTTCACATGGTGTTCTTTGCCATGTTGTTTGGTTGTATTTGGGGTTTTATTCAGGGCATTACCCTTTTGGTCACTCGTCCAACAGGAATTTTACCTAACCGTGTGATTTATCATGGCCTCAATCCCATTGTAAACGCACTACGCTCTCTGCCATTTATTATTTTGTTGATTGCGGTCATTCCCTTAACCAAGCTCTTGGTTGGTACATCTATTGGAACTTGGGCAGCGATTGTACCGCTAACGATTTATGTCGGCCCATATATTGGTCGTTTGGTGGAAACTTCATTACTTGAAGTCAATGAAGGAATTGTCGAATCTGCACAGGCGATGGGTGCAACACCATTACAAATCATCTTCAAATTTATTTTACCCGAAGCACGCAGCTCACTCATTTTAAACTTGACCACAGCCACCATTAGCTTGATTGGCGCAACTGCCATGGCGGGTGCTGTCGGTGCAGGCGGTATTGGTGACCTTGCCATCTCCTACGGTTATCAGCGTTTTGACAGTAGTGTTGTCATGCTAACGGTGGTGGTGTTATTAATTTTAGTGCAGTTGGTGCAAAGTTTAGGTGACTGGTTATCTAAGCTGAGATAAAACAATCATCACTCAATTGCGTATGACTTAACCTGTTCACCCTACTCGATGAAACGGCAAAAGTTAGCGTATAAAATTAAAATTGTGTTAGCGGTTGAAGATCACTTCAGCACAGAAAAACACTGCGGCATGTTTTGTCTTGAGCAGAGCATGCTAAACTAACCCGTGATTTTTTAAGGGACTGATTCATGCGCTTTGTTCATTTAGGTATACATACAGAATTTTCGATTACCGAGTCGATTGTACGCGTACCTGACTTGATTAAAGCCGCAGTCAATGAAGAAATGCCAGCCTTGGCATTGACCGATTTATCCAACTTACATGCTGCCGTAAAATTTTATGGCAAATGCTTAGGACAAGGCATCAAACCAATTTTAGGTTCCGTGCTGCGTTTAAATGATGCCGATCATCGTGTGACCTTATTGTCAATGACCAATCACGGTTGGCGCAATCTGACTGAACTGGTTTCTCGTGGCTATATTGAAGGCCAGCAGCTCAATATTCCCTGTGTGAATAAAACATGGATATTAGAACAAGCCGATGATCTGATTGTATTGCTGGGTATTCAAAGTGATGTCGGCAAAATGCTGATCACCTCCAATCCGCAAAAAGCAGAACCCTTGCTTGAAGAATGGATTGAAAAATTTGGCAATCGGGTTTATTTAGCCCTGACCCGTACAGATCGCCCTGATGAAGACACCTTTATTGCCGAAGCAGTTAAATTAGCTAAAAAATATAATATTGGCGTGGTAGCACATAACGATGTGCATTTTATTCGCCGTGAAGATTATGAAGCGCATGAAGCGCGCGTCTGCATCGCCGATGGTTATGTCTTAGGGGACAACCGTCGTCCAAAAACTTACAGTCCTGAGCAATATTTTAAAACTGCCGAAGAAATGACGGCGCTGTTTTCTGACATTCCAAGTGCTATTGAAAACAGCTATCACATTGCCAAACGCTGTAATGTCACGCTGCAATTGGGTAAATACTTCCTTCCAGATTATCCAATTCCAGAAGGACACACCATTGATACCTACTTTGCACACTTGTCCAAGCAAGGTTTGGAAGAACGTCTAAATGTGCTTTATCCTGTTGCACAGCGTGACGAAGATTGGGCAGAAATTCGCAAACCTTATGATGAGCGAATTGAATACGAAATTAATATTATTAACTCGATGGGCTTCCCGGGTTACTTCCTGATTGTTATGGACTTTATTCAGTGGTCTAAAAACAACGGTGTACCTGTTGGCCCGGGCCGTGGTTCGGGTGCAGGTTCATTGGTTGCCTACAGCTTAAAAATTACCGACTTAGACCCACTGCGCTATGAACTATTATTTGAACGTTTCTTAAACCCAGAACGCGTATCTATGCCCGACTTTGACGTCGATTTCTGTATTGCAGGACGCGATAAAGTCATTGACTACGTAGCTCGCACCTATGGACGTGATGCAGTATCGCAAATTGCCACTTTCGGTACCATGGCAGCCAAAGGTGCAATTCGAGATGTCGCACGAGTTTTGGGTAAGTCTTATGGCTTGGCAGACCGTATTTCCAAACTGATTCCAACCAAACCCTTAGGACTCAGCCTAGAAGAATCAATTGAAGCCGAACCCCAACTTAAAGATGTAGTCACCAACCCGTCTAACCCTGACTATGATGATGCCTCTGAAATTTGGGAAATGGCCCTAAAGCTTGAAGGCATAACCCGAAATACAGGTAAACACGCGGGTGGCGTGGTCATTGCACCCACTAAAATCACCGACTTTTCTGCAGTCATGTGTGATGCCGATGGTACCGCACGTGTTGCGCAATACGATAAAGACGATGTCGAATCGGCAGGTTTGGTCAAGTTCGACTTCTTGGGCTTACGTAACCTGACTGTTATTGAAGATGCGGTACAAAATATTAATAAACGCATCAAAGCCGATACACCGCTAGATATTGCTCATATTCCACTGGATGATAAAGACGCCTATTTAGTCTTTGCCAATGCCAATACGACTGCAGTATTCCAGTTTGAATCCGTGGGCATGAAAAAGATGCTGAAAGAAGCACGCCCAAGTAAATTTGAAGAAATTATTGCTTTCGTGTCATTGTATCGTCCAGGCCCAATGGATCTAATTCCAGACTTTATTCACCGTATGCATGGTGGCGAGTTTGAATATCTACATCCTTTGCTAGAAGGTGTGCTTGAGCCGACCTACGGTATTATGGTCTATCAGGAACAGGTCATGCAGGCAGCACAATATTGTGCAGGCTATACACTCGGTGGTGCAGACTTACTACGTCGCGCCATGGGTAAGAAAAAACCTGAAGAAATGGTGAAACAGCGCCAAATCTTTATTGAAGGTGCTGAGAAAAAAGACATTGATGCCGCCACAGCCAACCATATTTTCGACTATATGGAAAAATTCGCTGGCTATGGTTTTAACAAATCACACGCAGCTGCCTATGCCTTGGTGGCATATCAGACTGCATGGCTCAAAGCACACTACCCTGCTGAATTCTTGGCAGCGGTCATGTCATCGGAAATGCAAAACACCGATAACGTGGTGTTCTTGATTGATGATTGCCGCCACAATGGCTTAGAAGTGTTACCGCCTTCAGTGAATATGTCTTTGTATCATTTCCACGCAAGCGATGAACGTACCATTGTCTATGGACTTGGTGCGATTAAAGGCGTGGGTGAACAGGCCATGCAATCTGTGATTGATTCACGCCAAAAAGAAGGACCATATCGCGACTTATTCGATTTCTGCCATCGTATTGATTTGAAAAAAATCAATAAACGGACTTTAGAAGCTTTAATTCGTGCGGGAGCTTTAGACTGTTTAGGCATCGAACGTTCTAGTTTAATGGCACAATTGCCAGAGGCAGTACAAGCAGCAGAACAAGCCCGCTCTAACCGTGAAACAGGCATTATGGACCTGTTTGGTGAGGTTGAAGAAGTACAGCGTAAACCTGCCAAACCTGTGAAGCCATGGTCAGATGAAGTACGGCTCAAGGGTGAAAAAGACACTTTAGGTTTATACCTGACAGGCCACCCGATAGATGTTTATCGCAATGAACTCAAAGCCTTTATACCTAGTAAGATTAATGAACTAACCCCAACCCGACGTGGTGTGACCACCGTCTTTGCAGGTCTAGTGGTGGATGTTGCTAACTTCCCAAATCGGATGGTGGTCACTTTAGATGACGGTACCGCACGTATAGAAGTCTCTGCCAACCATGAGCGTTTCCAACGTTTTAAAGACATCGTGCAAACTGAAAAAGTGGTGGTGATTGAAGGCGAAATTTACGAACGCGAAGGTTTTGACCGCCCTATGGGTCGGTTAACCAAAGCCTTTAGCTTAAATGAAATTCGTCAAAAACGTGCCAACAGTATTCAGATTCATTTACATACAGAACATTTAAGCAAGACCCTGAGTCAAGACTTACAAACAATGTTGCTGCCTTATTGTAATGTAGATTTATGCACCCATATTCCAGTCATTTTGCATCTAGATTATGCCTATGCTCAAGCTGAATTGCATTTGGGTATTCAGTGGAAAGTTGCCCCTTTAGATGAAGCCTTAGTCAAACTACGTGATTATTTTGGCAAGGAAAACCTGCATATTGAATATCAGGTGAAATCGAAGGCAGCCCGAGTCGCAGAAGTTGCTAAACCTGCAAATATTGCACCGCCGCCTGCGGACATGAGCATGGACGATGCACTAGATTTATATAATGCAGAAGCTGATCAATATTCTTAAAAATTTAACCCATTTGGATTTGTTATGAGTCAAGTTGACAATGCCGCTGTTGCCGCACATCTCTCCCACGTGCGAATTGTCATGGTAAACACCACCTTGCCTGCCAATATTGGCAGCGCCTTACGTGCCATGAAAACCATGGGGCTATGTAAATTAGTTTTGGTTTCGCCTAAAACCTATCCACATCCAGATATTGACGCTTTAGCCGCAGGTGCAACCGACCTAATTGAGCAGATTGAAGTGGTGGAAACACTTGAAGATGCCATTGCAAATTGTCATCTGGTTTTTGGTACCAGCGCACGTAGCCGTACAATTCCTTGGCCATTGCTAGATGCACGACCTGCCGCAGAAAAATCGTTAAATGCTGTGGCACAGCATGGGCAAAATGTCGCGATTATTTTTGGCCGTGAAGACCGTGGTTTAACCAATGAAGAACTGGCTTTGGCCAATTATCATGTCACTATTCCTGTCAATGAGGAATATGGCGTGCTAAATGTCGCTCAAGCCATTCAGGTCATTTGCTACGAAATGCGTATGGCAGCCATGGATATTGTGGGCAAAGTTGCCGATCCTACTGCAACGATGCAAGTAACAGATTCTGAAGCCATGCAATGGGATGAGCCTTTGGTGAATCACGAACAAATGCAGCAGTTCTATCCACATTTAGAAAAAATGCTGGCAGAAATTGAATTTATGGATCCAAAAAATCCACGATTATTGCCTTTACGCTTGCGTCGGCTTTTCGGACGTATACAATTAGATCGTATGGAATACCATTTACTTCGCGGTATTTTTAGCCGCGTACAAGCAATGAATAACGGTTCATGGAAAAAATCTACATCAACACAGGACGAGGATCAAACTAATGCTTAAACAGCTCAAAGAAGACATTCAAGCTGTCTTCGCGCGCGATCCTGCTGCTCGAAATACACTTGAAGTCTTAACCACCTACCCAGGCATTCATGCATTGCTCATGCACCGTGTGGCACATGAGTTATGGAACAAAGACTGTAAAGGTTCGGCTCGTCTGCTTTCTTCATTCAGCCGCTTTGCAACAGGCATTGAAATTCACCCAGGTGCAAAAATTGGTCGTCGTTTTTTTATTGACCATGGCATGGGTGTGGTGATTGGTGAAACCGCCGAAATTGGTGATGACGTCACTTTGTACCATGGTGTCACCTTAGGCGGCACCACTTGGAATAAAGGCAAGCGCCACCCAACTTTAGAAGATGGTGTGATTGTGGGTGCGGGTGCAAAAATCTTAGGCCCATTCACCGTACATAAAAATGCAAAAGTTGGTTCTAATGCTGTGGTGACCAAAGAAGTACCTGAAGGTGCAACCGCTGTAGGCAACCCTGCACGTTTTATTATCAAAAACAAACCTGCAGATGATCAGGAAGCACGTCGTCGTGATTATGCAGCCAGCATTGGTTTCCAACCTTATGCCGCGACTGAAGATCAATCTGACCCCGTGCTTGACGGTATGCGTGTGTTACTTGACCGTTTACAACAGAATGAAAAACGTATGAATTTGTTATGTCAGCGTTTATCTTTGCTTGATCCAACCTTTAAAAGTCAGCAACAAGATGAACAACCGTATAGCGCTGAAGAATTAAAAATAATTGAAGATGTTAGACGTGAATGTGAAACTCAAAGCAAATAATCTTTTGCTTTAAAAACTTCGTATCACTGTGTAACCAAGCCCCCTCATTTGTATTGCATGTTCGGAACAGATTTCTTAGACTGACCAACATGCAATATTTTCATCTAACACAATCACCACTCACTTTTAAAATAAATTGAACGGAAGAACACCATGACCCTTAAGCCTTTGGCACTCAGCATCCTTGCCGCGACGCTCGTCAGCGCTTGTGTAGCAACACCAAAACAAGAAGTGAAACCACCTATCGTTTTTACAGAACCTGAATTAAGCGCACCATTTTATGCCTTAAACCCTTTTAATTACGATGCCCCACCTCCGTTTGAAATTAACCTACAAAAAGCAGCAGCACAGCCTGTCACCAAAATGGTGGTGACTGACCCGAACAATCCAAGCCAAAGCATCACTTTAGATCAGAACAAATTGATTGTACCTACGGTGAATAACAATCAACGCAGCTTAAAGTTTGCGGCCTTGGCGGGCGAAAATGAAATAGACATCACTGAAATTGATGATTTCTTACAACTGGTTGAAGGTAAGGCACGTCACTATCCGCCACGTTTTAGTGAGCGTCAGGAACGCCGTGGTTTTGAAGCCAAACTTAAAGAAGTAACCGCACAACTAGACACTTTGGCAGCCAATGAAAATGCCTCTTTTGATATTTTAATGCGTGCATTTAAAGCCAGCGTCATGGCACGTAACCTTGACTTAGGTTCTATCTACACTACCCGCTCACTCAGCTATGCACAGCGTATTTTAAAAATTAATCAGGAAGATGCAGAAGCCAACTTCTGGTTTGGTTTTGGCCTGTCTGAAGGTGGTGGTCATCGTGAAGCAATTTCATATTTAGACAAAGCGATGAAAGCGGGTGTGCAGGAAGCTTATTTGTCTGCAGCCAATAATTATATTGCGCTAGAACAAAAGAAAAATGCGGTACAAACGCTGAAAAACTACAAAATCAAATACCCGCAAGAAGCTGAAGTTGCAGACCGTTTAATTGCTGAAATTGAAAAACAAGGTCGCTGGAATGTTTGGCAAGTGATTGCACCACGCACTTAATCTGCACCGATACAAAAATACCTTAAAATAGGCCGTTTCGACGGTCTATTTTTATGGCTAAGCAATTGAATTACGCCTAAAAAAACGTATGATGGAAAAAAATCTTAAAAATTAAGCCAGACTTTCCATGAATAAAATTGTGATTGCTGCACTGCTCAGTACAACACTGCTGTCTGGTTGTCAGGTAGTGAGTGTCAAAAATCAAGCTTTAAAAGTCAGTATCGCCAATGAACGCGATAGCATTTTGTCACGCAAAAAAATCAGTGAAGCCAGTTTGAATGTGCTATCGATGACAGGACGTGAAGCCACTATTTGTGCCCAACAACCTGCAGAATGTGTCAGCGCACTGAAGCAAATTCCACAGATCCAAGATGAACAATTACTGTCTACGGCAAGTGAATTATATTTAGCCAAAGCCATTGCACTGGAAAACTCCTCGTCCTGCAAAATTGGTATTCTGAATAGTAAAAGATCGGAAGAACAACAGAAAGTTAATCAGGCCAATTATGAACAATGTTTAGATCAGCAATTAAATATGCTGGATCAAAGCATTCGTTACAGTTATGCCTACATGTTTCAGACCAAACGTGCTCCACAAGACCGTATTTTTGACAACCGCCAAGTCCAAATTCGAGATTTTTATAATCAGGCGATTGCCAAACTGGTCAGTAGCTATGCACTACGACATAAACACAACGAATTACAGCATCAAATTCGTGTCGGCAATAGCATTTATGAAATTGATTTTGATCACTATCCACAGTTGAAACAACAAAAAATTCAGCAATTGATGTCGACCTATAACTTAAACTTTTCGGGTTTACGCTCTATTACCCGCCGTGATGGTTTTGGTTCTGAGTTTTTGGTGGTATTACCTGAAAACCCAAATGATGATATCAGCCAAAGTAAATATATTATTGACCCACTGAAGCACGACTATCCTGCTGGAAAAAATCCAAACATTCACCAAGCACGATATTTAGCAGCAACCCTCACCGCAGAACCACTTAGCGCTCGTTCAATTGAAGATATTTTATATAGTTCACAATTTAAGCTAAAAGCTTACGATCCTTATAAATACGAAGCTGCAAATATTGCTCAAAAGAACTATCCATTGGCGGCAAACTTTTCTGCGCCTTATGGCTTGTGGTTAGCACAGAATAACTTGGGTAAATCGGCTTATCTTTCACTGATTGACCGTGAAGAACGCCTGAGTATGCCGCATCTGTATTTGCTGGAGCCTTATAACCCTAACAAAAAAGTGATCGTACTGATACATGGTCTTGCCAGTAGCCCTGAAGCGTGGGTGCGTTTAACCAACGATATTATGGGTGATCCTGTATTGCGGGAAAATTTTCAAGTGTGGCAAGTTTTTTATTCAACCAATATGCCTATTTTAGAAAGTCGTTTCCAAATTTATGCTTTATTGCAACAAGGCTTTAAACAGGTCAACTCTTCTGCTGCAGCCAAAAAAGATGCCGTAGTGATTGGACACAGTATGGGTGGCATTTTAGCTCGATTACTGGTGAGTGATACTGACCTTACCCAACCAGCAATGCAAATGCTGAAGAACAGACGTCTAGAGCGCTTTAAATCTGACCCGTTATTGCAAGCCCGTTTGCGACTTAAACCCATCACAAATTTTAATCGGGCAATTTTTTTAGCGGCTCCACACCGTGGTACAGAGTTTGCCGACCGTTGGTTTACCCTTGCTGCCCGTAAAGTTATTCGTTTGCCAGGTGCATTTTTAAATGCATTTTCAGATACCTTACAACAGCATGATGTTGACCTAAAAAATCTTGCTAAAGAAATTGGGCATGGAGTCATTCAAAATGGCCCAAGTGATTTAAGTAAACATTCTAAATTTACTGAACTGACTGAAAATATTCTGCCCGTAAAAGGTTTTAAATATCACAGCATTATTGGCAACAATACTGAAAGCAAAGAACCCCTACTCATGAATGATGATGTTGTGCACTACAACAGCGCACATCTTACAGGTGCTGTTTCTGAAAAAATTATCAAAGGCAGTCATTCTATTCAAGAAACGCCTGAAGCTGTACTGGAACTCAGACGTATTCTACGTTTGCATTTGCAAGAGTTAGGTTTGTATAAACCTTAAAATCCAATTTAATCTACGCAACAAAAAACCGAAGTGAATATTTCATCTTCGGTTTTTTGTTGACTTAAACATTCAAAATACTTAGGCAGGTGCTTGCCCCCAGTACGCTTTGGTCAATAATGCTTCTAATTCGGCATAGTCATATTCACGTGGGTTGTAATATGGACTATCACAAATAATACCTACGACTTCTGCGGGTGCTGTTGCAGGCAAGCCCAAATCTTTCAGTGCCATTGGAATATTTAACTTCTGATTGAGCTGATAAATTGCTAAGCCCAATTGATCTCGATCTGACACATTTAAAGCAACTGCCAATCGATTCATGGCTTCAACATCTGCATGGCGGTTATAGTGCACTGAATATGCCAGCATAATGGCATGGGTTTGTGCATGTGGTAATTGATAACGCCCACCAAGGCTATGACAAATTTTATGGTGGATTGCCATACCTACCGAACCCAAACACACCCCTGCTAACCACGCACCATACAAGGCTTGTTCACGTGCCTGAATATTGTGTGGCGTTTCTACAATTTCAGGTAAAGCCTGTGCCAGTTGAGTAATCGCTTCTTCCGCCATTAAACTGATAATTGGATTTTTATCTTGTGCATACAAGGCCTCAACCGCGTGTGCCATTGCATTCATACCTGAGCATGCCGAAATTTCTGTAGGCAAATTCAGGGTCAATTCTGGATCATAAATCACCACTTTAGGCAGTACCTGTTCAGCTTTTCCTGTGGTTTTCAGCTGATTTTCAGTAATACCATATACTGTTGTCATTTCACTGCCAGCGTAGGTCGTAGGGATTGCAATAATCGGTAGATGAGTTTCCAATGCAATCGCTTTGGCCAAACCAATGGCTGAACCGCCACCTAATGCCAAACAGCAGTCGGCTTTTAAATACTTCGCATCGTGTATGGCTTGCTGTGCCACTTCTTTTGGCACATGCATCACAGCGTGTGGATATACCGCCACAGCACTGTCTTGGATTTGTCTAAATAAACGCTCACCTGCTGCTTGTTGTCCTGCAGTCGTAATAATTAAAATACGTTGATAACCGTAAGGATGTAAAATGTCCTGAATGTTATTCATTTGCTCCGAAGCAATATGAACATCTACAGGCAAAGCCTGATAATGAAATGCTTGCATCTTATTGATCTTAAATTTTGTGACACTTTGAGTTTAAAGTGAAAAAGAGAGTAATTAACTATAACTAAAAATATAGACAAATATTTGCATAAGTTCTCATTTTGTCTATGTCGATTCAGTAGTG
>NZ_JAAZQX010000028.1 GCF_012371325.1 Acinetobacter sp. A2 | reverse complement strand
AAAATACAAAAGATAATCATTTAAATCTCTAATAAATACCCACCTTGCCACTACTGAATCGACATAGACAAAATGAGAACTTATGCAAATATTTGTCTATATTTTTAGTTATAGTTAATTACTCTGTTCATTATTAAAATCATTCGTGCTTGGAATAAGCCTTAAATTAATAAAACCACATACACCTTATGGCGTATGTGGTTTTTTAGTGAGATCAAGACGATGTAAAATGAATCTTGTCTTTACACTGCACAAACTTAGTAGCGCACCTGATCTACATCAATTTCAACACGTTTTGCAGGTTTGTGGTCTACATCCACTTCACCAATTAAAGTTACAGGCGTTTTGGCAGAAACTGCTTTGCCATTCCATAAATCATCATCAATATCAACAGTGATGGTGCCCGTGCTATCACGGAACTGATATTTTTCATCACCAATGGCTTTAACGACATAGCCTTTTAACTGCACTTTGCTGTCATCTTTTAAGCTTAGGGCTTGTTTCACCGTCACATTTTTATGCAGTGCTTGGGTGTTAATAGTGTCATCTGCCATCGTAACTGATGCTGCTGCCATTAAACCCGCCATCAATACTGCTTTCATTGTAAATTTCATTGCTTCACCTTTTTTGTGTGGCTCATTTCGTTAAATGTATTAAAACAAAGTAAGATGAGCTGAATCTTAAGATTGCATCATTTTTTTAATTTAATGGCACCACACGCAATACTTCTTCTAATGTAGTCACGCCTTCCAAAACTTTTCGTGCGCCTGCAATACGCAAGGGTTCAATCCCCTCTTTTTTAGCTTGCTGACGCAATTCATTTAAATTGGCATTAGCGCTGATCAATTGTTTGGTATCCAAACTTAAAGGCATAAATTCGTAAATTCCGACTCGACCTTTATAGCCAGTTTGACGACATTCATCACATCCAACCGGTTTAAATACCTGTGCTGGCATTTCCATAATGTAGTCAAAGGTCAAATGTTCCCAATCTTTTTCATTGATTGAGCCTTCCTGTTTACAGTGTGGGCATAGTTTACGCACCAAACGCTGCGCCAAGACTCCTAAAATTGTGGCGGCTGTTAAAAACGGTTGCACACCCAAATCATGCAAACGAGTCAAACTTGATGGTGCATCATTGGTATGTAGTGTAGATAAAACCAAGTGCCCTGTGAGCGCCGCTTGAATTGCCATGTTTGCCGTATCATGATCACGAATTTCCCCGACCATAATAATGTCTGGGTCTTGACGCATTAAGGCGCGTACCCCATCGGCAAAGCCAAGATCAATTGCGGTATTGACCTGCATTTGGTTAAAACTCGGTTCTAACATTTCAATTGGGTCTTCAATAGTACAGACATTGACTTCTTCTGTGGCCAATTGCTTCAGAGAAGAATACAAGGTGGTGGTTTTACCCGAACCTGTTGGGCCTGTCACTAAAATAATGCCATGACTATGTGCCGTCAGTGCATACCATTCGTTCAGTAAGCGACTGTCAAAACCGAGCTGCTGAAAGCTGCGCACCAGAACTTCAGGATCAAAAATACGCATGACCAGTTTTTCACCAAATGCCGTGGGTAAGGTCGATAAACGCAGTTCTGTTTCTTGTCCTTTAGGTGTTCGGGTTTTTAAGCGTCCATCTTGCGGCTTGCGTTTTTCAGCGACATTCATGCGACCTAAAATTTTAATTCGGGAAATTACTGCTGTGAGCGTATTGGCCGGCATGTTGTAGATGGTATGCAGCACCCCATCAATACGAAAACGCACTTTACCTGTGTCTTTACGTGGTTCTAGGTGTATATCACTTGCACCCTGCTCAAAGGCAAATTGCAGCACCCAATCCACCAATTTCACAATATGCTGATCATTGGCATCTGGGTTTTGGGTGTCGCCCAATTGCAATAATGCTTCGACCCCTTTATTTTCACGGTCATGCGCAGAAGATTTTTGCGAAGAATGAACAGCGCGACTGACTTGGTAATATTCAACCAAATAACGCTGCAGTTGATCTGGACTGAGCAAAACTCGCTGAATTTTTTTAGGCAATAAACTACGTTCTAAATTTGCGACCCATTCATTTTTATAAGGTTGGTCTGTCGCAATCAGCACCGCATCTGCGGTAATTTCAACGGCTAATATGCGATTACGCAATGCAAATTCTTGTGACATCACTGCCGTTAAAGCAGCAACATCGGCTTTTAGAGGATCAATAATATAAAATGGTAAGCCTGCTTTATCGGCCAGCCACTGGCATAAACGGTTGAGGGTAAGTGTCGTTTGGGGATGGCTTTGATCGACCAAATTAAAGTTTGCAATCCATTGCAGCGGATGCCATTTTAACTGGTCACGCTGACGATGCGTGGTTTGTACCAAAGCCTGATCGCGCTCGGTAATTTTGCCATCTTTGACTAATTGTTCTAAGCACCAAGTACTGTCTATCTCAAAATTAAAATTCATTGTTATTTGCCCCAAAATCTGGGTTTACTATAGCAGAGTTTACTTTCAGGACTGAATGTCTTCTTCAACTCATGTATGCCGTATTGTTTAATCTAGTCAGGAATTTACTGGAAAAATCGATTCTTAAATAGCGATAAGCGCATTTCAAATATATGATGTTTAAAATAGCGTATTGTATTTGGAATGTTGCAGTGGATTCACTTACACCACCCTCTTTAATCACAACCAATTTCCCCGAACTGCTCACCATTTTTGCAGCAGCGCTAGGCTGTGGTTTACTCATTGGTTTAGAGCGTGAGCGCAGCAAGAGAAATGGACAACATCATCACTTCGCGGGAGTGCGTACCTTCGGTATTTGCTCGCTGTTAGGTGCAATCTGCTTTTTATTTGGCACACCGCTCGCTATTGTGGGTGCACTGATTGTTGGTGGAATTGGTTTGTACTCCCTTAAAAACCAAACGGAAGATGACCCCGGTGCAACCACCGAATTGGCCTTTGTTATGACCTATTTTATAGGCGCATTGTGTTTGTGGAATATTCCACTTGCTGCGGGTTTGTCGGTTATTTTGACTGGCTTACTCATGACCAAACACACCATGCATGGTATTGTCAGCCAATGGATTACCGAAGCAGAACTGCGTGATGGCTTGTTCTTATTGGCCCTAGTGCTGATTGCTTTGCCATTGACTCCCAATACACCTTTATGGGGCAATGTCCTTAATCCTTATGTGATTTTAAAACTGCTGATTTTAATTTTAAGTGTGCAGGCGTTGGCACATATTGCTAAACGCTTACTTTCCAGCAGTAATGCGCTCATGCTTTCTGCCATTGCTTCAGGTTTTGTTTCCAGTACAGCAACCATTGCTAGTTTAGGCATGGAAGTGCGTGCAGGTCGTGGTGATGCACGTGCTAATGCTGGTGCAGCTCTGATGTCTTGTGTTGCAACACTTGCGCAAATGCTAATTATTGTGGCGGGAGTCAATTTGGCATGGTTTAAGCTGTTAATTCTGCCATGTTTAGCAGGAATATTGGTGCTCACTGTTGCAGGGGTATGGCTGCTCAAAAAGCATAAAAGCACCACAACAACAAAACCTGAAACCGACACACGTATGTTCAGCCTAAAAGAAGCTGCAATAATTGTAGCGACTTTAACAGCCATTCAAGCAATGGTTTACGGCTTAGAACAAACCTTGGGCGATGCAGGCTTAATCATTGGGACCTTACTCGCATCTTTATTTGAAGTTCATGCCGCCATTGCAACAGTGGTGATGCAAGGCCCACCTAGCCAGCAAACATTACTCTATGCCTTAATTTTAGGTGTGGTTGCGCATGCCATTGCCAAATGTGTGAATGCTGCGCTGATTGGTGGTTTGCGATTTGCCTTATATTTTGCCCCGACCCAAATTTTACACATGCTGGTTTTGGTCGGTATTTTATATATGTTGGTTTAATCCGTATGAAGTAAGACGATTTTGCAAATATAAACGCAGTTCAGATCAACTTTAAAACTCACATCAAAATCTGCAAAACGCATATTGTAAATTCGCTCAGGGTCATCCTGATATGCAGGTCGTGGGTCTAAAGCCAAGACCTGTTCCAGTTCCTGCACAATCTGCGGCTGCAACAAGCCTAAACTGAGCAACTCAGCTTTTTGTATTTCAGCAGTCTCCATCCACAATACTGTTTTTCGTATCGGCTCATCTTGCGCATAGCCACTTTGTGCATGAGGCACAGCATCTGAATATTGAATATAGGGCTTAATGTCTAAAATAGGCGTACCGTGGAGTAAATCTGCCCCTGTCACATAAATTCGGAGTGACTTACCCACTTTTTTGACCTGTTTAAATTGCACCACAGATAAACCAATGGGTGCAGGACGATACATACTGCGTGTCGCAAAGACACCTATTTTTTGATTACCGCCTAAACGTGGCGGGCGCACTTGGGCACGAAACTTATTGTTTTGCTGGGTTGATGCTGTTTGCTGATCTTCAATTTGATTTTTATTGTCATGAAACTGCCAAATTAACCATAAATGACTAAATGCTTCAATCCCTTCAAATGCCAGTGCATCATTATACGGCGCCTGCATTTCAATATAAGATTCGACCTGTACCAGATTCGGTTGACGAGGAATACCAAATTTTTCTCGGTAGGGAGAATGCATAAATCCGATTATTGGCATTTTTAGATCAGTCTTCATCACTTTTTCTGATAAGCTCAATTAAATATATTCAGTTTATAGAGAATGAATTTAGATTAGAATAGCAAGCTGTTCTAATTTGATAATTTATTGAGACCTTTAATGGCTGCTTTCAACGTCGAAAAGATTACTCACGTACACCACTGGAATGACACCCTATTCAGTTTTAAAACTACCCGTGACACGTCACTGCGTTTTAAAAACGGTCAATTTGTGATGATTGGTCTGGAAGTCAATGGCAAGCCCTTAATGCGCGCTTACTCAATTGCCAGTGCTAATTATGAAGAAGAACTAGAATTCTTCTCTATTAAAGTACCTGACGGCCCGCTTACTTCAATTTTACAAAAAGTGAAAGTTGGCGATGAGTTACTTGTTTCTAAAAAGCCAACAGGAACTTTGGTACTTGACGATTTAAATCCAGGTAAAAACTTATACTTGCTTTCATCTGGTACAGGTTTAGCACCGTTCTTAGCAACCATTCGTGACCCAGAAACGTATGAACGCTTTGAAAAAGTCATTGTCGTACACGGTACTCGTTTTATTTCTGAATTGGCATATCAAGACTTAATCTTAAATGAACTGCCAAATCATGAGTTTTTCCAAGAACTTGGTATTCGTGAAAAACTTGTGTATTACCCAACAGTGACCCGGGAAGAATATCCAAACCAAGGTCGTGTGACTACAGCAATCGAGTCTGGCGAAATATTTGAAAAAATTGGTTTACCACGTTTTAACCCTGAAACTGACCGTGCAATGTTATGCGGTAGCCCTGCTTTCTTAAAAGATGTTGCATCTTTGCTTGATCAGCACGGTTTAAAAGAATCACCACGTATGGGTGAACTAGGTGACTATGTGATTGAACGTGCTTTCGTTGAAAAATAATTGAATGTAGAAATAGTCTATTTAAATAAAAAACCGAGCATTGATGCTCGGTTTTATATTTAATATCAATTAGCGTACACTACGGCCTTCTTGGTTGGCACGCCCTTCACAGTGTGCACCACCGCCAATTACAAAACCACGCTCTGCTTGACATGAACCAATTACACGACCACTCGAATCATAAGTCGTAACTTTTGAAGCACAACCTGTCATTAAAATAGCCGCTGTTAATGCGATTAAACTAGAAATTTTCATTGGATTACCCCTCTTAAAAAATTAATCTTGTTGCAGCGAAATCTGCGTATTGGTCGGTACGGCAGGCAATAAACCCGTACGTTCATCTACTTTAGAATAGTTAATCCCTTGTAAATTGGCACCGCCATAACACACCGCTTTTGCCCCTAAAATAAAGCCCTGTGTCGCCACACATGAACCAATTACCTGCCCCGCAGTGTCATAAGTAACAACTTTAGAACTGCAACCAGCCAAAGCAACTAGGCTTGCTATAGAAATTAGTTTGATTAGTTTCATTAAACCCTCAATTCAAAAAAAATAATAAATATAATTTTTAAAATCATTTAAAATACATCAATTTATTTTTAATTTTAGATATATATTATTTTTTGTAAATAGCAATTCAGCATAACTTTCAAATATTTTTGACGTCAAATTCAACTTTCTCAACCATTAAAAAAACTCAGGAAAGTGTTTGACCTGAGTTTTCTAAATTAGATTTAAAATTTATTCTTTTATTCAGGCACATTCATCCGTCTCTCCGCCAAGGCTTGTTGAATCACATGATAACCTGCGGTTAAACCTAAACTGGCCATAATCACTGCTACCACAAGGTCAGGGATTAAACTGCCTGTGCCAAACACACCAATGGCCGCTAAAATCACTGCAAAATTACCAATCGCATCGTTTCGGCTACACAGCCAAACCGATTTCATATTTGAATCACCATCACGGAAGGTAAATAAAATATAAGCAGTAAATACATTGGCCAACAAAGCGATTGTGCCAATAACACCCATGGTCATGGCTTCAGGAGGAATGTCTTGCACATAGGCATATATCACCTTGCCCAACACAACAACACCGAACAAAGCCATAGTCATACCTTTCAGCAATGCCACTGTAGCACGCCAATATAAACTTGCGCTCAGCACTGCCAGTGAAATACCGTAATTCACAGCATCGCCGAAAAAGTCCAGCGAATCTGCCCATAAAGCAGATGAATGTGCATAAGCACCACCAATCAACTCCACCACAAACATGCTCAGGTTAATCACCAAAGCAATCCACAGTGCTGTTCTAAATTTACTGTTGGGTTTAATGGGTGCAGGTTCATGACTACAAGTACAGGCCATAGATACACCTTCTTTCAAAATACAACTGAGATGATGCTGCTGATTTAAAAAGACAAACTAGTCTTTATTTCATTTTAACAAATAAGATTATGCCTTGCTGATGATTGAGCAAAACTGTCATATTTAGCTACCCTGATCAATCTGCAGCATTTCTTTTTGAGTTCATCACTTATTTTTAAATTTTAATCCACAGCAAACCTATCTTTGATATCCAAATATTGATGGTCAACATGAGTTTTCTTCTGAATCCCGAGCTATTTACTAGGTTGAATCCTAAATTTAGATTCATACAATAAAGCCATATTTCTGCTATTGCTTTTTTGATCATGACCATTTCCCACGTCACCGAACTTCTTTCTCCTGCTGGCTCTTTAAAAAATATGCGCTATGCCTTCGCTTATGGGGCAGATGCTGTCTATGCAGGGCAGCCGCGTTACAGTTTACGCGTGCGCAACAATGAATTCGATCATGACAATTTAGCCATTGGCATTCAAGAAGCCCATGAATTAGGTAAAAAGTTTTATGTAGTGGTCAACATCCAGCCACACAATAGCAAACTGAAAAACTTTATTCGTGACCTAGCACCTGTGGTGGCGATGCAACCTGACGCCCTGATTATGTCTGACCCAGGTCTGATTATGATGGTGCGTGAAAACTTCCCTGACATGCCTGTGCATTTGTCGGTACAGGCCAATGCCGTGAACTGGGCCACGGTGAAATTTTGGCAGAATATGGGACTCACTCGTGTCATTCTTTCACGTGAGTTGTCGATTGATGAAATCGAAGAAATTAAAAACAACGTGCCTGGCATGGAAATTGAAGTATTTGTACATGGCGCATTGTGCATGGCCTATTCAGGTCGCTGCATGCTTTCAGGCTATATGAATAAACGTGATGCCAACCAAGGTGCATGCACCAATGCCTGCCGCTGGGAATACAAAATTCACGATGCTGTTGAAGATGAAACAGGCGACGTGATTCCTGTCAAAAATATTTCAGCAGAAGCCGATGCAGATGAACAGCACATGCAGGCGCAGCATCAATTCAACGAACCTGTACTGTTACAACGTAATGAAGAAGATATGTTTGCTGCCGAAGAAGATGAGCACGGCACTTACTTTATGAATTCTAAAGATTTACGTGCGGTACAACACGTAGATCGTTTAACTAAAATGGGTATCCACTCCCTTAAAATTGAAGGTCGTACCAAGTCTTATTTCTACTGTGCACGTACCGCACAAATTTACCGTAAAGCCATTGATGATGCGTTGGCAGGTAAACCATTTGACCCAGCGCTTATGACACAGTTAGAAGGTCTAGCCAACCGTGGTTATACCGAAGGTTTCTTGCGTCGCCATGTTCACAGCGAATACCAAAACTACGAAACAGGCTCATCTAGTTTTGATCATCAACAATTCTGTGGTGAAGTTTTAGAGCGCAATGGCGACTATATTAAAATTGATGTGAAAAACCGTTTTGTGGTGGGCGACTCGTTAGAATTGATGACACCACAGGGCAATATCTACTTCAACTTAACCGAAATTAAAGACAAAAAAGGTAATTTGATTGAAGATGCCAAAGGTTCAGGGCATATTGTAGAAATTCCTGTTCCTGCGGATGTTGATATGCGTTATGCCCTGCTCATTCGCAACCTGCCAAATTCGACTGCCGATATTTCTGCGTCTTCTTTGGCCTATCAAGCCTAAGTGGCAATGAACTAAGCGAGTTTCTGCAATGGCACTACTGATTACCGATCAATGCATCAATTGCGATATGTGTTTGCCAGAATGCCCGAATGAAGCGATTTATGAGGGTGAAAAGGTCTATGAAATTGATGTAGATCGTTGCACGGAATGTGTTGGATTTTACGACTATCAAACCTGTGTATCTGTCTGCCCAATTGAATGCATTATTCCGCATCCTGAGCATGTAGAAACCAAGGAGCAACTGCAAGAAAAGTTTAAGCAACTGAATCTGTTTGGACAAAATAATCCAAGTCATTAAAGCAAGCCTGGAACTATCTTCAGAAAGTCCAATCGTAACTTAGAAATAAAGCGGACTATTTAAGAAAAAAAGAACTGAGTTGTTAGCCGACTCAGTTCTTAAAACAAAAAATAGAATAAATAATCAATACTGTGCAGATACGCACTTTAGCGAATATAGCGCCTGAGTATTGGGGAACTCAGGCGCTATCCTTTTAGTTCGATGGGTTCAGCACTTACTGACCTGAACGGATGATGTAATCGAATGCTGAAAGTGATGCTTTCGCGCCTTCGCCAGTTGCAATAATGATTTGCTTGTACGGTACAGTTGTACAGTCACCCGCAGCAAATACACCTTTTACATTGGTTTCGTTGCGCTCATTAATCACAATCTCACCACGATTCGTTAACTCTACTTTTGACTCTTTTAAGAAGTCCGTATTTGGCAATAAACCAATTTGTACGAAAATCCCTGCAAGTTCAACCGTATGCTCTTCATCTGTCTCGCGGTCTTTGTATTTCAATGCAGTGACCTGTGCACCATCACCAATCACTTCAGTCGATAATGCATTGGTAATCACGGTTGTATTTGGCATGCTATTTAATTTGTTTTGCAAGACTTGGTCAGCACGTAATTTAGTATCGAACTCAACCAAAGTCACATGCTCTACAATTCCTGCAAGGTCAATCGCAGCTTCTACACCAGAGTTACCACCACCAATTACTGCAACACGTTTGCCTTTAAATAATGGACCATCACAGTGTGGGCAATACGCTACACCACGAGTACGGTATTCTGCTTCACCCGGTACATTCATTTCTCTCCAACGTGCACCTGTAGATAAGATGACCGTTTTCGATTCAAGTACTGCACCATTTTCCAAAGTCACTTCAACCAGACCATTGGCAGTTTCATCAGCACCTTTAATTGCAGATACTTTTTGTAGATTCATAATATCTACATCGTATTCACGCACGTGTGCTTCCATTTCTGCTGCAAATTTTGGACCTTGGGTTTTCTGGATTGAGGTAAAGTTCTCAATGTCCATCGTATCCATAACCTGACCGCCCATGCGCTCAGCCACAATACCGGTACGGATACCTTTACGTGCAGAGTAAATTGCAGAAGTATTACCTGCAGGGCCACCACCAATCACCAAGACATCAAACGCTTCTTTGGCATTCAATTTTGCAGCATCTTTGCTTGCAGAATCTGTATCCAATTTAGCCACAATCTCTTCAAGTGTCATACGACCTTGACCAATATGGTTGCCATCTTGGAATACCATTGGTACAGCCATAATTTTGCGTTGCTCAACTTCGTCTTGGAAGAAAGCACCATCAATCATGGTTGCAGTTGTACCTGGGTTGTAAATCGCAATCAGGTTCAACGCTTGCACCACGTCTGGACAGTTATGGCAGCTTAGCGATACAAACACATCAAAGTTAGATGCAAGATTTAATTCTTTGATTTGCGTTAAAACTTCATCCGATACTTTTGGTGCATAACCTGAAGTTTGCAATAAAGCCAAGATTAATGAAGTGAATTCATGTCCCATTGGCAAACCTGCGAAAAATACGCGCGGTTGCTCACCTACTTTTGCAATCCCAAAACTTGGTGCACGTGAATTTTGACCGTCAAAACGTGCAGTAACTTGAGGCGAAAGTGCCGCAATTTCTTCGACCAATTCTTTAATTTTGGCAGATTTATCTGAACCATCTAAAGTCGCCACAAGTTCAATCGGGCTTTCAAGACGTTCTAATAAAGTTTTAAGTTGTGCAGAAGTATTTTGATCTAACATGGCTAACGTCTCCAATGGAGTAAAATTATGTCGTTGAAGTTATCTTACGAAAATTTCATGTATAGGTGAAACGGTTTATTTTTATATTTATGATCGTTTTTTCAAATGGTTGCTCAATTTTACAAATACTGCATAAAATTTAGCGACACTCATTGAACACAGCAACTACACCTAAATCATTCATATTTCACAATAACATAATTTAGGTGTGACTGCTGAAGCGATTACTACGAAATCACGTTTTAATCCTACTTTATTCTAAACGCTGTTGAATACGGTAGATGCGCTGCTGCAAGTGCCATGATAAAAACCACAAAAATGCCGAAACAATTGCCATCATAACAATGAGCGCAAGACTAAGATAATGTGCCACTGTATTGAATTGTTCGGCTTGCTGCACTTGTTTACTTACACTTTGTGCCATAGGCGTTAGTGCTTTTCCATAAACCTGTTGCTGCATCGTCCATAACTGCTCAGGCTTAAAGCCATAATGTAAAAACTGAGGGTCTAGCTGTTCTGCTTTAACCAAATTCAGCACTTGTGGAATAGCTGCATCTTTATCTGCAGGATGATGCATCAGCGCAGTTTGTGCCAACAAATAGGCTTCCACTGGTGCAGCAAGGTCGGCCTCTTGTAAATAACGTGCCAGTTCGCTTTCCTGAATATTGCGCTCATAATGCACAATTTTGGCATACACATCCTGCGTATCATCTTGCAGATCATGCTGTACATAGCTCAAAGCCGACCATAACACAATAAAACTGATTAACCAGCCTACAAATTTCAGCACAAAAGACTGAAAGCGAATATAAAAAAAACGTATTTTTTTAAGCAAATAAATAAGGAAAAATGCGCCAATGAATGAGACCGATAATTTCAGTATCAGCCAGCCAAACCAAGACAACAAGCTAAAAAAATAATCAGGCTGCTGCCCTAAATTGGCTAATGTCGCATCCACACTTGCTGGCATGTGTAACTGCTGAACTTCAGTGCTTAAGCCAAAAAAACTGTAAATTACGTCTTGCTGAATAAAAAAGCCGATCACCGATGCTAGCAAAAGTGTCATAGACACTACTGCCAAAATACCCAGCTTTTTTTGGCGCTGCTGTAATGCCACAACACCTGTTTGCAACTGTTGTGGCTGGATGGCATATTCATCGAGTGGTGGCAAAATTAAACTCCTATTCAGCAATTTTCAGATTAAATTTACAATACCTGCCCATTAATGGCCTGAATGTTGACTGGAACTAATGACCAGTTGATTCAGATTATCCTGCAAAGCACGCAGACGTGTAGTTGCTTCAGCACGTTTTTGCATCCCCTCTTTTTGCACCTGAATCACATCATTAACCGTTTTAATGAGGGTATTTTGTACGTGTTCAAGGGTTTCAATATCAATCACCGAACGTTGATTGGCTTTGGCGGTATCTACAGAATTTTGATGTAATAAGTCTGCATTACGGCGTAGCAATTCATTGGTGGCATCATCAATACTGTTGGCCAACTGCACACTATTTTTCTGCTCGTTTAGAGAAATTGCTAAACTGATCTGGTTTTTCCACGCTGGTAAAGTAATGTTCTTAATCGCATAAAACTTATCGACCAACATTAAATTATTGGACTGAATAATCCGAATCATAGGTAAAGTTTGCATGGCAGATTGCTGCAACACTTGTAAATCACTGACCCGTTTTTCCAAATTATTGGCAAGATGATTCAGGTCATAAATTTTTTGCGTTGTGGTTTGGTCTTGGGGTTGTGCTGAAAATTCAGCGAGTTGCTGCTGAATTTCCTGCTGCTTTAGTTTGCCCGCTGCAATATAAACTCCTAGTTGCTTATATTCATCCTGCACACCCTGAAACATTTGATCAAGCGTGTTTACACGGGTTTTTAAACCATTTTGTGAGCTTTCAATTTCAGTGACTAAACTATCAATCTGCTCTTTGGTACTGTTAAAATTTTGATCAAAACTTTGCTTAGCGCCTTTGAGTTTATTGAATAAACCACCTAAGAAACCACTACTTTTTTGTGGATTTAAAATACTGTTGGTATTTAACTGCTGTGCAACCTGCACCACCTGATTCAGCTTCTGCCCAGTCACATCTAAATCTTTATTTTGTACTAAGCCTAAAAGCTCATCGGTATAAGCTGAGGTTTTACTGGCAATATTTTTTCCATATTCTGCAACTGCATGATGATTCAAATCACTCAACTCTTTACGCACAGCCAATACCTCTTGAAAATCTTCAGCCTGCAAACCAATTTCCTGCAAATTAAGTTGCTGAAACTGCTGTTCAGCCTGCGCATCACTCACTTGGACAGATAGCTGATGTTGTTCAGAAGTTGACATATTTTTACCTCTCTATAGTGCAAGACTGAACGCATTACGATTGCGCAGGCTTTTCTAAGGATTTTCTTAAACTCTTAATTAAATGTTCACGACTATGATCCAGCTTTTCTAACTGACTGTGCGAACCACTTTGCTGACTTTGTTTAACATGATATTGCCATGCAGGAATCAACACCTGTTGTGCTTCTTTAAAACGGTCTAACAAACTAAAAGAAAGTTGCTGTGAAAGTTGCATTTGTGTAATGGCAATATCATTGCTGCTTTGCAACGTCTTTAAACTATAAATTTTCTTGGTCAGTCTTTCGTTAAAATTATCTAAGGGATGCTGATTACGCACAAACTTAGGATATTCCAATAAAAATTCATCAGCCGCTTGAATATATTTGGCCATTTGCTCACGTAAACCAATAAGCTGCTGAAAACGTGATTGGGACTTTTGAATCTCAATTTGTAGCTTCTGACTCAGCGTATCTGCTTGCTGTAACAAAACATCTAGATGCTTATAGTATTGCACCTGCCCTGCACCATATTCCAAATCAATACCCAGCCACTTTTGCAGCGCATTGAACTTACGTTGCTTCAACACTTTTTTAGAATTACCCAAGGCTTGTATGAGTTGCTCAATGGTCGCACTCAATTGTTGGGTTAAATGCGGATCTACACCATCCAACAATACTGCTTGTGCCTGAATCAGCTGATCTGCATAATGATTTAAACGATATTGATCATTCAGCAAAGGCACCAAGTCATTACGCTGAATAGCCAATAGCTCAGTACGATCGACTGGAATATCTTGCAAGGCTGGTAAAATTTCAAACTGAGACATAGACCAATACAACCCTCGTTTCTGATTTTATAGTACGTGTTTTATGGCTAAGGTCATGTAATATTTTGCAATTTTTTATTTCGATCTGCATTCAAGGCTAATTAATATTCATGCTCACTCATCCATGTGTTAAAGCCTAATTGATAATTTCAGTGCATAAAAAAGCCATGATCTACATGGCCTTTGAATGTTCCAAACGCAGGATTATAAATAATCCCCTTCGCGCTCTGGTTGATACAGAATTTTCTCAATCTTGACTCTCATCAAATGACCGTCTGGCTGTGGCCATTCAATTTCTTGCCCTTCAGCTAAACCTAAAATGGCCGTGCCTACAGGTGCAACCACATTCACCTGTCCTTTCTCACCTTTAAAATCATGTGGATAAACCAAGGTAATTTCAGTCGGTTCTTTTGCAGGTGCAATGGTAATCAACGCACGGGCATTCATACTCACTACATTTGCAGGTACGTCTTGAGGAGCAACGACTTCGGCACGTGCTAACTCATCTTCTAAATGTTGCATCGTAGGCGTCAATTTTGGTTGATGCTCAAGCATTGTTTCTAAACGATGCAAATCTTGTTCTGAAATAATAATCTTTGGTTTAATCATTTACTTATATTCCTGTCATTAGACAAACACTGAATCAATCAGCTTATCTACCCTCATATTCAATACGCTTAAGTTATAACAGAAATTCAGCTTATTGAATGAAGAATCATTTTTTTACATCCATAAAAAAAAGCCCCTTGAGGGGCTTTTCTCAAGGATGTGCTTATTTTGCGTAAACTGGGAATTTCGCGCAAACAGCTTCAACTTTTGCTTTTACAGTATTAATTACAGCTTCGTCACCTTTGCTGTCAAGAATGTCTGCAATCCAACCTGCAAGATCACGCACTTCAGCTTCACCAAAACCACGTGTAGTTACTGCTGGTGTACCAATACGGATACCAGAGGTTACAAATGGAGAACGTGGGTCATTTGGTACTGAGTTTTTGTTAACAGTAATGTGCGCCGCACCTAACCATGCATCTGCATCTTTACCAGTAATATCTTGCTTGATTAAAGAAAGCAAGAACAAGTGGTTTTTCGTACCGCCAGATACCACATCATAGCCACGTTCAATAAGAACTTCAGCCATTGCTTGTGCATTTTTCACAACTTGTTGCTGATAAGCTTTGTATTCAGGCGCCATTGCTTCTTTAAAGCAAATCGCTTTTGCTGCAACTGCGTGTACCAATGGGCCACCTTGGTTACCTGGGAATACAGCAGATTGTAATTTTTTCTCGATCTCTTCGTTGGCTTTAGCAAGGATTAGACCAGAACGTGGACCACGTAATGTTTTGTGTGTAGTAGTGGTCGTTACGTCTGCAATTTGTACAGGGTTAGGATAAACACCTGCTGCCACTAGACCCGCAACGTGAGCCATATCTACGAATAAATATGCGCCTACTTTGTCTGCGATGTCACGGAAACGCTGCCAGTCTACAATTTGGCTATACGCAGAGAAACCCGCAACGATCATGCGTGGTTTGTGTTCAAGCGCCAAACGCTCTACTTCTTCGTAATCAATTTCGCCAGTTTCTGGGTTTAAGCCGTATTGAATAGCATTATACGTTTTACCAGAGAAGCTTACTTTTGCACCGTGAGTCAAGTGACCACCGTGAGCCAAGCTCATGCCCAATACAGTATCGCCTGGGTTAAGTAAGGCTAAGTAAACTGCAGAGTTTGCTTGCGAACCTGCGTGTGGTTGAACGTTAGCATAATCTGCACCAAAGAGTTCTTTAGCACGGTCAATCGCCAGTTGTTCAATAATATCTACGTACTCGCAACCGCCGTAGTAGCGTTTGCCTGGGTAGCCTTCTGCATATTTATTGGTAAGTTTTGAACCTTGTGCTTCCATTACTGCAGGTGAGCAGTAGTTTTCAGAAGCAATTAACTCAATATGAGCTTCTTGACGCGCATCTTCATTGGTGATCGCTTGAGCTAATTCTGGATCAAATTCGGCAATAGAAATATTGGCAAACATTAGCGAGGTCCTATTAATTTAGGGCTTTTAAGCCGTGCTAAGATTGGCGCGTATTGTAGCATAAAGTTTGCGAACTGAGAGAATGAACTTTGCTCAGTTTTACATAAAAATAGCTCATGTTTCGGATAAAACACGAGCTATTTCAGATCAATTCAATATTATATCGGTATTCAAAGACTTATTGAATAGGCATTAAAGCTTTTACATCATTAACGATATATTCAATATTATTTGTTAAGACCGTGTGGTGATCCCAAGTTGCTTCTGCATGATATTGAATACTCGATTGCTTTGCTGCTGCACCACTCAACAATAAATCTGTTGCAACTTTAGGTACCACCGCATCAGCTCCACCTTGGTAAATAATAACTAGCTAATTAACTTTGACTTGTAATGGTTGTGAATCTTTCGATAAAAATTGACTCACATCTGCCAAGCTTAAGAAATTCGGTTGCGTCCGAGGATACCCATCGATACTCCACTCATTTCCAGCAGCGTATTGCCCCATTGCCACCCCTAGTTTAACACCTAAAATATCAGAATATTCAGTGTCTGCAAGTGCAGCAATCCCATCAGTTGGAGATTTAAACACTTGCTGATAACTTAGACTAGGATTTTTATTTCTTAGACCCGCCGTAATCAGTGCTGTATATGTATCCAGCATAGCTAAAGTATTAATTTTTGCTTCTAAATTTGTTAATTGAGCTGCCTGCTGTTCTCCCATGGTCAAAATCGCAGCTAAATTAGAAGCAGGGGCTATCGCAATCGTACCTTTATAATCCAACTGAGCACGTGAAGCATACTGCGCAGCCCCTAATGCAGCATGTCCACCTTGCGAATGTCCTACAGTCATCCATTGTTTAGCGGCTTGATTACCCAAATAATTACGTGCTGCAACCACCGCGTCTGTAATAGAAAATGCAGTACTCTGCAAGTTTAAGAAAGGATGGGCTTCATTTTCACTTGGCTCACCTAAACCCTCATAGTCTGGGGCGACCACGACATAACCTGCTGCCAGTAATTGATCAATCATCCCCTTAATATACATATTTAAAGGTGCTTTACTCGGTGCACAATCATCTGCCACACCTGTCGTGCCATGAGCCCAAACCACAATAGGCCAACCCGTGATTGGTGGTGCTGTTTTAGGTGTAAATAACAAAGAAGTCGCTTGTACTTCATTTCCATTTACCCCTAACATTTTATAGGTCATTATGACACTTTCCGCTGCTGTTGCTGACATATCTGACGCATCATAAGCTTTAGGTGTAAGCACCAAAGGATTGATAATACTATGTTTCGGAATACCATCATCAATTACTACAACGCTAGTATCGTCATGATCATCATTACATGCTGTTAACAACAAACTACTGCTGGCCAAAGCCACACTCAGCCATATTTTTTCATTGCTTCGCCCTTCTCTTAATATTGTTATGTATGCGTCCTTCGCAATTTATAGTTGTACGCTTTTTTAGCAATTCAAGCAAGATTACGTCAATTAATATGCAAATGCATTTTATTTAAAATCAAATACTTACAAATAAAATGCAAGATTCATCACACATCAAATATCCAACATCAATCTAATTCAATTTGTCATACGTACATGCAAATGTTAGATTGCTTTTTTCACTATTCAGCAAGCGAATCAGGACATGCAAGCCATTATTCTCGACACCGAAACCCATACCTTAAATGGTCAACCGATTGAGATTGCCTATGCCCCTATTCAAATTGAAGATGGAAAAATCAGCTTAGATAAAAGTCAAATTTTCGATCAGCTGTATCAAGTCGATGAGCCGATTTCATTTGCAGCGATGGCAGTTCATCATATTTTAGAGTCAGATTTGGTCGATCAACCACACTACAGCAGTTTTGAGTTGCCTGCTGAAACGACCTATATCATCGGTCACAATATTGATTATGATATTCGTGCACTGGAAAAATGTGGTGTAGATACCCGTAATATCAAAGCGATTTGCACGCTGGCGTTGGCACGTCGTGTTTGGCCGAATGCCGAAGCACACAATATTTCAGCCTTAATTTACATGATAACCAAAGGCAGTGAAAAAGCCCGAGACATGATTAAAAAAGCACATCGTGCCGATATGGATATTATTTTAACGGCCAATATTTTGATGCATGAAGTTCATCAACTCCAAATTAAAAGTCTTGAAGAGTTGTATGTCGCTTCTGAAGAAGCGCGTATTCCACAAATCATTAATTTTGGTAAACATCGCGGGACTGCAATTGCAGAACTCCCTGCAGATTATGTGCAATGGTTATTACGTCAAGAAGATTTAGACCCATACTTACGCAAAGCCTTAGAAAATACCCGAATTCAAACTTTATAAAAGTTTCAAGTGAAATTTATTGCATTTACTTGTCATAAATTGTTCATATTAATGTAATTATCAACATTTAAGCTGTGCCTTAATTTATTGGGGAATAAATTAAGGTCATGTTTAATTATCAAAAAACTCAACTCGGTTTAGATGCTCTACAACAACGCACTCGTGATTTAAATGCACGCCAACGTCGTTTGTTAGTACTCATAGGTACTGAAGATTTTGATTTATTGGGTGATCAGTTCAAGCAACGCCTTGCACCACCTGAACTCATTGAGCAGCTTTTAGATATGCAACTCATTGCGCCTGCTGCGCTTGATGAAACCCCAGACTTAACACTTACAGCAACAATCGAAAATACACATCAAGCAGAAACTACTTCTGCCCCGCAGGTTTTTCAAACTGAAATTCAAACTCATCTTTCCAGTGCTCCCCAGCCCTCTCATGCAGAAAGTTTGGCAGCGCCGATTCAAACACAACATTTACACCTTACCCCACCACGTGTAAATACAGAAACATACGCCGAAGCTGTAACATCCACAGAAACAGTGGTAGAAGAAAAAACTGTACAGCATGAAGCAGCTCAACTAGAAATTTCAGCCCTAAGTTTTGAAGATATTAAATTTTTAATGATGGATACTTTGCAGCGTCATTGTGGGCTCATGGCCAAGCAATTAATTCAGCGCATTTTACAATCGCAAGATATTCGCAGTTTAAAACTATGCCAAATGCAGTGGATTACCTCTTTGCAAGAAACGCGTTTGCCACCTAAAGAGTTAAATCGAGTTTTGCAGCAAATTAATTATTCTTTACAGAAACTTAATCCTACTTAACGCTTAGATGTTTTTAATTCACTCTAAGTCTTTTAAACGATTAAAAAACCATAAATAAACTTAGGTCTATTCTATTTTTTATTATTTTTCATATAGATTTGAAATCTAAAATAGACTGTAAGTATAGTATTCCAGCATAAACTAAGACTTTAGATGCATAGCTCTAAGCAATCCAAATCAGCGATATAGGGATTATCCAAAATTGTTGAAGCTAGGGTTTAGGCATGGGCAATGCATTTTTTTTAGAGTTTGATGCTTACGACAATCCAATGCAATTAAGCAAAGTGGGCAATTGGGTTATTACCTTTTTAAGCCCGAAAGACCAAGAGCATCAAGTACAACTGGCAATCACTAATGTATTGCCACGTCAAATTTCTGCACAACTGCAACCTCGTCGAATTGTGATTCAACAAAGCGCTGACGCACAGCAATGGCAAATTCAGCAAATTGAATGTTTTGATAGTCAGACGAATCAGGAAATTAGTTTTCAGGCCAAAGATTCAATAGGACAAACAGTCATTCAGAAAGTTATTCAAGAATTTGATAAATACGATGTAAGTATTCAGCTGATTGAAAATGGCAAATGATCAAATCGAATCGATTGATATTTTAATAATAAAGTTGGTCAGCATATTGCTGCATTTGCTTCTGTAAAAAATATCGACCCAAAACAAAAGAAGCTCATCAAGGTGAGCTTCTTTAAACGAATCTTGGAATCACAAAAATTTACTCCAAAACACGGAAAATACTGTCAGATTCACGACTTTCAAATAAAAGTTCGATACTTGGCAAAATCACTTCACCCTCTACAATAATATGTTCAATTTTGTGGAAAAGTGCCAAACCCGCGGCCAATGAGCTTTCTGGAATATTACGCAGCAATGCCTTTGCTTCGTAAATATGGCTGAATTGGTCCTTAACTTTAATATCGACTAGTTGCGTCATTGTTGTTCCCTTTTTTTCTTGACGGAAATTTTTTATACCATAGCTTATAAATTTTTTAAAAAAGTGAGATGTTAAATTGTTTGACAATGTAGTAATTTTTTAAAGAACAATTTAATTATCGTTATATTTCAACATCATATTTTTTAAAATTTTTATTTACAACTTACAAAATCACTGTAAAGTTGCTTGGTCTTTATTCTAGCATAGAAAAAGCTCGCATTGCTGCGAGCTTTTTTATGTTGGAAGGCTAGTGCTGATTTATTGTTTGAACCTATGTTGCAAACTCAACGAGCTGTCATTGATCCGTCCAACTTCATCGTAGCGTCTATTTCATTGAATGACCTACTGTAGTTTTAATATAGGTAAAGTTTTTGATCGCCACAAGGCCCTACTACATTTCAATACGATTGCTCAGCACAAATCATCTTGATTAGTTTGGTATTTACTGCATAATTTTATGCGCTTGCCACAACAAGCAAAATATATATAACTACAATGCAACCTCAGTAAAAAATTAATTAAATTCTTACTCTATCAATTCAATTTCATAATCAACATCTTGCACCATATCTTTGTTATACATTTTCGCCATAGCAGTAGCTGCTGCATAGTCATAAAATAAACCTTCAGCAACCGCTTTACTTCGAAATTCTGTTGTACCAATTTCATTATCATGTGGCACAAAATAAAGATTTTCTGGTATGAGTTTAACGATATAGCCCATCTAGCAGCCCTCAGATGTTTGAGTTTTTAAAATATGTGAGCTTTATAGGCTGAAATAATCAAACACGCTATGGCAAATAGCATCGAACGTTTATCTTAATTTTTTATATACTTTTCAAGTATTTTTATATTTCAGCTAGGTTGTGCTTTTCTTTTATGGAAATTTGGTGCGCTCAGCGCGCACAAAGATAATGCTAAAACATGCCAAAATATAGTTATAAAACCATGATTAATAATTATTTTTTGTAAGAACATAGCAACATATAGTTGTAGCATCACACACACAGTTGCAAAATTTAAGTACACAAATGAGTATACAGACAGGTGAATAATGTAAGTAAAAAATATTATGGCAAGAACCGTTGTTCCTCTTTCAGAATCTAAATGTTCATCATCAAAACCGCGTGATTCAGATTACTCACTTTTTGATGGGAATGGATTGATTCTATATATCCGAAAAAGCGGTACCAAAGTGTGGCGCTACAAGTATAAAAAGACTAATGGAAAAGTTGGCAACATCACGCTCGGACAGTACCCTGCACTTTCATTAAAAAATGCCAGAGAAAAACGCCGTGAGTTTGAAGCATTGATCGCTTCCAATATAGATCCCATCGAACATCTAAACAACCAGCGATCCAATAAAGGAAAAGCTGTGACATTTGAAAGTATTGCCCGAGAGTGGCACAGAGAATACAAAACTACTGGTAGATGGGGTGAGGACACAGCAGAAAGAGTTCTTCTAAACTTAAACCACTACGTTTTTAGTCAAATAGGAAATATGACGTTTGACGAAATTAAGCCTAAAGAATTAATACAATTAATCCGCTCCATTGAAGAAAAAGGATTTACAGAAGTTGTCAAAAAGACACGTCAACGTCTTATTAGTATTTATGCATACGCTATTTCACGTGGTATCACTGAAACCAATACGGCGTACTTTTTAAAAGATATCTTTGTAAAAACCAAAAAGCCGAAACATCATCCTCAGTTACCCTTGGAAAAATTACCAGAATTACTGCAGCGAATTGAAGCTGATCAGGGTCATCCGTTGACTAAGCTATGTATGCGTTTTGCACTACACACATTTACTCGCTCTAGTGAATTCAGATTTGCTCGGTGGGATGAATTTGATTTAGACAAAGGAATCTGGAGTATACCTGCGGAAAGGGATCCTGTACCAGGTGAAAGATTTTCTCAGCGCGGTGCAAAGATGAGAGAAATACACCTTATCCCACTTTCTAAACAAGCTTTAAATATTCTCGGAGAATTAAAAACGTATAGCAGCACGTCCCCCAATATATTCCCCAAAAATGGAAATTTGAATGGATTTATCAGCGAGTCCACTATCAATAATACTTTACGAAGATTAGGTTATGACACTCAAAAAGATATATGCGGTCATGGCTTTCGAGGAATGGCTTGTTCAGCATTAGTGCAAAGCACTCTGTTCCAAAAAGAAGCTGTTGAAAAGCAAATGAGTCATCAAGAGCGTGATCAAGTGCGACTTGCCTATACACATCAAGCTGAGTATTTAGATGAGCGTAAAGCGATGGTTAATTGGTGGAGTGATTATCTAGACGCAAATAGATTTAATCATGTATCGCCGTATGATTTTACCAAACAGCTTTTAGGGGAAGATGTTATCCAATTCAAATATGCAAAATTAGTAGGCTAACTATGACAGAGATAAAACTGATAACAATCCAAGAGGCTGAGTTACGTGAAATTATTCGCCAAGAGGTCACAGCGGTATTAAAGCAACACT
This sequence comes from Acinetobacter sp. A2, assembly GCF_012371325.1. Lineage (GTDB taxonomy): Bacteria > Pseudomonadota > Gammaproteobacteria > Pseudomonadales > Moraxellaceae > Acinetobacter. The sequence continues at coordinate 8,875 of NZ_JAAZQX010000028.1, read as the reverse complement.
TTGAAAGCCAAAAGGATGCTTTATTAAATATTTCTCAAATATGTGAATCGATACCGGGAATGACCCAGCATCTTTTCAAAAAACTAGAGGCTGAAGCTAAGTTAAAAAATATCCGCGGTAAATATTCACTGAATGCTGTCAAACATGCGCAGCTCAAATATCTTTGGACAAGATGTAAGTGCGCAACCAAAGTTAAAAACAAGCATTATTAACATCATAAAGTTAAAATCAAAATACGCCACAAGCCTTACGGCACGTATATTTCACCGCTAAAATCGGATTTCCCGATATGTTAAAAAGTTAACTTTTACTGGAACACAAATTTTTTATAAATGCGTGGGGCGAGTGGTCAGGGTTTTGAAACTTTTTTTAACTTTTTCGTACCCCCCACCCATCTATGACTTTCAGTTGCATGCTAAAGAAGCTGATCTGAGTTTATCATCTATACGGCGTGCACAGGAAAGATTAAATATTAAACCTTTTAGGCCTTATGGTGAAAAAGTATGGTTTTGGGCATTGCCTAAGATTCATAGACTAGATGAGCCGACACATTTCTAAAACTATATTGATCGATGTAATCAACATGAATAAGTTGATCTACATGGATCTAACTATATGAAATTCATGAATATTCAACTTGCTCATGCTGAATAGGCATGAGCAAGTTGATGAACAATATGAATGTATTTAAAATCATATAGTTATCTTAGACTTATTTATGTTGCTCAACTTGCACCATAATTCATTTGGTATTTTATTTTGTTTTTAAATTCGCAGTATAGCTCATCATAGACTTCATTAAAGTTGATGAGTCCAGATCCATTAAAACCATATTTTTCGAAATACCGATTATCAATGTAATAAGCTAAAGTCTCATATGTGTTCAGGTCTGTAGCAACATTGAGCTGTCTGCAAAATGATGAGTTATATTGTAAATTTAATTCAGTTTTTTCAATAATTTTTGTTGCAATCATTTTAGAAATTTGACTGACATTTAAATTTCGAATAGCTGGGTGTACAGAAATAGGGATATGGCTCGGTGAACTGCTCATAATAGACTCCAAGATAATTTTACTTCAATGGTCTGTTATGAAAGAATGCAAAGGTAAAACGTCGAAATTTTACATCTTTCATTTCAGTAACTTAAGATGAAAAGCATGAGTGTTTTATTGTCGAGATAAGACACTCATGCACATACACTATTCTTCATATTAAATTTCCTCTTTTAATTTCTTTTGATGATGTCTTTTTGTCGAAATAGACAATAAAATACTGTGAATATATATATGAAAACTTGTCGATATAGTCAAGTTATTATTGTCGTTTATGGTGTTTTATGTTGATTGAGATGGATTCTGAGCTGTTTTGTGTACGGCTCAAAGAAATAAGAACACAAAGAAAAATGACACAGCAGGATATTGCTGAAAAAACAGGGATTCCATCAACTTCAATCTCACATATTGAAGCAGGTTCTCGTAAGCCGTCTTTAGAAAATTTTTATAAGTTGGTGGTAGTACTGAATGTCTCAAGTGATTACCTGCTTGGGCGTACTGATCAGTATTCAGATTTAGGCACTGACCCAATTGCTAAATCTATTCAAGCGTTACCAGAGTCTGAAAGAGAGATGATTCAGAAATTCATCTTGTCTTTACAAAAGGCATAACTGGAATAAATGCTTAAAGAAAATGAGCAAATCAGATATATAAATTAATTTGGAAAAATTATGAACATTAATGAGTTAAAACAGCTAGAAGATCAACTTTGGACAGCAGCAGATAGTCTTTGAATACAACACCTAAAGTTTTGGTTCAGGATTGGTGGAAGGATACTCAACAAAGCGAGATTGTAAAACGTGAAATTTCTAAAGTTTTAGATGTAGATTTACCAAATAGCTATGATTTTATTATGTTTACAGAAAAAGTTACTAAAATTTTTGACCTAGTAAAAACATTGGCTATGAATAATGATAAGTGGGTGAGTTAATTAAAGTTTAGGATAAAGTGAGCCTTATTTAGTTGTTAAATTAAAGTAAGTTGGCAACCTTATATTTTTATTAGGCTTTGTTGCATAAATATGTAAGCATCTGATTTAAATAGATTTAACTTTAGATCAAAAAATAATCAAAACTTTTAAAATCATATAGTTATGAAATCTTTGTGCAACAAAGCCGAATTATGTCTAAAAGACATTAGAAATACTCTAAGTCATGGCTATCATTATTATTTTAATAATGCTTTTACAGGTCAATATAGAGAACAATTTATATCTCTTGTCAAAACTATGCTCGAATCTAAGTATGAAGATGTGAAAAAAGAGGGTCATAAACAAGTCATTGCTCGATGGCTATTCAATGATTTATTTGAGACAGAACTTCAACTAGGACTTGAATCCAAAAATGTAGAAAGCCTTTTGGGATATGCTTCTGTCATAAATCAACTATTGGGAGATGATACTAAAGGTTTTGACCATTCAAAGTTAAAAGCTATCTTTGAAATATTAGTCAATTTAGAAAATGAAGATATTCTGAAAAAAATGGGAAGATTTTTCGGTCAAAAATTTTGGTCAAAAAAATATTCCAGGGAATTTTTTGAAATTTATGTCCATTCAAAAGCATTAAATCATAATGTTTATACTGTCTTACACTCTATAGAAGAAAGCCCGACAATGGCTCAATTTAGTGATCTCATTATGATTATGATCCAAAATATTCTTAAGTTAAAAACTCAAGAATTAATGAATAATTTAGATACAGATGCTATAACGAGAGTCATTCAGCAACTGTATGATCAAGCAGAAAATGATGAAAATGAAGAAATACTAAGTTACTGTCTCGATATGTGGGATGAGCTTTTGGCTAGTAATCATTCATTCATACGAAATATGACAGATAAAATAGAAACAGGATTACTTACATAGTTATCATACAATATAAATATTTGAAATGATTTTTGAATACAAAAAAGAGCCATTATCAAATAACTGTAGGCTCTTTTTGTATATTTAATTTATTGGCTTTAAAAAATCTTGATTATCATTTTCTTCAAAACCATTGGTAATAATCCGGACAACGCCACGTTCAACAGGGGCCTTACCTGTGACTTCACCAATTTGCTCGCAAATAACGACGGTTTCGCCTTTTTTCACCAAGCGAGCAAGGTAGCCTTCAGCTGCATGGTAAGGAACACCTGCCATAGGGATGGGTTCACCATTGGCTTTGCCACGATGGGTCAGGGTAATCCCGAGAAGTTTAGCGGCCTTGTGTGCATCTTCAAAAAATAGCTCGTAGAAGTCACCCATACGATAGAACATCAAAGAGTGCGGATGTTGCATTTTGACGCCCATGTACTGTTGCATCATGGGAGTGAGGGTGGACAAATCAGTTATGATTCCCGAATTGCTCATGTAGGTGAAATCCTTAAATCTTTGAAAATACACAATATAAAAATAGACCGAGCGACACCGCTTACCGTGTGTATTTATGCGCTATGAACAGCTATTGTATGAATGGCAATATCTTAGCAAAATTGAAAACGACTAAACAATAAATCATCTATAAAGCGAACAGTTGTTAAACAGCCAAGTGATTATTGTTGTAGGCGTTAGGTGTAAAGCAAAAATAAAAAGCCTAAACATCTGTTTAGGCTTTTTAAGATTTAAGGCTTATACAGACCGAGTTCAGTCAGGTGCAACCGCAGGATACGACGTAACTCAAGAACGGCTTCAGGCGTTTCTTGAATAGAATGTCCACCTTTAATAATCTTCTCAGACAATGCACCATCTAGATGGGCACTCGTATAAGGCACGACATCGTCTGTAATGATATTGAGGTCATCACTTTTGGTCGCATTCCCCATGATGCTGTGGAATTTCATGCCTTTGTATGGAACGACGTTTTTAGTTAACCGAGTAAAATTAGAGTTTTTGCTGAGATCACTTGGTCCATTTTGAATGAGTCCATTATCGACATCTTTAATGAAGGCTTGTAGGTCAGGGTCACTACTTTGTATAACATCGGTCAGTGCCCCCAAAAACGCACCTGGTAGACGAATAACTTTACGTGCCGCAAGAGTAAACCAGCGGTCAGCAAACTCTGTCCCACGATGTGGCGCTGCTAAGAAAATGGCCCGACTGAAGTTTGGAATCGGTTGAATGTCGAGACGTGATTTAAACAGAGGGTCATTTTTAAATTGTTGCACACGTCGATTGGGTAGCAGTTTCATTGCCGCAGGGGTTAAGTCAGCATCGCTTACCAAAAGCCGTGCAATAATGCCGCCCATACTATGTCCCACTAGTACAGCATGCTTTTTGGCAGGCGCTTTGCTGTCGATCAAATTAAAACTTTGTTGAATGATTGCATAGATTTGGAAACGACTTTCCAAAATTGGCATATTGGTCGAGTAGAACACTTGCCAGACTTGATAGTGTTCACGTAGCACGGGATCGCCCATGACATCATTCGTCAGGCGAATCCATGCTTCTGGACTACTGGCTAGTCCGTGAACGAGCACCACCACTTTTTTATTTGGGTTGTACGGCTCAAGCATGTATAGGTGCGGCATGGTGAGGCGTGCATCACGATCAATCAGTGATAAATACGCGGCTTTACCTAAATTGTTTTGTGCCAACCATAAGCCATAAGGTGCAGAAAAGTTTGCAGCAAGAGGGTAACTTTTGCCTGCAATTTTCGCAGATTCAAACTTATAGGGATCATAAGCTGAGATTTCAAACTCAGGGTTGTTTAAGATCTCATCGATACTGGATGCAGAGCGTGGCTGTGCGGTAATGGTTGCCGCCAAATAACGGGCATTGTGAATGTTGGGATTACGACCATTGGTATACTGATAATGCAGTGGATCGACAATATATTTGGCTTTTTCGGGTGAGGTGTCGTTGTGCTCAGGTGGGAGGACAATCAGAAACTCTGAACCAAAACCATCGCGACGTGTGATAGAGCGCAGGCCGGAAAAGTTCATATTGTAAGTTGACATCAGTTGTTCAACTTGACGGTTTTTTAAAAGTGGGTAGTTATCATAATTTATGCGGTAAATACTTTGTCCCACTTTGATTTGATTACCGACTTCAGAAGGTCCATGGCGTAGTCCATAACTATGTACAAGTTTAGCGATAGCTTGGTTATAAAAGTCACGGAGTTGGACTTGTCGGTTATCAAAAATACGATCTTGGGGGCCACGTTTGGTGTTAAACATGTAGGCGTAACTATAACGAATACTTTTATCTAGCATGCCGAGTTGCTGATCTAGGCAGCTTTGGTAGTTTTGTTTTTGTAGCGCTTTTTTTTCTGCAGACTGGGTCTTGGCTAAAATACTCACTTTACAGGCAGATGATTTTTCTAAGGAAATTGCTTTAGCGAGATACAGTTCGCTGGCAGTAGAGAGAAGTTGTTCATCCTGAATTTGTGGAATTTGTCTGAGTTCGCTGACACATTCTTCAGGTTGCTCTGAACAGATTTTGGCTTCTCGACCTGTCATAGACAGTACGTTTAGACTCGCTTCACTGAGCTTATCCCGCGTTAAAATACTCTCACGCTCATTGGTAATTGTGACGTTCAGTGATTGATTTTTCACACTGACCACTTGGCAACCACTCAAAAGCGAAACGAGAGTGGTCATCATCAAGGTGCTACGGATGTATTTAGGCATAAAAAGCGTCGACTACCGTTTATTCTTTTGATTTTTTTAAATCATACGATAATTCTCGGATTTATGTAAGCATCCGCTGAACGCCATCGCCAAGTTTTAACGGGGTTCAGGTTTCCAGCGGTGAGGTAGTAATTCTTCTATTTGGGGCACTTTATGTGTTGGCAACCTTTTCAGCACATCACTTAAATAGGCATACGGATCCAAGCCATTCAGCTTTGCTGACTGGATTAAAGTCATGATATTGGCAGCTCGTTGACCACTGCGCAGCGAACCTGCAAATAGCCAGTTCTTACGCCCCAAGGCCCAGGGACGCATTTGGTTCTCTATCCAATTATTGTCAATGGGTAGATTGCCATCATCCAGATAGCGGCTTAAAGCAGTCCAACGTTTTAGGCTGTAATTGATCGCCCGGGCGGTTGGAGAACTCGATGGCACCGTCAGCTGATGTTGGTTGAGCCATTCATATAGTTGTTGCATGACCGGTTGACTATGCTGTTGTCGGTATTCGCAGCGGTCTTCCGCTGTACCATCCGTCTTTTTTCTTAATTCTGCTTCTATCGCATATAATTTCTGAATCAGCACTAATGCCTGTTCAGCGACCTGACTTTTCTTGGTCACATGTAGTTCATGGAATTTACGACGTGCATGTGCCATGCAGCCCACCTCAATGACCTGACCTGATCTAAAGCGTGCTTTATAACCACTGTAATCATCACAGACCAAATGACCCTGCCAGCCTTTCAGGAAGTCTTCAGCATGCTGGCCAGAACGGCTATCTTGAAAGTCATAGATCACTGCCTGAACTGGATTGTACTGTGTGCTGGCATAGGCCCAGACATAACCTTTTTTGGGCTTTTTCTCATTTTCACCCATCTGCATGACCGTCACCGGTGTTTCATCTGCATGGATCACCTGCTGTTGCAGTACCACCTGTTTTAAGGCATTGGCCAGAGGTTCCAGTTCCACCCCACAGCGGCCAATCCAGTCAGATAACGTTGATCTAGACAGATCAACACCTGCGCGTAGAAAGATTTGACGTTGACGGTACAAAGGCAAATGATCGGCATACTTTGACACCAGCACATGGCTAAGCAATTCAGGTGAAGCAATGCCTTTATCAATCACATAGGCTGGCATCGCTTGCTGAGTCAGAGTGTCACACTGATCACAGACCCATTTACCACGCACATGCTGTTCCTTATAGAACTGTGCCGGTCTGAAATTCAGTTTTTCACTGACATCTTCACCGATACGACGCAAGGTACAGCCACAACTGCATTGTGTTGATTCAGGTTCATGCTCAATACGGAGGGTGTGTAGATGATCTGGCAACAGCCGACGTTTAGGTTTGTTGACTGGGGCTTTCTGTGCAGCTGCATTGGTTTTATCTGCATTCAGTCGTTCCAGATCAACCGCTGCAATATCTTCTTCAACCGCTTCATCCCAGAGATGGATTTGTTTTGCGGTGAGATGTTCGTTTTTACTGCCGAATTTATGCTGTTTAAATAGTGCAAGCTCATGCTCGTATTTTTGATTGAGAATAGAAAGATGTTGAACTTTAGAATCTAATTGCTGATTGGTGACTTCAAGATGTTGAACTCTGGCATCTAATTGCTGATTTGATTGTTCCAGTTGTTGTTTAGATTGTGCCAGAGACTGATGCTGCATCGCCAACTGTCTGGTAAATTCCAGCAGTTGTTCATGGGTCAGTTGGCTTAAATCAGGCAGCGTATTCATGACCGCAGTATGCCTGAGGTCATGATGCAGAGGAAATAGAACGTTTGGAGAATAGCAGAATGGATGAGCCTGGTTTAGAGCATTGTTACCACTTGCTGCAGTCCGATTCTTTGCCAGGGCAAACCCTGGATCAGTGCCTGTAACTGCTCCGGGCTGATCGCCATACTTTCACCCTGGTGAACTTTAGCCCAGTGGAATTTCCCCTGTTCCAGCCGCCGGGCACACAGCCAGATACCCAGTCCATCATGCACCAGCACTTTCATACGATGGCCACGCTTATTACAGAACAGGTAAGCGCAATGCGGTTTGATGTAGCCAAAGGCTCTCAGCACCTGAGCCATGGCTGTATCCATCCCTGCACGCATGTCCATCGGCTGGGTAGACAACCAGATCTCATCAATACGAATCATTGAGTCAAACCCTGGATCAGCAACAGTAATTCAGTTACTGACTCCACCGGCCAGTCGATCTCGATCATCTGATCCCTTGCGGAACTTGGTGCCTCATGTAATGGAATCCTGATATGAGCGACAGCTTTCTTCTCTGGCACAGGTGGTAGAGGTGCTTCTTGTTTGACTGGAGTCGGGTGAAGAATGACCGGAAGAAAGTCAGTCTGTGGAATGGAGGGGGGTGTTAATGCAGAGGGCATTGATCTGGACTGACGAATCCATTTATGCAACAGATTCGCATTGACCTGATGTTGCATTGCTACCTTAGCCACCGATGTATCTGGCTGCTGGCATTGCTGAATAAGTTGATGTTTAAATTCAGCCGTGAAGGTTCGACGGGGCTTTTTTAGCGTTGCTGTACTGTCTATAACTGTCTTTAAATCCATAAATAGGTGTCCACTTAAATTTAGTGGACACTATCGCGGTATTAATGAGTTAGAAAAAGTGGGGTTCAGCGGACGCTTACAACCATTGGAAATTAATACTTTCTCTAATTGTTCTCTCTTGGGATTAACCGATTTAATACCTACTAACCACATACTATTATTAAACCATTCTTTTGGTAAATAATTTTTTATATCATCTAAATCATTTAAAATGCTTTCTGTAAATCTGCTAAATTTATTGGCTGATGGTGATTTACCTAAATTAAATTCAACAGTATTATTTTGCGAATTGAATTCAAACCATAAAAATCCAAGTAAATTAGAGTTTAAGTCTTTGACTTCAAAAAAGTATTCATAGTCTAATTCATTCCCTATATTTAGATGGCCACCAGCAAAAGTCCGAGGATTTTGAAGTAAAATTTTGATATTTTTATCAATTAAGGGTTTAGGTCTTTTGTGATAAGCGTAAATCATTCTTTCTTGACTCATATTTTAATTAATTGGTATAGGCCTTAGCACCTAACAACTTAACTACGCTACAGATGCCATATATTCCTTAATAGATAGGTAATCCCCCCTAAAAATAATAGGATCTAAAAGTAGAATTTTCTCTTAAGATACGAGCAGGAGATTCTGCATGAAA
>NZ_JAAZQX010000027.1 GCF_012371325.1 Acinetobacter sp. A2 | reverse complement strand
TTAAGGAAATTTTGGCAATTTTAAGAAAGCAGAATCCTGATAGGATAAGGGTTCTGTGAAATTTGTCGTGTACAGAGTTCCAAAATAAAAACAAAAAGGCAAAGTTATATAACTTTGCCTTTTCATTTGATCAGATGATCTTAGTGGTGATGACCACCCGCACCGTGTACGTGACCGTGATCTAATTCTTCTTGAGAAGCTTCACGGATTTCAACGATTTCAACTTCAAAAGTTAAATCTTGACCAGCAAGTGGGAAGTTTGCATCTACAACAACGTTGTCACCTTCAACCGCTTTTACAGTTACAATTTGAACGCCATCATCAGTTTGCGCTTGGAATTGCATACCAGGTTGGATGTTGTCTACACCTTGGAACATTTGTGCAGGAACTTCTTGAACTAGGTCTGGGTTGTATTCGCCATAACCTTCAGCAGCAGGTACGTTTACAGTAAATTTTTCGCCTACTGTTTTACCTTCTAACGCTTTTTCTAAACCAGGGATGATGTTACCTGCACCATGCAAATAGGCAAGTGGTTCACCTTGAGATTTGTCGAGAGTTTCGCCCTCTGCGTTAGTCAATGTGTAGTGGAAAGAAACCACGAGGTCATTTGCAATAGCAGTCATGTTATTGATCCATTCAATTTTTTAAGGGTACATCATAAAGTGAAATGTGGAATTTGTTATAGACATTTCTGCAAATTCTTCACTTTTCCAAGTTTTTTATGACATTTTTTAATTAATAAGGGCAAAGTTTATTATTTCAATGCAAAAATATGCAAGTCTGCAAATTTTTACGGTTTTTCGCTGCAACTGATTCTGCCAGCTTTTTGTAATGTGTAGATGACAATAGAAAAGATGGGGCATGGCCCATCTTCACTATATTAAAATTTAGTGATGCTTTGGTTCTAGCCCAGAGAAGTGTGTTGATCTTCTGTAGTTTGCTGCCCAAAGAAATTAAACAAGTTTCCAAACCACATCATAATACGTTCAAAAATATTGGCTTCTGCAATTTGCACTTGTTCTTCAATTGCAAAGCTATTAATCAATTGATTATTTTGATAGACATGCACCGTTGCTAACTTCATAACTTGCTCAAGCGGGGCTGTCAGTAACTTTTCTGACAACTCAATGTTCAAGTGGGTTTGAGTCCGTTGAGCGGGCTCAATACTATGTAACAGGCCATCTGCTGTTGCCATTTGTAGACGCAAAGTGTTTTGGTCAAATGCTGCTAAATCAATCGCATCCGCACGTTCGTATAAAGATGTTGTCACAAACTTTGGTTGGCTGCTTTCAATTTTAAACATGCGTAATGTCGATTTTACGACAGGAAGTTCAGCAATCATTTGTTTAGGTTTAATTGCAAGCTCGTTACGGGTGTAGCTATAGGCTAAATTTAACAATTTATGCGCGACTTCTGCACGTTTTTGAACGCTTTTGGTGCCCATGACCACTACCACTAAACGACGTTCAGGTGCATCGCTGTCTAATGTTGGGCGGTTTGCGGTTAAAGCAAGGTTATATCCCGCTGCTTTGGTATAACCTGTTTTTAAACCATCTACACTTGGGTCTTGTTTTAATAAAATATTGGTCGCACGGTGATAGTGCTGATTGTAGGTAAAACTGGTCTGTTTAGAGTAGATCAAATAATCAGGTGTTTCGGTCACAATGGCTTGTGCCAAACGGGCCATATCTGCCGCAGAAGAATAATGGTTTGGCATGGTTACACCAGATGGATTCTGAAACAGTGTGTCTTGCATGCCCAGCGCTTGCGCTTCCTGATTCATTCGAGCAATAAACTGCGGTACACCACCTGCAACACGCTCACCCAAAGTCAGCGCAGCATCATTGGCAGACATAATAATTAGCCCAGCCAACAATTGATCTACCGAAATTTGTTCACCTGCTTTTAAGTACATTTGTGATTCATCCCACATCACTTGCTGTACCACAGGTGTTGCGGTCAAAATTTCATGCTTGTTTAATTTACCTGCCTGAATATCTTTCAGCACAATATAGGAGACCATCATTTTGGTCAGTGACGCAGGCGCACGTTGTACGTGGCTATTGTGCTCTGCAATGATTTGTCCAGATTGTGGGTCTAAAATTGCCCAAGCTTCGGCTTCAACACTTTCGGCTTGGATATTCAATAATGCGGCATGTGTGATTGCGCTGCAAAGCCAGCAGAGTAGCGCAATCAGATAAATAACACGTTTCAAAGAAGTTCCTTATGTACACCAGTCCGTTGGTGCTGTAATGGTGTCTAAACAGTAAAATCGGTGTCGAGTGACTTAGGCATGCTATGCTTTTTTTTGCCGAATGACTAGCCAAAAATACCCACAAATCAGGCGATGACGCATCAATTGCTAAAAAAATGTTAAGCTTGTGGCCAAGTTCTTATTTATACATTTTGTATTGCCCATTATGTTGCATTATCAAATCGAATTTGACGATTATCGTCAGCATCTTATGCATGTCACCGTGCGTTTTTTGGCTAATCCTACTCAGGTTTTATCATTACCCACTTGGATTCCAGGCAGTTATTTAATTCGTGAATTTTCAAAACATATTGAGTCGGTGCGTGCTTATGATGAGGCGGGGCGCATCCTCAAAATTCAGAAATTTGCAAAGAATAAATGGCGTTTGTTCAATACCGACCATGAATTGATTACGGTGGAATATGATGTTTATGCCTATGATTTGTCGGTGCGTGGCGCTTATGTCGATCAGACCCGTTTATATGTCAATCCTGCCTGTGCTTGTTTGGGCTTAGATGGTCAGGAAGATAAAGCAGTTGAAGTCGAATTATTTTTACCAGATGAATTAAAGCATTTTCAACTTGCGACAGGTTTGGCTGCAAAAAGTTTGGTGAAAGGGCGGTATACCTTAAAAGCCAAAAATTATGCAGAATTGATTGATGCGCCATTTGAATTGGCAGAACAAACCCGTTTTAGTTTTAGCGCAGCAGATATTCCACATGAATTTGTGGTATCGGGCAAACACGCGATGAACGCTGTGCGTATGCAGCAAGATATTGAAAAAATCTGCGCTACACAAATTGCTATGTTTGGTTCTGCGCCATTTGAAAACTATACCTTTATGACCATGGCAACAGGCAATAGTTATGGTGGTTTGGAGCATCCAAACAGTACTAGCCTGATTACACCACGTGATGATTTACCTAAAGCCAATGAGCCTGAACAACCATCTAAAGATTATCAGCGCTTTTTAGGCTTGTGTAGTCATGAGTATTTCCATAGTTGGTTAGTCAAATTCATTCGCCCTGAAAACTTTGTTAATTATGACTTGAATCAAGAAGGCTATACCTCACTGTTATGGATTTTTGAAGGTTTTACTTCTTATTACGATGACTTGTTATTATTGCGCAGTGGCGTGATTGATCAGGCAGCGTATTTAGAATTACTTAAAGCACAAATTGATCGCTATTTACAAAACCCAGGGCGTGCGATTCAAACTGTGGCAGAATCAAGTTTTGATGCATGGGTGAAGTTCTATCGTCAGGATGAAAACTCGAACCATGCAGGAACCAGCTACTATAACAAAGGCTGTTTGGTTGCTTTGTGCTTAGATTTGGGCTTGCGTTTACGTGGTTCAAGTTTAGATGCCTTAATGCAGAAATTATATGCCAATGCGCAACAGGGCATTCAAGTGCATGAGCGTACAATTTTTGAGTTATGTAAAGAGTTGACAGGAGATGATTGGTCAGAGCAAATCCATCATTTAATCAACACGACAGATGAATTGCCTTTAGATCAGTTATTGCCTGAATTTGGTATTCAGTATCAGCTTAAGCAGGACAAGTCTTTGCCATTTGGTCTGAAACTGACAGATAAGCCTGAAGGGGTGTTGGTCCAAGCTGCGCGTCGTGAAGGTGCGGCTGCAAAAGCAGGGCTTTCTGCACATGACGTGATTGTTGCGATAGATGGTTTAAAAGCTACGACAAAGTCGCTTGAGCAATATGCTAAACAAGATGCAGCTTATACTGTTCATGCTTTCCGCCGTGATGAGTTGATGACCTTTAAAGTGAATGCTGCACAGACTGAATTACATGAAGTTGAATTAAAACTGCAAGATCAGGCGAAAGTGGAATTGTGGTTAAAAGGTTGATTTGAAGTTAATTTTAAAATTCTGCAATAATAAAATGGATGCTTTGGCATCCATTTTTTGTGTTGAGCTAATGCGGCACTCAAGCATTAACGCGCCCGACGTCCACGGCTTTTGGTATTTGGGCGTGTTGTACCATTGGTCTTACGACGTGGTTTTTCACCTTCTTCCATTTGCCAAATACGTGGCGTACCAGATTTTTTCTTAGGCGTACCATCTTTATTTTTCTTTTGATGCATTGGCTTGCCGCCCGTACCACCTGGTTTTTTCACATAAGAACGCGAGCGATATGGCTCTGCCGCAGGGACATCTTTAAAGTCAGGATACAACAACGGTTCAATTTCTTTGGTTTCACCAGGTTGCAAGCCAAGTTGTACCAAGTCGATTGAACCTATTTTAGTACGAATCAAACGCAGGGTTGGAAAACCAACAGCAGCAGTCATGCGGCGTACTTGACGGTTGCGTCCTTCGCAAATTGAGATTTCAACCCAAGAGGTCGGAACAGAAGCACGGAAACGGACAGGTGGATCACGCTCCCATAACCATTCTGGTTCATCTACTTTGTGTGCTTGTGCAGGTAAAGTCATACCATCTTTAAGCTCTACACCTTTGCGTAGTTGTGCTAAAGCTTCTTCTGTGACATCACCTTCGACTTGTACCAAGTAGGTTTTGTATTTTTTATTGGCAGGGTTGGTAATAAACTGATTTAAGCCGCCATGATCGGTTAGGAATACCAAGCCTTCCGAATCCATATCTAAACGCCCTGCTAAACGTAAGTCAGGGTCGTCTACAAAAGCAGACATGGTGAGGTGTTTTTCATCCTCACGGAATTGAGAGAGAACGTCATATGGCTTGTTCAGGATGACGATTTTCATAAGAAATGCTTCTTTAAATTCAACAAATTGGAGATAAAGTGAGTTGTCTAAAATGAGGAAAATATTATTTCCCAATTAAAACTCAAATAAAGTGGGTTTGGATGTCGCTATTATGCGATAAGAACAACAGAAAGTATTGCATATTGGCAATTATTTTTAGTGTGTGCATTTAAAATTACAGAAACAGGCTAGGCATCTATAGTGCATAAAATTAAGATAAAACTGATATGAATAAAAATTAGGATGTTATGCAACAAGGTCGTTGGTGCTTAAAACTCTCACTTATCTTCTCAATGTTGGCTTTGCTTAGTGCATGTCAGCCACCTGTGTCTGGTGAATCTGCAGGAATTCAAACCCCGTATTTATACTGGAAATTGCAACAAACTGAACTGGCTGGGACTCCATTACAAATTCCCGTGAAAGGAGTAAATATAGGTCAAATACAAGATACATGGGGTGCAGCCCGCAGCGAAGGCCGTAAGCATCAGGGGACTGATATTTTTGCAGCGCGTGGTACAGCCGTCATTGCTGCGACAGATGGCATTGTGCATAAAATTGGTTTAGACCGTTTGGGTGGTAAAGTTGTTTGGATTACAGGGCCTGCATTAAGCCAGCATTATTATGCGCACCTTGATGATTATGCCGAACACATTCAAGCGGGAGATTGGGTACAGGCTGGAGAAGTCATTGGTTTTGTTGGCACAACAGGCAATGCCCAAAACACACCACCACATTTGCATTATGGCATTTATGTACGTGAGCAAGGAGCAGTGAATCCTTATCCATATTTACAGGCAAGTGCACGTTAATTTCAGATCAAATATTGTGTAAATATCAAATCTTTTAACCATTTCCGTTTCAAGCCTATTTATATTAGGTCGATGCTATCTTTTTTAGGACAAACCGTTTAGCCATGAAAATTTATCAAGTCGATGCTTTTAGCCATACATTATTTAAAGGCAATCCTGCTGCAGTTGTATTACTTGATACATGGTTAGACGATGACTTGATGCAACATATTGCACAGGAAAATAATCTATCAGAAACCGCATTTGTGAAAATGTTGGATGCTGAAAACTTTGAAATCCGCTGGTTTAGCCCGACCACCGAAGTTGATTTTTGTGGACATGCGACGCTTGCAAGTAGCTTTGTCATATTTAAGGACTATACCGCTGCCAAAACCATTCAATTTCATGTGAAAAATTTGGGTATTTTTACGGTACATCAACAGCCAGATGGCAAAATCTGCATGAATTTTCCAATCCGTCGTGCCAAGTTAGTCAAGGAATATCCTGCAGTTTTGCGACAGGCACTGAGCAAGCCATTTAAAAATGTATATCTGAATGCGCAAGCTTATATTGTGGAATATGAATCTGTGCAAGATGTACTAGACGAGCAGCCGAATCTAGAATTATTAAAACAGCTTGGACAGTTACGAACTGCTTTAACTGCCGCATGTTCAAGTGTTGATGTTGCAATTACAGCATCTTCACAAGCCGATTATGACTGTGTTTCACGTTATTTTGCGCCCGTCATGGGTATTCCTGAAGACCCTGTAACAGGTTCGATTCATACAGCAATTGCCCCGCTTTGGGCAGAACTATTAGGGAAAACTGAATTGGTGGCTTATCAGGCTTCACAACGTGGTGGGGTGTTGTATTGCTGTGTGCTAGACCATGAGCGCATTGAAATTTCAGGTTATGCCCAGTTATATCTACAGGGTGAAATTATGCTTTAAGTCCAATTTGGCAGTGTGTTGGTTGTTTGATTTAAATCCTGAATTTTGCAAATTTTTACTGTTTAAAGAAGTACATCTTGTTAAGCTGTTTTGGCAAAAATGCGTGATGACTGTGCGCTGTAGCAGTCAAAAATAAAATGAAATTTATCGGAAAAATAATGTTGCTACGTTTGAAAACCTTGAGCTTGTCTTTATGTGTGTTAGCATTTAATGGTGTGGTTTTTGCCCAGCCTGTTTTAGTTAAATCAAAACAAGATATACAAGAATATCAACTAGATAATGGTTTACGTGTCATTCTTGCACCTAATCAAAAAGAAAACAAAGTCTTTATGAATATGGTGTATTTGACAGGATCACTCAATGACCCACAAGGCAAAGGTGGTTTAGCACATTTATTAGAGCACTTGGCGTTTAAAGGTACAAAAAATGTGCCCGAAGAGGAGTTTCAGCGCCGTCTAGATCAACACAGCTTAATGCACAATGCCAGCACGGATTATTACTCGACCAAATATACCAATATCATTCGTCCTGAAACACGTGCAGTTAATGAAATGATTTTTCTAGAAGCTGAACGTATGGACAAACTGGTGCTGCAAGAAAAATACGTACCTGCTGAAATTGCGATCGTGAAACGCGAACGTGAAGTACGTATGGATCAGCCATTTTCAGTTTTGTTGGATCAGGTGTGGAAATCGGCCTATGGGAATCAGTATTTTGGACGCTTACCGATTGGTGATTTAAATGAACTGCAATCCATTAAAATGCAGGAATTGAACCAGTTTTATCGGACTTGGTATGCACCGAATAATGCTGTTTTGGTTATGACAGGTAAGTTTGATCAGACTGCTGTGTTAAAGCAAATTGATCAGCATTTTAGTCCAATTGCAGCACGTCAAATTCCAAAGCAGGTGCAAGTTCCGTTATTGGACAGCAAAAAAATTCAGCCACGCAATTTTGTCGTACAAAAGGGCAGTCAACTGGCAAAATTTAATTTGTATTTAAATGGCAAGGACGAAAAGTTAAAAACCGCTTTGGTGTTGTCGCCTTATTTGCATACCTTACAGCCGAGCGGACATTTATATCAAAATCTTGTGGAAACAGGTACAAGCACCATGGTGCAATCTAGCACATGGCTAGATCAAGATTTTAATTTAGTGCTGATGGGGGCATTGTATGCGCCAAATCACGACGCTAAACAAGTACAAGCTAGTTTGAATAAGAGCATCGAGCAGGCCAAGAATTTTGATGCAGCAGAATTACAACGGGTTAAAAACCTGATTCAAAATCAAGCTGATAGTGTTATGAATGATGCAGTAGCTTTGGGCGGTCGCTTGAGTGATTATGCGGTGGCTTATCAGGGGGACTGGACGCAGTATTGGCGTGATTTACAAGATATTCAGCAGTTAAATGTAGATGAGTTGAATCGACATTTAAAACAGTTTTTTACCGCAGAACATCGGGTCATTGGCGAAATTCAACCCACACCTGAAGATCAAAAACAGGCACTTACAGCGAAAAATAATTCAAGCGTTGCTAAAACTTTAGATCAGCAAGATGCACCTGTTATCCCTTTAAAAGATGTGCAAAGTTATCAGCACGAAGTTGCAGAGTATGTGCAAAAATCCAAACAGTCTTTGATTAAAAATGAAAAAAAGATTCTGCGTGGAAGTTTAAAAAATGGGGCCAAGTATGCATTATTTCCAACAGCGACCCGTGATGATAAAACCTATGCCGCTATTTCAGTCAATTTAGGTACGGCTCAGACTTTATTTAAGCAAGGTGAAATTCTAGATTTAACCGCATATTTATTGCTACGGGCTTCACAGGAACATAGTTTGCAAGACATTGCAGATCAATCCATTGCCGCAGGCGGTTCAGCTTTTGCCCAAGCCGATGCCAATAGTATGCATATCCAAATTGTGGCAAAAAAAGAAAAATTTGATGAATTTTTTAACTTTGTTTTAGATGTGATGCAAGCCCCAAGCTTTGAACAAAGTCAGTTCGATTTAATACGCTCACAAAGTCTATCGAGTTTAGAACGACCTTATACCGAGCCTGAAACTGTAGCGGCGTTGACCATGGCACGTTTAATCGAAATTTACCCAAAGGGCGATTTACGCTATCACTTTGAACCAGAGTTTGCCAAACAGCAATTACAAGCTGCGACACAGGTACAAGTACAGCAGTTGTATCGTCAGTTTTTTGCTATGGATCATGCCCATATTGCGATTACAGGGGAGTTCGACCCGAAATCGATGCAGAAGCTATTGAGCAAGCGTTTAGGGCAGTGGCGAAGTCATCAGCCATATCAACGCCTAGATTCGGCATACACGGCATATCCTGCACAAAAGTTGCATGTATTGGCAGAACAACGTGAATTTGGTAGTTATCAGAGTCTACTGACTTTACCTTTGGGCGTGAATCATCCAGACACACCTGCCATGATGGTGCTGAGTTATATTTTAGGTGAATCACAATTGTCTTCTCGTTTGGCACAAGAGTTACGTGAAAAAAATGCTTTGGTCTATGGTTTTAACAGTGGCTTGAGTCTAAGTGAGTTTGAGCAATCGGGTGCGCTAAGTATTTCGGCACAGTATAGTGCAGGCAAGTCGGCTCAAGTATCGCAAGCTGTTCATAAGGTGTTGATGGACTTGCGCCGTGATGGTGTTACGCTGCAAGAAGTTGAAGCAGCAAAAGCAGATATTCTAAAAAAACGTGTTACGGCTTTGGAGGATGAACGCAGTATCCACCGTATGTTGGTGCCGCAATTAGAACAAGGGCGTGATCTATTGTTCCGTGAACGCCGTGATCAGGCTTTGGCCAAACTCAGTAAAGCTGATGTGGATGCTGTGATTCAAAAATATTTAAATTTGGAACATTTACTGGAAGTGGCGGCAGATCAATACGGTCAAGTGCAAGCAGATATGGTCACACCCAAAGCTGCACAGAAATAAGATTCAATCTAGTATTTAACAGGCACATAAAAAGCGCATCAACTTCGATGCGCTTTTTTTTTCTTGAAGTTTGATTGGAGCGTTTTGAAAAGCTGTTTCACGGCTTTATAAGCGGTAAAACTGTTTAGCGTTATGATGAAACACTTGTTGCAAAGCATTTGGATGATATGCAGCAACAATATCGCTAGTTGCATCAATTAAATTGACCAAAGAGGTACTGACTCGATCCATAGGGAAGTTTGAGGCAAACATTAACCTATACATACCAAAGCTTTGCAAAGCATGCTGAATGAGTGGTGCGGTCAAATCTATAATTTCCTGTTTCGATGCTTCACGTTTTTGTGGGTGAAATTGGTGCCCCAAAACAGGCATGAATAAGCCTGATATTTTGCTGTAAACATTTGGACAATGTGCTAATTCTGCAATATCTTCCTGCCAGCGGAACAGGATATTTTCCCGTGCAGTTTTTGTCACACCTGTGTGATGGCCCACCTGTCCAAACAGTCCAGCAGGTGTGCCCAAATGGTCAAGTACAATGGATGTTTCAGGAAACTGTTTGGCCAGTGCCAAGACATCACTCAGTTGGGTCGAATATGTCCATGCATCAAAACTTAAATTGTATTGTGCCAAGACTTCAAAGCCTTTTAGAAACTTTTTATTTCGATACAAATTAGGTTCATCTGCCCATGCAAAAATCCCACGATCTTCATGCACTGCAGCCATTTTGCGAATACCACAAAAATGCGGTGAAGCTTTATGATGCAGTTTTAGAATTTTCTTAAAATTTGGGTCACGCGGGTCTGCGGCAGCCACAATTGCACCCAAGGCGAAACCATTATTTTTAAAATCTAGGCGTTCTATAAACTCCGTTTCACCAACCACACCTTTGCTTTTATGATCGTGCCAGTTGGCTTCAATATGCACGACTTTTTCGGCAGGATAAAAGCCTAAATCACGTGCATAGTGTTCAGGTAAATAGGCTGAAGTAACGTGTTCTGTGCGTCCCAATGTTTCAATCAGCGCTTTGGGTTTAATCAAGCGGATGGTTTTATCGAGTAAATTGGGATGTTTCCCCAAAAGTTTTACCGCCAATCTTGCGCTGTGTGGCGTGTTATACGGGTCCCATTGGTGAATATGCGCATCAATGAGTGCAAATCCTAGATTCTGCATAATCATCCTTTTTTATAACGCTGTTATTTCACTATTCAAAGCCATCACGTTGCAAAAGGGAAGGGTATTGATCGAAAAACTACAAATTGGAAAACTAGCGCATTAAAAAAGCCCCATAGGGCTTTTATGCAGAACTTAATGTTCGTGATCGTGTGAATGATCATGTTTATTGGTATGAAACTCTTCGTTATGACGGAAGCGCAAATAGTTTTCAAACTGTTCGCAGTATTCGTCGTAGTTATCTTCTAGCATCATTTGAAATTGCTGCAAAATATACGACATCACCTGATCTTTGGCATCGCGCATTTCATTGCCATCTTTAAAGTTATTGGCAGCGACCCAAGTATTAAAACGCGCTGTAGCGAACAACATGGCAGCACTGACCTGACCACGAATTTCAGCGGGTTTTACTGTAGAGCCTTTTTCAAAGTGACAAAAGCCATTCGCCTGTTTAATAAATTCATCGGCACGTTCAAAAAAAGCGGCATTTAATGCTTCTTCTTCGGTTACATCGGTTGCTTCAATCTTTTGAACCATGAACTTTTCCTAAGCTAAGAATTTAGATGCCTCATTATAGGCAAAGCCTTGCAGAAACAAAACCTTTGCCTTAATCTAAAAATAGCCTAAGTAAGATTGGAGCGGGTCATGCAAGATGCAATTGCAGTACAAAGTTTAAAAAGTGATATTGCCTTATTACGTCAAAATATTTGGCCACCTGCACAGCTTGCACATGTAGAAGGGCTGCCTATTTACTATGGAACTGCTGCCGAAGTTGCACATTATTATGGGCAGTGGACGGGGTTAATTGAGCGTGCTCAGGATTTATTCCAGCCTTTTATGCAAGATGAAGTAATCGATGCCATTCATTTGCCTAGCCATTTAAATTTACCGTTGTTTTATTTTCATGTAGATCGAATTCGGGTGAATAAAACCCGTGCTAAAGAGTCTAAAACTTTTCGGGGGATTGCCAGTCTAATTGAAAAATGTGGGCAATTTGAACCATCTGAAATTCAGGCCATGCAGCGCTGGTTAGATAGTGATGATACAGCAGCACTGGTAGCACATCGTGAGTTTATTGATTTGCGCACTTACGTGTTTCAACATGGGCAAAGTGACTATACTCGTACCCGTTTTTATGTGAATGGTATTGTTTTAAGTGTAGAGCCGCATTTTGAACTGGTTGATGCTCGTGACAAGCCACGTAAACAGCGCAGTGACAGCTATCAAGACCCTTTAGCCGATAATCAGACTTGGAAAGTATTTGGTAAGTATCGTTAGAAGGTATGGGGTATTGATTAAATCTTGTGGTAATAAATGTGATTCAAAAATGATCACAAAACCATTTAGCTCAACACAATCCTAATGACTGTGTTGAGCTATTTATTTATCAAAACTGAACAATCAGCTATGACCAAAATGGTTCGCTTTGCGCAAATTGTTGTAAATCTTGCTCGGCCTGCACGGAAATGTGACGTTCTTCTGATGCAATCCAACCCAATACAAACCACGTTTTGGGTTCAGTTTGAGCGTGGCTTTCGTATAAACCTTGTGCCACCATCAAATCATTAAAATGTCCTAAAGTTTCCTGTAACGGTTTTAGGGTTTTTAAATATGTTTTGACTTCGTTTTCTGCAAATAGACTGCTGACAAATTCAACTGTATAACGCAAGCGTTTGACTCGTTTACGGGTACGGTGCTTGGTTTCTACATCAAATTGTTGGAAATGACCTGCATCTTCACAAATCTGTTGATGCATTTTTTGCAGTCGTTTACGCAAAATTTTCTTGATTGGTTTTTGCTCAGGGTCTTCAGCAGCCGAAGCATGGCTAAAGCTGATCAATTGTAAAAGTAAGAGTGTGGTTGTGGGTGAGCGGAAAATCGCATCAATCGCAATATTTTCATTGGCCGCAGGTGGTAATTCTGTAATTGGCGAACCAGCACTTTCAAGTTGTGGAATCAGGCTTTCACGCAAGGCATCTTGATCGCGGGTGGAGCCTAATTGCTGAAACAGGGTGGCCAATTGGCTTTCCCAGTTTTGATTGGCCAGCGCATCGTATTCAGCAAAGATTTTAAAGGCACTGCGTAAACGGCGGATAGCGACACGCGCTTGGTGCACATGCCCACTGGCATAATCTTGACTGGCAATGGCGGTTGCATTCGGTAGTAAATGTGCCAAACAATTTTGGGTAATTTGTGCCAACAGTGCGTGCATATTTTCTGGATGTTCCAGTTGTAAAGCACTTTGCTGTTGCACAGGAATCATACTTTCATTGTTATGCAGCATATTGCCACGTTGTGATTTACTGCGTGTATCGAGCCACAAATGGTACTTCTTAATCCAAGGCTGAATATAGGCAATTAAATCTGCAATCTCACCTTGTTTGAGTTCAAACTCAACTTCGTAAATTTCTACCGATTGTTTGCCTTGGCGGATTTCACCTAAGTCAAAAGCAACTTCAATTTGACTGTTTTTATAATGTGCCAATTGGCTGTAGCGCAAAACATCGGTTTCAAATTGCAGGGTTAAATTCGCATTTGAACCATCCAATGCTTTTTTCAAAATCTTTCTGGCTTGTTTATGGTTTTCATAACATGCCAAGTCGCATTGTTCAGGTGCTTCGTATCCTAATTCATGCTCTAGCTCAAAGCGTTCATAATGTTGTGGACTGGGTGCTTTTAGAGTCTGACGCCAAATATCACCCTCTAAACGCTGACGCAGTGCAATGCGCTGCTTGGCCAAGTGCTGTTCAGGGCTATCATAATATTTAGCCCATAAGCGTTGTTGCTGAACCAGTTTGTTCTTTTTAAATGCTTTTTCAAATGCGGCACGATAAGTAGACGGAATTTGAAACTTTAATTCTATTTCAGACATCGGGAACACCCTCGATGAAACAAGCCAAGTTCTTTTTACTATAGTGCAAATCTATAAATGAACAAGAGAGAAAATGTGAATAAAAGATTGAAAAGGAAAATAAATCTAAAGTTGGTGTTTTGCCCAAGCAGCAGGGGGAGTGCCCATGCTGCTATGTATGATTTTTTGTGATTACTTTAAAAATTTACGGCTCACCATAAATTGTTCTGTCGCTTCTAACAGACGTTGTGCATAGACTTCTTGTTTAGCCGTGAGCCAACCTAAAACAAACCAGTCGCTGGCTTCAAGTTCCGTTTGCTGAATATATTGTGCAGAAGATGCCAAAATTTGATATTCCTGTGCAGCCAGTTGCGCATCATTCAGGGCTTTACTATATTTTTGCAAATTTTTCACATCATAAATATGTGTTAAAACTGGGAAGCTAAATTTAAGTTCCTGAATACGCAAAGCCAGCTGATCTAAACTTTCAAAGTCATGAATATTGCTTTGCTGTAGTTGTTCATGCAGCTGTTTATATTGTTGTTGCAGGGTATTCTGTGCTGCAGTTTTTAAGTCAATACCTGTGCTGTCGTTTGGTGCCAAACTAAACATGAGCAATTCTAAATAGTGATGCACATTTTGCGTTGAGCGGACTAAGTTGACCAGTTTTTCCTGTGCATACAGTGTGTCTTTTTTCAGGTTTTCTGCTGTGGTTGGATTCTGTAAAAAAGCACCCAGTGTGGCCTGCATGTGTTCTAAGTGCTGCAAATGGTCAAAATGCTGTTTAAAAGCTGCAATTTGCATGGCCCATTTATCACCCAAATGTTTAGACCAGTCTTTAAATAACGACAGGGTGAATTGTAAATGCTGCAAGGCAAGCTGTGCCTGATCAATATGACTTTGCTCCGCCACTTGTGCAGAAATAGCGGCAATATTAGGCAACAAATGCTGTAATTGTTGTGCAATCAAGAGGCGTAAATTTTGGTCTGCATTGTCCTTTTTGCTAAAGTGGAATTCTTTAGCTAATGTTGCAGGGCTGACTTTTTGTTGTACCGAAAGTAAATGTCCAATTTCTGCTTTATTCCGTACATCTAACCACAAATGGAATTTTTTTACCCATTCAAAGCTGAAGGCTAACAGGTGCTGAATCGAACCTTGTTTAAGCTCAAATTCAACTTCGTGTACCTCAACTTCTGAATCTGCACAACGAATCTTGCCAACGTCTAAACTGATTTCAATATCAGTATCTTCTAACGTCATCACCCGTGAGGTACGTTGAATATCCGTTTCAAATTGAAGCTGTAATTGATCGAATTTTGTGCCCAAAGCATGCTGTAAAATTGCCTGTGCTTCTGGAGTATTTTGATAAATGTGCAGATCAAGCTGTGGAGGAGTGTCTTGTATCTCTGTTGTTTCGAGCGGGTGGTTATGTTCAAAACTGTGAAAATGACTTTGTCCTGCAGCTTTCAACGTTTGAATCCATTGTTGGCCTTCTAAACGCTGTCTAAGGGCTACTCCGTGTTGTGCTAAATCATGAGTTGGTGTATCAAAATACAAAGCTTTTAATGCAATTTGAGTGGATTTTTTAGGGTCTAAAGTTTTGAGTAAAGCAGTGCGGCGTGCGACTGGAATTTGAAATTTTAATTCAACTTCGACCATGAATGACGTCCTGAAAATAAAGCAAGCTACCATGAAGCAGCAAACATATTGGTATTATAAATTTGTGATAAAGCGCAAAATTTGAGTTTTGCAAAAGTGCCGTTGATTGTAACTAAAATCAGCAAAGATGTAAGACTTGACCTGATGCTTTTTCATGGGTTGGTTTTTATTTGAGCATCGTTTAGAGTGTGGTAATAAGCATAAGAATTCGCCCAAGCCAATTAACATCAGGAAGATGAACATGAACGCTGCATTAAAATCAGAATTTGAACCGACGCCAGAACCTGAGTTTGAATTGCCTATTCAAGACTACTCAACTTTTTATCGTTTTTATTTGACTGAACATCGCAATATCATGAGTCGTCGTTTGCACGTGGCGGGTAGCAGTATTGGGTTGTATTGTGTGAGCAAAGCGATACGGCATAAAAAAGCCAAATATGTGTTGTATGGCTTGGTTGCGGGCTATGCCTGTGCATGGGTTGGGCATTTTGTATTTGAAAAAAACAAACCTGCCAGTTTTAAACAACCTGTATATAGTTTCATTTCAGATTGGCGCATGTTTGCCGACGTATTACGCGGTCATTTAAGTTTACAAAACCGTGCTAAAGATAAAATTCCAAGTTGAATAAAAAGTATTTTTATACCATTTAGACAAAAAACTACCGATGTGTGATTATTTTCATAAAAAATGTACAAATTAAATTAATTTTTTCTTGAAATACTAGAGTGAATATTCTAATAATGTGTCTATCAAATTTAATATGACAATTTGATGACATTTGTGACTTTCCAAGCCTAGAGCGACCTTCTCTAGGCTTTTTTTATGGCTGTGCAATTTCGACTTAATATGAATAAAGATCAACTATCTAATACCTTTAAGCATAGCTTTTATAGGATGTAAGTTGGAGATAGCCTTAAAAAAAATTGCATTGAATACATTGTTTATTAAAAAATTTAGACACCCGATGATTTGTCGCACCCCCACATGCGCTCTGGCACAAACCCTCGGGTGTCTAATGGCTTACCTAAATATATTGTTATTATGTTAGGTAAACATTATGGATTGCTCAGTCTACATCACCAAGTATCCATATCTTATTGAACTTTTTACAGTTCTTGCTTTGTTTTGCGCAATTCAATTAAAACTAAATTTGCTAGATGCGGCTATCACTAGAATTGGGTATTTTTAAAATTTTTATCTCTATAAATGAAGCGCATAGCATTTGAGTAAATTTAGCTTTTATCCGCAGGCTTCTGCCGTAGTGCATCCGAATATGTCATAATGCGCGCATTGTATTTTGTGTGGTTGGGATGATGCGCGGTTTATATTTGATTACCAATGATGATCCGATTGAACTTCTGTTGGCAAAGCTGGAAGGAGCAATGGCAACCGCAGAAGTGGCAGTATTGCAATATCGCCGTAAAAATGTGCCGAAAGAACAGCAGGCTTACGAAATTGAATATATGAAATCGATGTGTGATCAATACAAAGTTCCTTTTGTGATTAATGATGATCTTGAAACAGCGGTTAAATATGGCGTTGGCGTGCATTTGGGCCAAGACGATGGTTCAATTGTTGAAGCGGTCGCGCGTTTACCTAAAAATGTTCTGATTGGTCGCAGTTGTAATAACTCATTGAAACTGGCGGAACAAGCCATCGCCGATGGTGCTAACTACGTGGCATTCGGCGCAGTCTATCCAACACCAACCAAACCAGAAGCGAGTCAGGTCAGCCTAGATACCATTCAGCATGCTAAGCAAAATTTGAATGTGCCTATTTGTGTCATTGGTGGTTTAACGGTCGAAAATAGTCAACCTGTGATTGATGCAGGTGTAGATTTGTGTGCAGTAGTGAGTGATGTATTGGATCGTCCGATGCACACCGTTGCACAGCGAGTTTATGATTGGTCTGCTCTTTTTAATGCAGAAGCCTAATTTTTAATTTTATCTTTTAAGTTGAGTGCCTCCATGAGCTTATCTCCAAAGCAAGAACAATTGTTTAAACAAGCCAATAAACATATTCCAGGTGGGGTCAATTCACCTGTACGTGCATTTAATGGGGTAGGTGGAACCCCTGTGTTTATTGAAAAAGCCAAAGGTGCTTATTTGTATGATGTCGATGGCAAACGCTATGTTGACTATGTTGGTTCTTGGGGACCAATGATTTTAGGGCATGCACATCCTGCAATTATTCAGGCAGTGCAAGCTGCGGCAGAAGATGGTTTGAGCTTTGGTGCGCCAACTGTGCATGAAACAACCTTGGCCGATATTATTTGTGAAATCATGCCTTCAATTGAATTGGTGCGTATGACCAACTCAGGTACAGAAGCGACCATGACTGCAATTCGCTTGGCGCGTGGTTATACAGGCCGTGACAAAATTGTGAAATTTGAGGGCTGTTATCATGGTCATTCAGATTCTTTGTTAGTAAAAGCAGGTTCAGGACTTTTGACCAGTGGTGAGGGCGAGGCGACTTCTGCGGGTGTGCCTGCCGATTTTGCTAAACACACCTTAACCCTTCCATACAACGACATTGCAACCTTAAAAGAATGTTTTGCAAAATTCGGTGCTGAAATTGCAGGTGTAATTGTTGAACCTGTTGCGGGCAATATGAACTTAGTGAAACCAATCGATGGTTTCCTGCAAGCCATTCGTGATGTGTGTGATGAACATGGTTCAGTCTTTATTATTGATGAAGTAATGACTGGTTTCCGTGTTGGTTTAGGTGGTGCTCAGGCACATTATGGTGTTAAACCTGACTTGACCACATTGGGTAAAATTATTGGTGCAGGCCTACCAGTGGGCGCTTTCGGAGGTAAGCGTGAAGTGATGGAATGTATCGCACCATTAGGCAAAGTGTATCAAGCCGGTACTTTGTCGGGTAACCCATTGGCCATGCGTGCAGGCATTGAAATGTTCAAACATTTACGTGCCGAAGGTTTTTATGAAAAGCTAACCGCACAACTGGAAAAATTGCTTACAGGCTTGCAAGCTGCAGCAGATGAAGTCGGTATTCCATTCAAGACGCAACAAGTTGGTGCGATGTTTGGTTTGTACTTTACCGATCAAGAAGACATCACTAGTTTTGATTCTATGCTGAAATGTGATGTAGATGCTTTCCGTAAGTTTTTCCACGGTATGTTGCAACGTGGTGTGAACTTGGCACCATCTGCATTTGAAGCAGGCTTTATTTCATCTGCACACAGTGATGAAGATATTGCTTTCACCATTCAAGCAGCGAAAGAAACATTTGCGGAAATGAAAGCTTAAACATTTTATTTTTGCAAAACATTAGGCCCGAATTCGTTCGGGCTTTTTTATACGACTTTGATTAAGAGAAATAGCGAGATGCAAACCAAACATTATTTGACTTTAAGCGATGCGGAATTTTTATTAGACCAAGCCCATCAATACTCAATTCAGAATAACTTTAATGTCAGTATTGCAGTGGTCGATGAAACAGGTTCTGCTTTGGCGATGAAACGTATGGATGGTGCATCGCCAATGACAGCAAGTTTGAGTTTGGAAAAAGCCAAGTGTTCTGCGCTCAGCCGTTGCCCAACTAAATTGTTGGAAGATTTGATTAAAAATGGACAATTAGGTTTTCTCAGCCTAGACAGTTTTTCAGGCATGCTCGAAGGTGCTGAGCCGATTATCTATCAAGAGCAATTGGTGGGTGCAATAGGTGTGTCTGGCGTCAAGTCATTTGAAGATGCGGAAATTGCTCAGGTGGCGATTGAGAAGTTTTTGGCGCAGCAAAGCTAATTCAAAATAGAAATTGATTAGCTCAATTCAATAAACTCAACTAAAGTTGTTCCAACATGAAGCGTGGAACCTGACAAATCATTAAAAAAGCCCACTCAGGTATGAATGGGCTTTTTGGAATGCTGTAAGAGTGTGATTTATATGGAATAAAAAATTGAATTGCGTATAAGCTGTACTATGTTAATTTTAGGGAAATTAAATAATTGATGAACAATGAAATTGAAAGTCTAGAGCCTTAATAATTTAAAAGCTGATAGCATTATTTGAAGAGTTTGATTTAAAAATTTGGGAAAAATCATATAAGAATATGCTCTTATGTCTTCAAGAAGATCCCGATTATGCAAAGTATCAATTGCGTATTAGTTTTGGTGGAATGGGATCAATTAATGATCTCATCTTACATAGTGATGGAATTCCTATTATTAAAGAAAATAACTATTTAAATGAATTAAGAAACAAATTGTATGCTTATTTAACATAATGTCTGTATGGGACATTTCTATTTGGTTTTAAGGTAGGACATTTCTACTTGGGAATAACATATGATAATGAAGGTTTGGAAAATAACATCAAAAAGATAACTCAATTGTAAACTACAATAAACATCGAATGATTGAAGTATTACTTTGTTTTTAAGAGCCGCTCATGTTTTACCCCATGCCTAAAAAAATCCAATTGGCAGCATCACAAGCCAAATGGTCACTGCATGCATCTACTTCAGTTTTAGTGTTAGTCGGTTTACACCATATCAGAAGTTTGTCTGGGGCTTTAGAAAGCCAACTCATGCAGCATCTGATTCAAATTAGCAACAAAGCCAAAGCACTTGATATTCCAATTGTCGATTTATATGGCGATGATCTGATTCAAGGGATGCAGCAACTTGGAGAATATGCAGCGAGTCATCCACAGCTTATTTTTGCAGGGCAGATCACACCCGCTTTGAAACAGGTTTTGCCTTATTTGCAAAGTGTCACAGAAACAATTTGTGTGGTGGATGACGCCATTTTATTGTCCAATTTAGAGCAGCATATTCAATGGATTGATACTATTTCCAAGCAAGGCTTACATCATGTAAATAGCTATACGCTGAATCGTTTATGGAGTTTAACTGCACCATCCGACTATGTTCTTTCCCCTAAAGGAATTTTGCTCGCTCTTGCAGAACAGCTCAATATGGAAGCCTTAGAAATTGATCCACATGTTGCTTTAAAAGATTATGGGCTCGATTCTGTGGCAATAGTCAGCTTAGTTGGATTGTGGCGAGCCAATGGCGCCAATATCCGTTATGAAGATTATCAACCGAGCTTAAATTTGTTGCAATTGCTGCAGATTTTAAAGTCACCCATATCATCTACGTCATAAAAACACATTTCTAAAAGTGGTCTGATTTAAAATCCAGCAGATTGTCGGATTCAGGAATGTAAATCGGAAAATTCATCTGGAATTCGCAAATTTTGCATTGTAATTCTGTGTCAGGCTTTTTATCATTGCCGCCTTATTTTCACGATCGGCCTGGAATTGAAATTGAGTAATTTTCTAAGCGAACACCTGATTCATCGTGATGATGAGTTTATGGTGATACATAAACCCGCAGGTCTACTCACAGTTCCAGGTAAAACAGTCGATTTGCAAGATTGTCTGATTAGTCGTTTAGTTAAAATTGAACCACGTACTTTGCTGATACATCGCTTAGATCGTGATACTTCTGGCATTTTGGTTTTTGCTTTAAGCAAATGGGCGCAAAAGCGAATTTCACGTCAGTTTCAAGAGCGCCAAACCGACAAAACCTATCAAGCATTGGTAGCAGGGCAACTGCAAGGTGAAGGCACTGTAGATGTGCCTGTGGTGTATGATCCTGCACATCCTCCATTACATATTGCCGATGCAACCCATAACAAACCAGCTTTAACGCATTGGCGTGCGTTGGAACAGTTTGAATTGCAGGGGCAAACCGTGACCCGTGTAGAGCTAACTCCGATTACAGGGCGTTCACATCAACTGCGGGTGCACATGCAATATTTAGGTCATCCGATTATTGGCGATACCTTATATGCTACGCCAGAACAACAACAACTCATGCCGCGTTTGTGTTTACATGCTGCCGAATTGAGTTTTTTGCATCCGCAAACTGAACAACGTGTGCAGTTTGTTTGCCCAGTCCCATTTTAAGCTAAAAAGATTATGTAAAGCCTGTGCTTTAGGCTCTCTTTTTAGTGCGCTTTATGTCAAAATATATTGCTATACGCACTGAATTTTTGCTCAAATACTCATCAAGTTTTGCGCAAAAATTTATACGTCCTAACTTCTAAATAAAGGTGGAAAAATTGCAGCAGTTTGCTATTGGTCAACGTTGGTTATCAGACACAGAAACAGAATTAGGACTAGGTGTTCTGATTGATGTAGATGAGCGATCGGTCAGCATTTTATTCCCTAAAAGTGATGAAACCCGTGTCTATGCACGCAACAATGCACCTTTATCGCGTATTATTTTTAATGTAAATGATGAAGTTCAAGACCAAGAAGGCAATCTGTGGACGGTTGAATCTGTAGAAGACCGCCATGGGGTGCTGCGCTATAACGTCGGACGCCGTTTAGCCGATGGCACAGAAGAACATAAATCACTGAATGAAACCCGTATAGGGGCCAGTATTCAACTGTCTAAACCTTTAGACCGCTTGCTTGCCAGCCAAATTGATTATAAAGAATGGTACGACCTGCGTATTGAAGCGATGTTGATGCAAGCCAATATGCAAAGCAGTCCATTACGAGGCTTGGTCGGTTCACGTGTCGGTTTAATTCCGCATCAGCTTTATATTGCACATGAAGTGGGTAAGCGTTTTGCACCACGCGTACTGTTAGCAGATGAAGTTGGTTTGGGTAAAACCATTGAAGCAGGTTTGATTATCCATCAGCAACTCAAAACAGGGCGTGCAGAACGTATCCTGATTTTGGTGCCAGATTCTCTGCAATATCAGTGGATGATTGAAATGCGTCGCCGTTTCAATCTGCAATTCTCTTTGTTTGATCTAACCCGCACAGCATCTATTAAAGAACATGACCCTGACCTGAATCCATTTTTAACTGAACAATGTATTATTGCTTCAGTCGATTTAATGATTGACCACGATGATTTACGTGAGCAAGCCCTAGAAGCCGGTTTTGATTTGCTGGTGGTGGATGAGGCGCATCACTTAATGTGGAGCGAAGAAGAAGGCGGCAATGACCGCTATGATCTGGTCGAAGAGTTAGCAGAACAAACGGCAGGGGTGTTATTACTCACAGCAACGCCTGAACAATTGGGTGTAGAAAGCCATTTTGCACGTTTACGCTTGCTTGACCCACAACGTTTTAGTTCACTAGATCGTTTCTTGGATGAAGAAGCACAATATCAACATACGGCAAAAATTGCTGAAGTGTTAATGTCAGATACTGCATTGGAAGAAAACCATTTTGCAGCATTGGAAGGTTTGTTGGGACATCGCATTGAAGATAATACCGAGCAGCGTTTCCGTGCTATCCACGAATTATTAGATCGTCACGGTACAGGGCGTATTTTGTTCCGTAACACGCGTGAAGCAATTCAAGGTTTCCCAGGTCGTGATTGTCAGCCTGCGCCATTGGCTGCACCAGAAAACTGGTCTAAAGATGGTAAATTACGTGAACAAATGTGGCCAGAAGAAGCACAGCTCGATGGTAGCTGGATGGAAACTGACCCACGTGTGATGTGGTTAATGGAGCGTTTGCGCAGCGATTTAAAACACAAAAAAGTGCTTTTAATTGCGCGTAGCGGCCCTGTAGTAGAGGCGCTTGAAAATGCGCTGCGCCTACATGCAGGTATTCGTACAGCAATGTTCCATGAAGGTATGAGCTTACTTGAGCGTGACCAAGCGGCAGCGTATTTCGCAGAAGACTCTTACGGCGCACAAATTTTATTGTGTTCTGAAATTGGTTCTGAAGGACGTAACTTCCAGTTTGCCTCAGACCTGATTTTGTTTGACCTGCCAGCCAACCCAGATGTATTGGAGCAACGTATCGGTCGTTTAGACCGTATTGGTCAGGAAAACCGTATTCAGATTCATGTGCCATATTTAATTGGTACAGCACAAGAACGTATGTTCCGTTGGTACAACGAAGCACTTAATATTTTCAGCAACATTTCCCCAACTGCACAAACCTTACAAGAAAACTTTATTGTCGATTTAAAAGACTGCTTACTTGCAGATTTGGGACAACAGTTTGAAGATTTATTGGAAGCAGTAAGCGTACAGCGAGAAGCGTTGGAAGCAGAATTACAAGCAGGCCGAGATCGTTTGTTGGAGTACAACTCATGCCGTCCTGTGGTAGCACAAGAAATTGTGCAGGCACTTGAAGAGTATGATGACAATACCACTTTGCCAATATTTATGAAGCGCTTTATGGCCTCGACCAATATTGACTTCGATGAGCAAAGTAACGGTACAGTGATTATTAAACCTACGGATCAAATGCAAGTTCAAGGTTTGACTTTAGACGAAGAGGGCATGACTGCGACTTTTTATCGTGATCAGGCACAAATTCGTGAAGATGCGCAATATCTAACACTAGAGCATCCATTCACAGAAAGTGTGATGGAAATGATCAATACTCAAGGGTTCGGTAGTACTAACGTTGCAGTATTAAAATCTGCTGCCTTGCCACAAGGTTCGATATTACTGGAAGTTTGGTTTAAAGTGGATGTAATTGCACCGAAAGCGCTGAACTTGCCATCGAGTCTGCCGCAGCAACTTGTTCGTGTTTTATTGAGTGAAAAAGGTCAGGACTTATCGCAAAAAATTGCACCTGAAATTTTAAAACCTTATTTACATCATTTAGATGGCAACAGTTGCCGCCAAGTGGTGAAAGCACGCCGCGATGTAATCGAAGCACGTTATACACAAGCCTTGGAATTGGCCAAAGCTGCGTTGCCTGAATTTAAGCAACAAGCCAAAGATGTATATAGCAAAAAATGGCAATACGAAATTGACCGTTTAAGCTATTTAAAGCAATTTAACCCAAGTATTCGTGAAGATGAAATTACACGCTTACAGAAATTGCAAAAAGAAGGTTTGAGTTTGTTGGATGGTTTGTCGGTTACGCCTGAAGCCATTCAGGTGATGGTGGTGGTTAAGCCATAATCAGTGACAGTAAATCTGTATCTACTGTATCCATAATAAAGCGCCTTCGGGTGCTTTATTTTTTGACTTTAGTTGTGTCATGCAGGTTTTGCTATTTAGGGTTTGTCATTTAATCTGTGTCTGTTGCATCACCTAGTAGAAAGTAGGTATTGAGTAAATATTCGACTTCTGCCTCAAAGTTAGCATCGGGTTTGATCATATAAAATAAATGACTCAATTGTTTAAATTGAGGATGATCCTGAGATAGCATCACGATTACATTATAAAAACGCTGTTGCCCACGTTGTAAAAAGGCTTGTTGTAACTTTTCAAAAGAAACATTTTCTAGCGTTGGTTGTTTGAGGGCAATGGCACCGCAGTGAGGTTGAATTTCAGGTAAATTTTCTAAAATATAATTTGCCTCTATACCTTCAGCGACAATCACTTCAGGTTTATGCTTTTGACAGAGTGCTAAGATGTGTCGCTGAATAGAGGCAGCATTTTGTGATACATCGAGGCTGAATTGTTGTTGCGGTTGTGCATCGTTCGTGTCATCAAGAAAGAGCATATTTTTCCTTTAGTTTGTTGTTATTACACTATTATCATAGAAAGTTTGGGATTTATTGTCGAATTTCTGCGTCATAAAGTGACGTTGTGGTTTTCTGCTTAGTAAATTATGCTGTATATCAAAACAGATTCATTCCAAATAAAAAATCAGCTTTGTATTCACAAAGCCGCTTTGATAGAGAGGAGCAAAGTTTAGATTTATCGAATTTTAGCTTCATCCAAATGACGTGCGCCTTCTAAAATCATACGAATCATAATCATGGTTTGTTCGGCGGTTTCTTTACGTTCAGCCGTGGGCATATCAATCACTTTGGCGCCCATATTAAACACCAGTTGAGTAATCGCTTTGGCTGCAATATCAGGATGCGCCAGCTTACTGTTATTTAAGCGTTCTAGACGAATTAAATCATCCTGCAATTCTTGTTGGAAGTAGTTCAATTGACGCTCTACTGCCAGTTTATATGGAATTGAACCTGTATACCCTTCACGTAATAACAGACTTAAATTGCCTTCATCGGTATCTAATTGTTCAATAAATACTTCAACCGAGCTGCGAATAATACTGTTTTGTTTAGATGCTTTTAAGCGTGCTTGATGCAAAATTTGACGTAAGACCACACCTGCACGATCAATCAACTCAATTGCAAGTTCATCTATATCTTTAAAATGACGATAAAAACTGTTTGGTGCAATGCCTGCTGCACGTGCAACTTCACGTAAACTTAACGAGGCGATACTTTTCTGTGGGCCAATTAAATTTAATGCTGCCTGAAATAGCTCTTGTTTGGTAATGGTGGCTTTTCGCCCAACCGTACGCACGACAAGAGGCTCACGAACCGTTTCAGATTCTGGGAAAGTCACATCATGGTTTGTTTTCATGGCAGGTTGAGTCATATTTTCAATAATTTATAAGCTTAGAGGCATTATAGCGGCTGCGCTAGTACTTGTGAAATGATTAGAAACAATACAAGTGTATATACAAATATATATACATGTGTATAATAATTAAAATTTCATCGGGTGGTGCTGAATCATGCAGCTAACTGAAAAAAGAAAATCTCCCCTTAGTAGTCTTGCAACGGCTGTGTTAGACCCTTATGCAGCAAACTTCTGGTTGCAAAAAGTAAATCCTTTATGGTCGGTGAATCAGTCACTCGGCAAAATTGTAAAAAAAGAGCAAACCGCAAAAGATGTGGTGAGTCTCACACTACAAGTCAATAAAAAGTTTCAAATGGGTGCAGCAGGTCAGCATCATCCAGTTTATGTAAACATTCAAGGTGTACGCTATGAGCGAACTTATAGTTTGACTCAGTTAGATGCACAACATGTTTTATTGACCGTGAAAAAGGTCGATCAGGGCAAAGTCAGTACATGGCTGGTTGAGCAGGCTAAGTTGGGCGACACATTAGAATTTGGTGCACCTTATGGCGACATGCAATTGCCTGCTCAAACGCAGCCTTTAATCTTATTGGCAGCGGGCAGTGGCATTACGCCAATGTACAGCTTCATTCAGA
The DNA here is from genome assembly GCF_012371325.1 of Acinetobacter sp. A2. GTDB lineage: Bacteria > Pseudomonadota > Gammaproteobacteria > Pseudomonadales > Moraxellaceae > Acinetobacter. The sequence goes on along the minus strand of NZ_JAAZQX010000027.1, from coordinate 6,703 downwards.
ATTTGGTGCAGTCAGGCCGTTTGGGTGGTACTTCAATTCATTTACTGTATTGGGTTAAAACCTTTGCAGATGCAGCTTTTAAAGCACAATTCGAAGCTTGGGCAGAGCAATTTCCTAACTTTACATTGCAAGTATTTTATACCCAAGAGCCGAGTTTGAAACACAGTCGTTTAAATGCGGAACATCTACAAGACTTGGCAAATATGGATCAGAGCACCGTATTTGCATGTGGCCCATCTGGTTTTACTACTCAGGTTGAACAACTGTTTACTCAGGCTGCTGTGGTTAAAACTGAAGCTTTTAGCATGACCCCTGTTTTAGGGGACGATGTGGGCTTGGTACAAGTCACCTTAACTAAATCTAAAAAGATTGTGACCATTCCAAAAGGCAAATCAATTTTAGAAAGCCTAGAGCAGCAAAATATCAAACCGAAATATGGTTGCCGCATGGGTATTTGCCATAAATGCGTATGTAATAAAGCTGAAGGCTCAACAAAAAACTTGGTAGATAGTGTTCAAAATAGTGAACCAAATAACCAGTTAAAAATATGTGTTAACTCAGCACAAACAGATTTAATTATTGATTTATAAGCGAGTTTCGATTATGAATATGCCAGTGAAAATAGAATACTTTCGCAATCCTAAAAACCGTGAACTCACTCAATTAGAATTAGATGAGCTTGCACGTGAATTAGATGCTATTAAACAAGAAGTTTTGGATGATATTGGCGAAAAAGATGCGAAATACATCCGCCGTGTTTACTCAACGATTCGTTATAGCTCAATGGCAGGTCGTGCCTTATTGTTTGCTGGTTGGTTTCCGCCAGCATGGGTATTGGGTACAGGGCTATTAGGCTTTGCCAAAATCATGGAAAACATGGAGTTAGGCCATAACGTCATGCACGGTCAATATGACTGGATGAATGATCCTAAATTCAATGGCGCAAGCTATGAATGGGATACTGTGGGTACTTCAGACAACTGGCGTCAAACCCATAACTTCAAACATCATACCTATACCAATATTAAAGGCATGGATGATGATATTGGTTATGGTTTAGTGCGTTTGTTCCCAGAACAGCGTTGGAGATCGGGCTATTTATTACAACCTTTATATAGTATCCCGTTCTGCTTATTGTTCCAGTGGGGCGTTGCGATTCAGAATTTAGAAATTGGTAAAATTTTGAATGGCCGAAAAAGCAAAGCACAAGCTAAAAAAGAATGGCAGCCAATGCAGAAGAAAATTGGCAAACAATTGTTCAAAGACTATGTGTTTTTCCCACTAATTGCTGGGCCATCAGCTCTGCCAGTATTTACAGGTAATTTGGTTGCGAATGGTATTCGTAATATTTGGACATTTAGTATTATTTTCTGCGGTCACTTTACTAAAGATGTAGAAGTGTTTCCAAAGTCAGTCATGCAAAATGAAAGCCGTGGACATTGGTATATGCGTCAAATTCGTGGTTCATCTAATCTTACAGGTTCAGAAGCATTCCACATTTTGACAGGGCATTTAAGCCATCAAATTGAACACCATTTGTACCCAGATGTGCCTGCGCGTCGTTATCGTCAAATGGCGCCAAAAGTGCAAGCTGTGTGTGAAAAATATGGCTTGAACTACAACAATGCTAGCTTGGTTAAGCAATACGGCAGTGTATTAAAACGTATTGTGAAATATGCTTTTCCATTCAAGAAATAAGCATGAATATCATTTATGAAATTTTAGATTAGTAAGTGATTCATCAAACAGTGATAAATATATCTTTAATGATATAGAAAAGCGGCTTAGATGAGCCGCTTTTTTTATGTGGTAATCCCCCCCTAAAAATAATACTTTTACTAGGCTTTATCAAGCCAGTTTTTTATAAGCCATAATTTCAGGTAAGGTTTGATCTACACCGACCATATATGGATGGGTTGCTAAACTCAGCATAGCTTCATCTTCATCACTATTGCCATACGCATAAATAGCAGCATAATTTTTTAAATCATACTGTTCTAAAATCCGAATTTGCTTTTGTTCCCGACTACAATCAGGTGTTGAATATTGCCCTGTAAATTGCTGACTTTCAATTTCTGTTTCGGTACAAATCAAACCAACATTTAATTGCTGACAAATATACTGCAAATAAATATCCACACTCGCAGAAACCACCACCACATCATCACCATTGAATTGATGTTGCTTTAATTGTAGTAATAGTTGTGGGTTTAGATCATGCATTAAATCTGCTGCATAGCGTTGTGCAAGTGCTAATATTTCAGTTGTACTTGCATCTTTAAACATAGCATTAAATAATTTAGGGCGCATGGCATGTGCAGGATAGACTTTTAAATAAAAGGCCTGAATCCACGGTAAGGTTTTTAAACCTTGTTTGATAATGTGTCGTTTAGACAAGGCATAGAAAATGAACCCCGTAAAACTGTCTTTGCTGCACAGGGTGCCATCAAAATCAAATAAGGCTAGATTTTTATATTTTTGGCTTTTTGTATGCATGTTTTATAACGTCCATTGACTCGTGTTGCGAACCAATTGGTGTTGTAATCTCGACTCAGTTTAGGCCCTGAAATCACCACTTGTGGCATCATGGCATAAAATGGCTCTTTGCCCGTTTGTGCTTTATAGAGTTTAGTGACAGCCAGATAGGTCGCAGTATCTTCAAATTTCTTTTCTTTTTCTTTTTTTAAGTCTGCACGAATTTGTCGTGGTGTAACCAAAATATTATGTTTAGCAAAAACAGCAATTAATTCACGTTCTGATTCACTCTTTGCATTACGCACACCGCCATCTTTAGCGTAAAGAAGTAAATCACCATCTAAATCGAGTTCAGCTTCGGTTAAATCATTCAGCATACTTTGGAATGCAGCATTGCGGCTCGAATACATGCCCGAGTTATAGTCAGCAAAACGGTATAGCGGTTGATCATAGTCAGCAGGGTACATCATTAAACGATGAATCCCATAATATAAGCCACCATACTGGGTATATAGATCACTGCGTAACTCTGCGATGTTACCACTTTGACGTTTATGCTCTTTGGCATAGCTAATATGCACTTGCATAGAACCTAAAGTGGTAATTGGATTAAGTTTTTCACCAATATTTTGACCAAACAGTTTGGCAGCACCTGTTAGTGCGGAAACATGATAATGCTTTGCCATGTAGTCAAAAATTTCACGGTATAGTTCATCTAATTCACGTTCAGTTTTTACCCGACGCATTTGACTCAAATAGTTATCTTCAGGGCTAGGGTGATTTTTCAGCACATCCTGAAAATAGCCTGCAACCGTACCGCCAATTGCTTCGCCCAGTTTATCTTTAAATTTTTCATCCAAACGATCTTGTACTTCTTTAACAGCTTTTTCGCCTAAACCATAAACTTGCGGGTCTGCTACAAAGTTGGATTCCTGATCAACCACAGCAATAATGGTGCACATATTTTCTTTGGTTTGTGGAATACCTAATTGCTCAGAAATATCATAAATATCTTTAGCCCAAGCACTGCGTTCACTGACACGGTTAGGAATCAGTTTGCGAATATGTTCTGCTTCCAAGGTTGGCTCATTGTCCTTAGACCACCATGCGCTGTCTCCACAGGCTGCTAAGCTTAAGTATAAGGCGAGCACGCTGAAGGGTTTCATCAAAGAAGTGAATACAGTGTCTTTCATAGATAGGGAAAACTCGTTCCAAATGGATGAGCCCAAAGGGCAGATGCAGTATACTATGCCAATCATTAAAGTTAAGAATATATATGTATATTGGTCCCTATCAACTGTCAAATAATTTGATTGTTGCCCCAATGGCAGGCGTTACTGATCGGCCATTTCGCTCACTGTGCAAATACTTTGGAGCTGGGCATGCAGTCAGTGAAATGATGACATCTGACAAAACTTTGCGCATGAGTAAAAAGAGTTTGTATCGTGCCAATTTTGATGGGGAGCTTGCGCCAATTTCTGCACAAATTGCAGGTTCAGATCCGCATGATTTAGCGGAAGCAGCACGCTATCAGGTGGCCAACGGGGCGCAAATTGTTGATATCAATATGGGCTGTCCTGCCAAAAAAGTCTGTAATAAATTGGCGGGGTCTGCCTTGTTGCAAGATGAAGATTTGGTGGCACGTATTTTAGACACAGTTGTTGCTGCGGTTGATGTACCTGTAACCCTTAAAACCCGTTTGGGTTTTTTAAATGGTCAGGAAAATATCTTACGTGTGGCAAAGCGTGCGGAACAAGCCGGTATTGCCGCTTTGGCTTTGCATGGTCGTACCCGTGAAGATATGTATTTAAATCATGCACGTTACTCACTGATTAAAGACGTGAAAAGTATGTTGCAGATTCCAGTCATTGCCAATGGTGATATAGATAGCCCTGAAAAAGCCAAATATGTACTAGATTACACAGGTGCTGATGCCATTATGATTGGACGTGCAGCACAGGGACGTCCGTGGATTTTTCGGGAAATTGCACATTATTTAGCAACAGGGGAGTTGCTTGCCGCACCGAGTATTGCAGAAGTTCAAAAAGTCTTATTGGGGCATTTAGCCGAGCTTTATGAGTTTTATGGGGAATATTCAGGTTGTCGAATTTCACGTAAACACATTGCTTGGTACACCAAAGGTTTACGTTCAAGTAATGAGTTTCGCCAAAACATGTATAAAGTTGAAAGTACTGCCGAACAATTTAAAGTGGTGGAGGACTACTTCAATCAGTTATTGGCACATGGTGAAATCATGAGTGATGTACAAGTAGAAAGTGTTAATTTACTGGATACTTGATTAGCATTTAAGATTTTGATTTTATAGTTAAAATTTCACTCTTAACCGCTTTGCTTGTTTAAAGCAGAGCGGTTGTATTCTTGTTTAATGTGCGTGAATCATCTCTAGCACCAATTGATTGATTAAATCTGCAGCTTCTAATTCACGAATTTGGCTAACATTACTGCCTGCCCAGAATGGCGCATAACCTTGCTCACCATGTTTGACTGCTGCTGCATGTAATTGTTTGGCGAGATCGTAAGTGTATGGATAGCTAGGCACAGCGATACGATTAGGTGTATCAATCTTTGTGTGCCAGTGATTAATCAAACCACGTGCAGGACGTCCAGAAATACTTTCTGTAATTTGGGTGATGTTTTGTTGGAACAAAGCTTGCCGATAAGCCGCATTGGCATTTGAACTTTTACATTGTACAAACGCAGTACCCAGTTGTACGGCAGATGCACCAAGGTTAAGCATGTGTTTGGCCTGCTGACCATTCATAATTCCACCTGCAGCGACCACAGGTGTTGTGCAATGCTGATGAATCAGTTGCACTAAATCACTGGTTTTCACAGCACTATCAAATGCCTGATTAAAAACACCTCTGTGCCCACCAGCTTCAATCCCTTGCGCAATAATAATATCAATTCCTGCTGCTTCAATCGCCTGAGCTTCGGCTAAATTTGTAGCAGAAACCATGGTGATGATTCCTGCATCTTTTAATGCTTGAATTTGATGCTCATGTGGAATTCCAAAATGAAAACTTACTGCTTGTGGTTGGGTTTCCAAAACCAGATTTAAATAATCATCATGGTCTTTAAAGCTTGGATAAATACATTTTAGTTGTGCAGGTGGGGTGACATCATATTGGGCAAAAATTGGCGCAAATTGTGTAATCCATGCCTGTGCAATCTGTTCATTGAGTGGTGTGGATTCATGGCAAAAGAAATTTACTTGAAATGAATTGTCGGTGAGGGCTTGAGTTTGAATGATTTGTTCACGCGCAGCTTCGACTGTATGTGCGCCTAAACCAAGCGAGCCTAATCCACCTTGATTAGAAACTTCTGCAGCAAGTTCAGGGGTTGAAACACCCGCCATTGGAGCAAGAAAAATAGGATGTTTTATATTCAGTTGTTTTAATAAAGCCATATTATTTACTCCAGTTTTTATCTACTTTGCCCAAGTCTATAAAAATTGGCAAATCATATTCATCATTTATTCTAGAAATATCAGCACTAAACTTTAACTATGTAGGAGGGGGAAAGTACAGGTTCGTTTTAGTCATTCTTTTCACTTTTTTTCAGGCATAATGTCTAACAAGTGTGAAATGATTGAGTAAATAAATGAAACCATTAGTTTACGGTGCTTTACTTACTGTGCTGGGTTTAGTGGCTTGTCGTGAAGAACCAAAAGTACAGCAAGTTGATCCTCAAAAATATCAGGTGCAGGATGCAGTAGCATTGCAGCAACGTATAGATGCTTTAAATACTAAATTAGCTCAAGATTTTAAGCAGTTCAAACAAGTGGAAAGCATTGCGTTTTCACATCAATTTCCATTAGATGTAAATAACCTGCGAAGTTTAAATCAGCATCTCGTGAGCAGTACTGCGTTGAAGCCGACTAAAATTGCATATTGTGACATGATGAATGGCTATTTTTCAGAGTTGTATCGGCTGGGGCATTACAATCTAGCGTTGCTAAAAGATGTGCAATTGCCGCAAGCTGAAAAAGAGAATTTGCCGGCTAACTTTGCAAGTCCTGAAGCATATTATGATTTTATTTTGAATCGCTATACCAGTTACCGACAAGTCCAGCAGACGATGGGTTATGGTTGCAATTTAAAGGCAGCTTTATAGTAGGCAATGGGAGCAATTAACTATAACTAAAAATATAGACAAATATTTGCATAAGTGCTCATTTTGTCTATGTCGATTCAGTAGTGGCAAG
>NZ_JAAZQX010000026.1 GCF_012371325.1 Acinetobacter sp. A2 | reverse complement strand
TGTCCGCGAGTAGTGAAAATTAAAGCACAAAAATATCCAAGAAAATGCCAGTCAATTTCTTAACTGACTGGCATTACTCCGTAGAGTGCTTTTTACAATGCATTGTCTTGGCGCTAATTAAGCATCAATATCTGCATTTAAGGCATTTTCTTCAATAAAGGCACGACGTGGTTCTACGTCATCACCCATTAAGCAAGAGAACATGCGGTCTGCTTCAATTGCATCATCAATGGTCACCTGCAACATATTACGGTTTTCAGGATCCATTGTGGTTTCCCAAAGCTGCTCAGCATTCATCTCACCTAGACCCTTATAGCGCTGAATCATCATGCCACGGCGTGAGTCTTGTAAAATGTGTTGCCACACCTGATGGAAAGTATTGACCGCAATTTTGCGTTCGCCTTTTTCCAAATAAGCACCTTCTTCAAGCAATGTAAACCAGCTTTTTGAATTTTTCAGCAAACGTGCATATTCAGCTGAACCAAGTAACCCAGCATCTAACAAATATGCATGCGGTAAGTTGTGTACATAAACCGTGATTCTTGGCCAATAAGTTGCAGATTTTTGACCCTCTGCATCTTCTTTTTCAAACTGTTCAATACTCAGTTCTGGACGCAAACTTGGCTGCAATTTTTCAATACTGCTGCGCAGTTGCTCACCCCATTGCTGCACATAAGCTTGATCTGCAGTCTGATCAATTTTAAACGCCTCTAGCTCTAATAAACCATCCAACAAACTTGCAGGATAACGCAAGGTTAAGCGGCTCAAACTCTTTTGCGAAGTTTGGTAATCTGCAATCACTTTCGCCAACGCTTCACCACGAATGGCAGGCGCATCAGCACTCACATGCAATTCCAACTCATCAATGGCATTGGAAATTAGGTAAGTTTCCAGTGCATCGTTGTCTTTAATGTACTGTTCCTGTTTGCCCTTTTTGAGCTTATACAGCGGTGGCTGTGCAATATAAATATGACCACGCTCAACCAGTTCTGGCATTTGACGGAAGAAGAAAGTCAGTAACAAGGTACGAATGTGTGAACCATCCACGTCGGCATCGGTCATGATGATGATTTTGTGATAACGCAACTTGTCTGGGTTATATTCTTCACGGCCAATACCACAACCCAAAGCGGTAATTAAAGTTCCAACTTCAGCAGATGAAATCATCTTGTCAAAACGTGCACGTTCCACGTTGAGGATTTTACCTTTCAGAGGCAAAATCGCTTGCATCTTCCGGTTACGACCTTGTTTAGCCGAACCACCTGCCGAGTCACCCTCGACCAGATACAATTCAGATAAGGCAGGGTCTTTTTCCTGACAGTCCGCCAATTTACCTGGCAAACCTGCAATGTCCAACGCACTTTTACGACGTGTCATTTCGCGCGCTTTACGTGCCGCATCACGGGCACGTGCTGCATCAATAATTTTCCCTGCAATTGATTTTGCCGCTTGCGGGTTTTCCAATAAATATTCAGAGAAAGATTTATTCATGGCCTGCTCAACCGCAGGCTTAACTTCACTGGAAACCAGTTTTTCTTTGGTTTGCGAAGAGAATTTTGGATCTGGCACTTTTACCGAAACAATCGCAGTTAAGCCTTCACGCGCATCATCCCCCGACACCACGACTTTTTCCTTTTTCAGGATATTTTCACTTTCCATGTAGTTGTTTAAACCACGGGTCAGCGCAGCACGGAAGCCTGCCAAGTGTGTTCCACCATCTTTTTGCGGAATGTTATTGGTAAAGCAACGCACGTTTTCCTGATATGAATCATTCCACTGCAATGCCACTTCTACAGTAATACCGTTTTCAGCTTGCGAGGTGAAATGGAAAATTTCATTCAGGTGAGTTTTGCCTTGGTTGATATATTTAACGAACTCAGACAAACCACCTTCATAATCATAAATGTGTTCTAAATTTACACGCTCATCACGTAATACAATGCGCACACCCGCATTCAGGAAAGACAGTTCACGTAAGCGACGCGCCAAAATATCGACATTAAAAATGGTTTGGCTAAAAGTGTCAGCACTTGGCCAAAAACGCACTGTTGTACCCGAATCTGCGGTTTCACCCACCACTTTTAAAGGATATTGCGGGTCACCATGACGATATTCCTGTTGGTGAATTTGCCCTGCACGTTTAATCGTCAGTTCAAGTTTGCTCGATAGTGCGTTCACGACTGACACACCTACACCGTGTAAACCACCCGACACTTTATAACTGTTATCATCAAACTTACCGCCTGCGTGCAGAATAGTCAGAATAACTTCTGCAGCTGACACCCCTTCTTCAGGGTGAATATCGGTTGGAATACCACGTCCATTGTCAGATACGCTGACAGATTCATCTTCATGGATAGTCACCAAGATTTCATCACAATGGCCCGCCAAAGCTTCATCAATAGCGTTATCGACTACCTCGAACACCATGTGATGCAAGCCTGTACCATCATCTGTATCACCGATATACATGCCTGGACGTTTACGAACAGCATCTAGGCCACGCAATACTTTGATACTAGAGGAATCATAAGCCTTTTCATTGGTTTGTTCTGTAGTAGAGACAGATTGATCTTCTGAACTCATGGTTTCTCCCTAGTGAAAAATAGGTCTATCCAAAGATAAAAAATTATTGCTCAACAGCCTGCACCGTACCGTGATCGACCTGAAATAAGCGATAAGGAATCGACAACGCTTGTAAGTGTTGTTGCACGGATTGATGATCTAAAGTGGTAATAAAAACTTGACTACCCAATTGGCTTAATCGTTCAATTAAACGTTGTTGTGCGCTTAAATCTAATTCTGCTGTCAGATCATCTAATAATACCACAGTTTCCTTGTTGCACGCATGCAGCATTGCAATCTGTGAAAGTTTTAAGGCCATAATCAATAGCTTTTTCTGCCCACGTGACAGCACCACATCTGCATCGCCCATTGGGGTTTTTAGGCGTAAATCGGCACGGTGTGGGCCGTATTCGGTATAACGACGCTCTAGATCTTTTTGATGATAATTGCACAGATCATTCAGCAAGCCCGTATCGGTATGAAAGCCTGCGCTATATTCCAGACGAATCTCTAAATCTGGCAATAACTGCTGCAAGTCCTGAGCAAAAAACTGTTGCCATTGCTCCATAACACCAACCCGTTGCCGATGCAAAATCTCCCCATAATCACTGAGCATTTTGTTCCACGGCTCTAGATCAGACAGACTTAAATGACGTTGAGATTTGAGTAGGCTATTGCGTTGTTTTAAGGCACGGGAATAGTATTGCCATGCATGATAAAATTCTGGTTCCACGTGGAACATCAACCAGTCCAGCAACTGACGCCGTGGTTTGGCCCCATGGTCAATAATTTCGGTACTGAGTGGATCAATCAATTGCAAAGGTAAAATCTTAGCCAGCTGACCTTGGGTTGCAACAGGGTCACCATTGACTTTAATCAACTGCTCACCTGAAGCCATTTTTTGCATACCAATTTTTTCTGTCAAAGACTGGGCAAATACAATCGCATCTTGGCTGCTGTTCTGAATATAATTTTTTGGAATATGGGTACGAAAAGAGCGGCCTGTGGCAAGTAAATGAACCGCCTCTAAAATAGAAGTTTTTCCTGAGCCATTTTGCCCATAAAAGACATTAAACGGCTGCAACTCATGAAGTGCAACCGCTTTTAAGTTCCGAACACGCTCTATATGTAAACGCGTAATATGCATGATTCAGCTAAATTATTTTTTTGAATACACGACTCGCTTAAACACGCATTGGCATTACAACATAAGTTTGATCTTGATGCGCTGGGTCTTGTACCAATACTGACTGATTGGCTTCAGTCATGGTCATAGAAACATCATCACCATCTAATGCGCCCAAAACATCTAATAAATATTGCGCGTTAAAAGACATTTCTAACGGTGAGTCAGCATATTGAATCGCTAAATCTTCAATGGCTTCATCTTGTTCTGGGTTATTGGCGCGTAACTGCAAAGTGTCTGCACTAAAGTTCAGAAATACGCCACGTAATTTTTCATTACTTAAAATCGCAACACGCTGTAAAGACTGTTTAAAAACATCATGTGCAATCAGCACGTTTTTGTCGCCACCACGAGGAATCACACGACGATAATCTGGGAATTTACCATCAATCAGTTTTGTGGTGAAACGCACGGTAATATCCGCTTGTTCTTTGTCACGGCTTGGGGTACGAATGGTCACGTTTAACAATTCACGTCCAATTAACAACGCCAATTGCTCATCTTCAATACTGAGTAAACGTTGCAATTCAGCCACTGCCTTACGCGGCACAATTGCTTGAATCAATTGCGTAGCCGTAGAAGATGCCACGGTTTCACATAAAGCCAAACGGTGACCGTCGGTGGTTACTGCACGTAATTGATTTTCGTCAATTTCAAGCAAAGTACCTGTTAAATAAAAACGAACATCTTGCACCGCCATGGCAAACGCAGTTTTTTCAAATAGGCGTTTTAATTCACGTTCGGTCACTGTCACTTGTGTACCTTGAGCATTTTCAGTGGCCAACAACGGATAATCTTCTGCAGGCAAAGTGCCCAATACAAAGCGGCTATTGCCTGATTTTAAAATACAACGCTGATCTTCAGTGATTTGTAAATCAATTAAAGCTGCGCTTGGCAAAGATTTACAAATATCCATGAGTTTACGTGCAGGTACTGTAGTTTCCCCAGCTTGCAAACATGCACCTTCTGCCAATTGAGTACTGGCCACCAATTCAACTTCTAAGTCTGAACCTGTAATGGTGAGCGCTTGCTCTGTCACCTGTACTTTGACATTAGATAAAATATTTAAGGTATGGCGACGTTCAACCGCTCCTACGACATGTGACAGAACATTCAGTAAGCTTTCTTTCGCGATTTTTAAACGCACGGTGCATTCCTCTAACAACTGAAGATTGGAGAATAAAATAGATTTTTTAGCAGTGTACTATGCGGCAAAAGCTGCCGCATGGCAAGAACAGAATTTGAGCAAATTCGGTCAACTTTGCAACAAGCGTTGCAAGTTTTTATAGTCTTCGTTAAAGATCGGATCTTCTTCACGCAGGCTTTGTACTTTTTCGCAGGCATGCATCACGGTACTGTGATCACGCCCACCAAATGCCATACCAATTTCTGGGAAACTATCACCTGTGAGTTCACGCGCTAAGCCCATCGCCAACTGACGTGGACGTGCATAAATACGTGTACGTTTTGGCCCCACCAATTCTTTTAAAGGAATACGGAAATACTCACTCACCACACGCTGAATATTTTCTGTGCTGATGGTACGCGCACGAATTGCTAAAACGTCTTTTAAAGATTCACGAACCACATCTAGATCAATAGGTGTGCCTTTAAAACGTGAAATGGCGACGACTTTATTCAAGGCGCCCTCTAATTCACGAACGTTCGCCACCACCTGTTGAGCAATAAATAAAGCACAATTACGTGGTAAATCTACTGCACTGCTTTCGGCTTTCTTTAATAAAATTTCAATACGGGTTTCAATATCGGGTGGTTCAACCCCTACAGACAAGCCCCACGAAAAACGTGACACCAAACGAGCATCCAATTCAGTTAATTCTTTTGGATAACGGTCTGAGGTTAAAATAATCTGTTTAGATTCATCGAGTAATGCGTTAAAAGTATAGAAAAACTCGACCAAACTGGCTTCTTTACCAGCCAGTAAATGGATGTCATCGACCAACAATAAATCTAAAGAACGACAGTTTTTCTTGAATTCTTCAACTTTACCTTGCTGCAAAGAGCTGACAAAGTCCTGCACAAAACTTTCTGCAGTCATATACATGACCCGAGCATTGGGTTTGGCTTGCAACAAAGCATTACCCACTGCTTGCATTAAGTGGGTCTTACCCAAACCTGTAGGGCCATACAAAAATAACGGGTTATGCTGAGATGCCCCCAACTGGGTCAAAACCTTGCGACAGGTTTCCGCAGCCATTTGGTTAGAACGACCTTCTACAAACAAAGAAAAGGTGAATAACGGATTTAACTGGCGTTTACGACTCTTTGCAGAAGACTCTTCTTTTTCGCGCTTAGGTTTTGCAATAGGCACAGGCGCAGATTCCAGCGCAGCTGTAGTTGTAGCAGGTTGTTCACTGGCAGATAAAATTGCACCTGGACGTGAATCGACCAAAATTTCAACCTTACGCACCCGTCCTTCAGACAGTTGTTCGGCCAAAATAGCAATTAACTCGAGATGATGCTCTTGAATGTAGCGTGTCCAATAAGGATTAGGCGCATAAAGTTTTAATGTATCTTCAACTTCTTCTGCCACCAATGGGCGAATCCACATTGTAAAGACATTTCCAGAGAGCTCTTGTCGCAAGCGATTTAAGCAGTCCGTCCAAAGCATGTGAAACCCCTATTCAATCCATTTTAAATTTAAAACTTACCTAGACCGCCTGAGCGGGTCGCCATTCTAACCAAGTTATCCACATCTGTCATGACAAAATCAGCAAAATTGCTCAAAAAAGAAATCATCAAACCTGAATTTAAATTTATATCGTGGTGTGGATAAGTTTATCCGCAAGATGTGGATAAAATATAACATAAAGTTATCCACAAAGTATTAAACTTATAAAAACACAGATATCCACAATACATCTCATTGTTTTATTATATAAAAAGTGGCTTTCCCACAGAAAAATGCTGCCCTAATAGTAATAAATTTAAATTTATAAATTTGAATTTATTTATAAGAGCGCAAGCTGCTGTGGATAATTCAGCTATGGTTTAAATTTAAATTCAAAACAACAGCCATAAATTAAAAGCGAATAAACTTGTGGATAATTATGTGAATAATACTGTTAATAACTTATTAGTCAAGCATAAACAAATGTTTATCTTGTGTATATTTTAAAATTACCAAAAAAACTGAACACGCTGGCAAAAGTAAGTTGAATGAAAAATTAAGGCTTATTTAATAAGAAAACGTGTTTTTCATTGACAGCTCAAGCAATGAGCACTAAAATCGCGGACCTTTATAGAAAGATCATTTTTGGAGTTTCGATATGAAACGTACATTTCAACCATCTGAATTAAAGCGTAAGCGCGTTCATGGTTTCCGTGCTCGTATGGCTACTAAAGCTGGTCGTCAAGTATTAGCTCGCCGTCGTGCAAAAGGTCGTCACAGCTTAACTGTTTAATACAGTCACGCTGAACCGACTTTTGGGTGTTATGACAACACTTTATGGCTTCAGCACAGAGTTGAGATTACGCTGTGCTGCCGATTATAAAGGTGTGTTTGATGGTGCGCTTTTTAAAGTGCATCAACCCCATTTCTTATTTCTTGCAAAACATTCCGAACTGCCAAATAGCCGTTTGGGTCTTGTCGTTGCAAAAAAGAAAGTGCGTCGTGCACACGAACGAAATCGAGTAAAACGACTTGCTCGCGAAAGCTTTCGCTTGCATCAACAGCAATTAAATGACTTGGATATTGTGGTAATGCCCAAAGTCGGGATTGACACTGTATCTAATGCGGAATTGCATCAGCAATTACAATTTGCTTGGCAAAAGTTGCAACGTCTTGCCAAAAAGCATTCAAAAATAGCTCCCTCCCCACAAAAGTAGAGATGGCCAATGGTACGTTTACTGCATTGGTTGATACGTTTCTATCAGATCGCGATTAGTCCGTTATTGGGCCCGCGCTGTCGTTATATTCCAACTTGTTCTCAATATGCTTTGGAAGCAGTGCATAGCCATGGTGCTGTGAGTGGTGTGTGGCTGGCTACAAAACGTATTTGTCGTTGTCATCCGTGGGGTGGTTCAGGTTATGACCCAGTGCCGCCAAAAGTCATTCGTTTTATTTCATTTCAGCAAATAGATTCTCAAACGCATCACATTACTGTACCCTTTCGTGATCGTTTATTGAACCAAAAATCACTCTAACCACTTGGGGTAATAGATATGCAACAATGGGCCAGGTTTGCAATTCTCGGGGCCATGTTTGTCGTCGCATATTTGCTCATTTTGGCGTGGCAAAAAGATTATGGAAATGCTGAAACAGCACCGCAGCAACAAACTGCCGTTGTTTCACATGAAGTGTCTGCAGATTTGCCGAATGGCCAAACGGCTACAGCAGCTTCTGATGTACCGCAAGCAAATATTCCTGCACAGCAAACAACCGATGCCACAGCACCTGTAAGTCAGCAGCTTATTTCAGTACAAACTGACCTTTATCATCTTTGGATTAATCCTAAAGGTGGTGATATTGTTCGTGTTGAATTACTCAATCATGACAAGAATAAAGACAGTGACGATCCTTTCGTGATGCTGGAAAGCGACGCTAAGCGCACTTATGTCGCGCAATCTGGGTTAATCGGGTTAAATGGTCCAGACAGTAGTCGTAATGGTCGTCCAAGCTATGAAATTGAAAAATCAAACTATAGCTTAGCCGATGCCAAAGACAGCAAAAATAAAGCCGGTGAAACAGTTAAGACTTTAACTGTACCAATGGTGTATAAAACTGCAGATGGCGTTGAAATCATCAAGACCTTTAGTTTTACTGAGGGTGAATACCCTGTATTGGTCAATCACAAAGTGATTAACCGTAGTAAGCAAAATTGGCAAGGTCAGATGTTTGGTCAGATCAAACGTGACAATTCAGATGATCCTGGTAAGTCAGACCAAGGTATTTTTACTTTGGGAACGTTCCTGGGTGGTGCATGGGGTACGCCTGATGAGCACTACAACAAGCTGAAATTTGACAACTTCAATGAAGAAAAACTGAGTATTGATGCAACAGGCGGTTGGGTGGCAGTGGTACAGCACTATTTCGTGAGTGCATGGGTGCCTGGTCAATTAAAACTGACACAAGCCGATGGTCAGCCGTACGCTGCGAAACTGGAATCACGTAAGTCTACCGATGAAATGAACATCATTGGTTTCACTTCACCAACCATTAATGTACCTGCAGGTACGGTGGCTGAAGTCGATGCGACGTTCTATTCTGGCCCAAAAATTCAGTCTGAATTAAAAGATTTAGCGACTGGTTTGAACCAAACTGTGGATTATGGCTGGTTATGGCCAATTGCCAAGCTATTGTTCGTTGGCTTGCAATTCTTCCATGGTTTAGTTGGGAACTGGGGCTGGTCGATTATTCTATTGACTATTTTAGTGAAACTGATTCTGTGGCCATTGTCGTCTAAGAGCTATCGCTCTATGGCGAAAATGCGTGTGATTGCACCTGAAATGCAGCGCATGAAAGAAGAGTTTGGTGAAGACCGTATGCGTTTCTCGCAAGAAATGATGGCTTTGTATAAGCGTGAACAGGTCAACCCATTGTCTGGTTGCTTGCCATTGCTACTGCAAATGCCAATTTTCCTTGCTTTGTATTGGGTATTGATGGAATCGGTAGAGCTCCGTCATGCGCCATGGTTAGGTTGGATTCAGGACTTATCGGCAATGGATCCATGGTTTATCCTGCCATTATTGATGGGTGTGACCATGTATATTCAACAAATGTTGAACCCACAACCGACTGATCCAATGCAGGCTAAAATCTTCCGTGTGATGCCTGTTGTGTTCACCGTATTCTTATTGTTCTTCCCTGCAGGCTTGGTTCTGTACTGGATTGTCAATAACTTGATTACGATTTTACAGCAAAGCTTGATCAACAAAAGCGTTGAGAAAGACCGTGCCAAACGTGAGCAAGCAACTCCAGCCAATTAAGTGTGGCTGAGCAGCTGAATAAATCCGCTTAAGATGGTAATCTTAGGCGGATTTTTCTTTGTATATCTTTTAAAAGTTTTAGGTGAATTTATGTATAACCGCAGCACCATTGCAGCAATTGCGACTCCGCCTGGCCGTGGTGGTGTGGGGGTAATCCGCCTGTCTGGCCCAAAATCCTATGCCATAGCGGAGGCTTTGACCGAAAAATCCTTGCCTAAAGCACGTTATGCAGGCTTTAGGCAGTTCTATGATGCGGCAGGTGAGGTCATGGATGAAGGCTTGGTGATTTGCTTTCCTAATCCAAACTCATTTACTGGTGAGGATGTGGTGGAATTGCAGGGTCATGGTGGTCCTGTCATTCAAAATGCCCTGCTCGCTCGTTTGCTCGAGCTTGGGGCAACAGCTGCCAAAGCGGGTGAATTTTCCATGCGTGCCTTTGAAAATGGCAAACTGGATTTGGTACAGGCTGAAGCGATAGCCGATTTAATTGATGCTACTTCACAAGCTGCAGCACGGTCTGCAGTACGTTCTTTGCAGGGGACATTTTCCACCAAAGTGAATACCGTGCTGGAAAAATTAATTCATTTGCGCCTGCACGTAGAAGCTGCCATTGATTTTCCCGAAGAGGAAATTGATTTTCTGGCCGATGGGAAAATTTTAAATTTGCTAGATGATGTTGCTGCTTCGGTGACTGCCGTGCAACAGTCTGCACGTCAAGGGCAATTGTTGCGTGAAGGTTTGCAGGTGGTAATTGCGGGTAAACCAAATGCAGGTAAATCATCTTTGCTGAATGCACTAGCAGGAATTGAACGTGCCATCGTGACGGATATTGCGGGTACTACACGTGACGTATTGCATGAAAAGATCAGCTTAAATGGTTTACCTATTACTCTGACCGATACCGCTGGTTTACGTGAAACAGGCGATATTGTTGAAAAAGAAGGCATCCGCCGTGCCATTAAAGAAATTGAACAGGCAGATTTATTGCTATTGGTTTATGACTTAAGCCAGCATGAAGATCCACTGCAATTGGCACAGCACTATTTTGCTCAGCATATTGAGCCAAAGCGTTTAATGTTGATTGGCAATAAATGTGATTTAACTGGAGTCGCCGCTGAAATTTCAGATTTTAATGGCTTTAGGCACATTACGGTGTCGGCTAAACAGGAAACAGGTGTTCAGTCGCTCATAGAAGCGATTACAGCGCATGCAGGATTTCAGCCTGAAGAAGATACCTTTATTGCACGTACCCGCCATTTAGACGCAATGAAGCGCACTCAGCAGTACTTGGCAGAAGCACGTGAGCAGTTGGTGGTCTATCATGCAGGTGAATTAGTAGCTGAGTCTTTACGTTTGGCGCAAAATGCATTGGGTGAAATTACAGGTGATTTCTCTGCCGATGATTTGTTGGGTAAGATTTTTGGATCATTCTGTATTGGAAAGTAATTTCAATTTCCCGCGATTACTTTCTAGGTAACTATAAAAATTAGCATTAAGTTTTAATAACTTAGTGCTTTTTTATTTTTCTCATATTTACTGCATACTGTTAAAAAACATCACTTTACATATTGTTTTAGTCTCCCATTCGTCACAAGCACCTGTTCAAATCACTTTGGTCTTTTTACCCCCAGCATTTAAAGCTATGATGGTGTAAATAATTAAAAAACTGACACTAAATTGAATGCTTAATGCCTAAGAGAAGCTCTTTGCAGGAGATTTTAAATGCTGGATGTGATGTATTTAAGAGAACTACTGATCACTTGGGTGCATTTTCTGCAACTTTCCCTAGAGTTTATCTCTGTGGTGTGTGTGGTTATTGGTTTAATTAAAACCTTAACTGTGCTGATCCAGTTAAAATCAGGCCGCACTGCGCGATATTGCTTTGGAGATTGGTTGGCGACCGCTTTAGAGTTTCAATTGGCCGCAGATATTTTGGCGACAACAGTTGATCCCGATTTAGACAGCCTGATTAAACTAGGCATCATTGCCGTGATTCGGACTTTTTTAAACTATTTCTTGATTAAAGAGCTTGAGCATCAACCGAACAATGAAAAATAGCTGATTAAAGCAGGCGGCTGCTTGCAGCATGTTTTTACTTAAGTTCATGGCTAAGGTTTAAGCTATACCCTTATTAAGAGAGTACGATTAATCTAAGACTGGGCTGTCTTGTAGACGGCGGTGCCACATAATCAAGATTGCACACAGTAAGCAGATTGCTGTACAAAAACTCAATACTGCAGTGCTTAAACCAAAGTGGTCGGCTAAATAACCGACTGCAATAATGGGCAAGATTGTGCCCAAATATCCGACAAATAAATAGGTCGACATCACCGCTGCGCGATTCTGAACATTGGTCATAGCATGAATCAGACCAAAGGCGCCAATGAGTGCCAAACCGTGTCCAATTCCCAGTAAAATATCACTGACAAAAAATAGAAAACTCCAGCGTAAATACATACATAAGCCTAAAATTAATAGGCTGAACAGCAGTAAATACAAGCCATAATTCAGGCAAGTTCGTGCAGGAATAGCTTTAGAAAAATATTGCACCACGGCTGAAATCAGCAAAATACAGGTAATAGCCAAGCCACTGACCAACGGCCCGTGCCAAGGAATAATCACTTGCACAAAAGAGGGAGAAAGTGAAGCAAAAAGGCTAAACGCCGCAAAGGCGCAAAATGCAGTTAAACCCGTAATATAAAATTCAGCATGAAATTGCGGTACTGGGCGTTCCAAACGTGGCGCAATTGAAAAGGCCTGTGCCTCAAATTGTGGTTGAGGTAAACGGTATAAACCAATAAAACATAAAACTGCCCCAATAATCACTGGAATATAAGGCGTAAATAAGGGAGCAGCAGAAAATTGAGCAATCGCTCCACCCAACAAAGGGCCTAAACCAAAACCAACGGCTGTAATCACCGAACTAAGTTGAGGGGCATGTGCTTTATGGGATGCGGGAATGCTCCAAATCAGGCCAATTAATGCTGAGGTGGTCATTAATCCCGAAGCAATTCCAATAATAAAACGCCCGAAAGCTAACCAAAGCGCATTATTGGCAAACATGGACATCAATAGTCCTAGGGTGATGATCACCAAGCCCAATTCTAAGGTTTTTAAAAAGCCAATGCTGTTACTGGTACGCCCTAAAAATAGCAAGGTAGCCAAACAGCCGAACATGTAGGCAACAAAAATAAAGGTGATATGACTGGGGAGGAGCTGCCAAAGTTCCTGATAAATTGGATACAGTGGGCTGGCAAGTGCTGTGCCCATGGTGCCAATGATCAGGGCAAGGCTGATCATCACAAAGGGATGCCAAGATTGAGATTGAGTCATAAAAACTCGATTGAGTGCTAAAGCTTAGGGTCTAGCTCTCAAATAGTGAGAAATAAAAACTCAGTGTAAAGAGAAGCAGTTTAAGTGGTCAAGCCAATTTATGTGTTTAGCTGTAGCGTTTTAACAGCTTCATAAATTCTTCTAGTTCATGTTCGTTAACCTCACACTGATCACCAATCACGTGATGGCGTAAATGTGATTCGATCAGCTCGTTCATGAGTCCATTGACTGCACCTTTAATGGCCGCCACTTGTTGCAATACTTCAATACAGCCGCGTTCAGGGTCTTGAATGGCTTGTTCTACCGCCCCAATTTGCCCTTGTAAGCGTTTCACACGATTTAAAATTTTTTTATCTGTATGTAAATGGCTCAACACATCACCTCAATTTTAATATACTGTAGGGGAGTATATTTTAGAACGACCTCCCGCTATGCGTCAGCAACATTCTCATCATCGTACCCATGTGCATCAATTCGATCAAGGCAATCCGCTGGCGCAGAAGCGAATATTATATGCGGCTTTGTTAACTGCTGTCATGATGTTCTTAGAGATCATTGGAGGATGGGTCTTTAATTCGATGGCATTGCTGGCCGATGGCTGGCACATGAGTTCACACATGCTGGCTTTAGGATTGGCTTATTTTGCTTATCGTGCGGCACGTTATTATGCTCAAGATACCCGCTTTAGTTTTGGAACGTGGAAAATTGAAATTTTAGCAGGTTATAGCAGCGCCATTTTATTGTTAGTTGTGGCCGCATTTATGGCGGTACATTCTATCCAGCGCTTATTTTTTCCTGTCGATATTCATTATAACGAAGCCATTCCAATTGCAGTTTTAGGTTTATTGGTGAATCTGATTTGTGCATGGTTATTACATGAAGATGATCACCATCACCATCACCATCACCATCATGAGCACGAGCATGCACATGACAGCCATGACTTGAATCAGAAAGCAGCCTTTATGCACGTGGTGGCAGATGCGGTCACCTCTATTTTTGCGATTATTGCCCTGATTGCAGGCAAATATTGGGGCTGGGATTTTCTAGATGCAGTTTTGGGAATTGTAGGTTCAATTTTGGTCGCACGCTGGGCAATTGGGCTAATGCTTGAAACAGGTCGCACCCTTTTAGATGCAGAAATGGATCATCCTGTGGTAGATGAAATTCGCGAGGTGGTTGATGAGTTACCTGTACAGGTGAGTATCACCGATTTGCATGTCTGGAAAGTTGGGCAAGGTAAATTTTCCTGCATTTTGGCTTTGGAAACGGCGGAAAACTTAGATGCAGATCAGGTACGTGCAGCCTTGGCGGTACATGAAGAAATTGTGCATGTGTCTGTAGAAATTAATGCACCGCTGTCTGTGAATGTTCCACGTGAAACTTAAATATGATGTATTGAGTGGCTTGTAGCATTTGCGTAAAACAGGCTAAAAAATGCTGAATTTGGTTTGGCTTTGAGCTTAGAATCGGGATGAATTTATTTTATCAAGTTCAGACAATGATTAAACAATTGAGTTTGGCAGCCTTAATCGGGGTGTGCAGTACATTTAGTATGGCCGATGTGGCATCAGTAACAAAAAATTTAAAACAGCAGCACCCACATTTAAAGCTAGAAAATATTCAGGCCACAGAAATGAAAGGGATTTATAGCGCTGCTATGGATGGTCAAGTGGTGTATTTAAACGAAGATGCCCAACATATTTTGGCGGGCTCTATGATTCGTTTGAAAGATCAGCATAATCTGACCAAAGATTTATTGATTCAACAAAACAGTGTGGATTGGAAAAAGTTACCTTTGCAGGATGCTTTAAAAAGTGTAAGAGGTACGGGTAAACGTCAGATTGCGATCTTTTCTGACCCAAATTGCCCATATTGTAAACAACTTGAGGCTGAACTGAAAAAGCTGAATAATATTACGGTTTATACCTTTGTTTTGCCGTTAAAAGCACAATCTGTAACGCCGTCTAAACAGGTGTTTTGTGAGAAGAATCCAGCACAGGCTTGGGAAAATTTAATCAGTAAAGCGCAGTTGCCTAGCAGCAAAAGCAGTTGTGCCAACCCAATTGAGCGTAACTTGGCTTTAGCCAAAAGTTTAGCTGTGCAAGGAACGCCTGCCATCATTTTTTCAAATGGTTTTAAAGTGATGGGTGCTTATCCTGCCGCACAAATTGAGCAGATTTTTAAAGAATTTGGTTTGTAAAACTGTTATGTGAATGGGCTAGATTTCAGTACAGTTTAGTTCAGTCAAAAGAAAAACCGCCTGAAGTTTTAGGCGGTTTTTTAATTCGATTGAAAGATCAGGACTATATTTAAGCACGCGATTTTTTCGTGACCATATTATAAATAAACAGAATAATCAGCGCACCAATGATAGAAGCGAGAAAACCTGCAGCCGAGCCATCTGAATAAAGTCCTAGCATACGACCTGCGTAGGTGGCCAATAAAGAGCCTGCAATCCCTAACAATGTTGTGACAATAAACCCTGCTTTGTCATCTCCAGGATGAATAGCACGTGCGATTAAACCTGCAATAAAACCCACCACAATAGCGACAATTAATGACCACATGAGCAGCTCCTTGTTATCTTTGTTTATGTTTTAGATCATGTTTCAGTCTTATCTTTGCTGAAAAATTCCGAGGAAAACAGTCAAATAATGCTACAGCATGTTGTGTTTTTGTCCTGTTTGATACAGGAAGTACAAAGAATAGGCCTAAAAAAAGTGATCCAAAGATCACTTTTAAAAACAGGATGTATTCGGTTTTTATAAACCAATTTCACCAATAAATGGAATGTGGCGGTATTTCTGATCGTAGTCTAGGCCATAACCGACAATAAATTTATCTTCAATTTCAAAGCCCATAAATTGGACATCAAGTTCAATTTCACGGCGTGATGGCTTACTAATTAAGGTGCATAGCTGAATTGAGTTTGGTTCACGCGTTTGTAAAATTTCAACGACTTTATTTAAAGTGTTGCCTGAGTCAATAATATCTTCAACCACCAACACATCTTTACCGCGAATTTCACCATCGAGATCTTTTAAAATTTTCACATCACGCGAAGACACAGTACCGCCACCGTAACTGGATACGGTCATAAAATCCAGTTCATGCGGCTTGTGAATGGTGCGGCATAAATCTGCCATGAACAGCACCGAGCCACGTAATAGGCCAATCAACACCAATTCTTTATCACTGTTGGCATAGTGTGCATTAATTTTTTGACCAAGTTCCTGAACTTTTGTCTGGATTTCTTCTGCAGAAATCAAAACCTGCATTTCAACTGTCATGGGTAGATACCTAAAAAGCAAAAATAAAAAAGGTGTTGACCTGCAACACCTCAAAATATGTCTTAATTTTAATATATCTTGGTGGATGTTGCATCCTCTTGCATGGTTAAAATAACATCATTTTTTGCTTTGAGATGCATCTGAGCGTAACAAAAAGGCACAGCCGAGCGCCAACATTCCCAGTCCAAGCACTCGGAGCATAGGACGTCGAGCAGGTTTAGATTCCTGCTTTTGGAGGTGCTTCAGCGTTTGGTTTTGGGTTGCTTGTAGGGTTGTAGTAGGCACGTTGTCCATAAATATAGGTCGCATGAATGTTACGGTCATCTGCTAACGTAATGAGGGCAAATAAGGCATCTTCAAGGTTTTTTGCGCGTTGTTGGCGTAAGCTTTGCAAAGCAGTGGCATGCAAGTCTAACACCACAAAATCAGCTTCTTTCCCTACCGTAAAATTGCCAAGTTTGTCGTCTAAATCTAACGCTTTGGCCGCTCCTAAAGTGGCATGATAGAGCGCTTCATAGGCCGAGAGTTTGTTGCCTTGTAGCTGTTGCACTTTATAAGCTTCACTGAGGGTATGTAAAATATTAAAGGATGTCCCTGCCCCAACATCGGTACCTATGCCAACTTTGACTTGATGCTCCCAAGTCCGTTGCAAAGGGAATAAGCCACTACCTAAAAATAAATTGGATGTTGGGCAAAAGGCAATCGCTGAATCTGTTTGATGCAGACATTGCCATTCATTTTCTTCCAAATGCACGCAATGCGCAAAAACCGAGCGTGAACCAGTTAAGCCATAGTGATGATAGACATCTAAATATCCCTGTTGTTCAGGAAATAGCTGTTTGACCCAAGCAATTTCATTTGGGTTTTCACTTAAATGGGTATGCAGATATACGTCTGGATATTCGGCTTTAAGCTGCCCTGCCCGTGCCAACTGTTCAGGACTGGAGGTCGGTGCAAAACGTGGGGTAATGGCATATAGATTACGTCCTTTGCCATGCCATTTTTCAATTAAGGTTTTAGAGTCTGCGTAAGCGCTTTCTGCGGTGTCGCATAAGGCTTCAGGTGCATGTCGGTCCATCATCACTTTACCTGCAATCAAACGCATTTGTTGCTGTTGTGCAGCTTCAAATAAAGCATCTACCGATTCAGGATGCACCGTACAGAATACCAACGCTGTCGTGGTACCATTTTTGAGTAATTCCTGCACAAAAAATTGAGCAATCTGATTTGCATAGGCTTGATCTGAAAATTGTAGTTCGGTTGGAAAAGTATAGCTATTTAGCCATTCCAATAATTGTTCACCATACGCGCCCATCATTTCAGTTTGTGGAAAATGCACATGGGTGTCGATCAGTCCTGGCACAATTAAATGCTCAGGATAATGCTGTATGGGCGTATCTGCAGTGAGTTGTGACTGCCCTGCTTGCCAAGTACCAAACCACTGTATCTTGCCATGTTCGCAAATCAGCAAGGCATCTTCGATATAGCGTACTTGTTCAGGCAGCTCTTGTGCTTGAGTGACGCTATTTTGAAAATCCAGAAAGCGACCACGAATGGCGGTGCGAGCTATGGCAGATGACATGGAAACAACCTGTATTTTATTTTTTCGCTGGATTGTACCTGAAATATACAAAGATTTAGCTCAATTTTCTCTTAAAGTTTGACCAGATGATAAATGAAAAGAATAAAACAGCCTTCCCGAAAGAAGGCTGATTGGAGCAATTAATATGAGACTAATAGCTTATAGCGTGGTTTGATGATGTTTACGGCTGTGGCGAATAGACAACCAAGCAGTAACGCTCAGTACAATCACAATAAAGCCCAGTGAGATCCAAATTGGCATGTGGAAGACATCCAGCATCAACATTTTAAAACCAATAAACAGCAAAATTAGACCTAAGCCATAAGGTAAGTAATGCATTTTACTGGCTGCACCAGAGAGCAAGAAAAACATGGCACGCAAGCCTAAAATAGCCATTAAATTTGCAGTCAGGACAATAAACGGGTCGGTGGTGACTGCAAAAATTGCAGGAATTGAATCGACGGCGAAAATCACGTCAGATGCTTCGACCAAAATTAAAACTAAAAAGAGTGGTGTGGCCCAAAGTACGCCGTTTTGGCGAACAAAGAATTTGTCTTGTTGTAGTGTTGGCGTGATACGCATGTGTTTGCGTAACCATTTTAACAGCGCCATATCTTCGATGTTGCTGGCTTCTTGTTCTGGGCCTTTTAAGAATTTAAAGCCCGTGTATACCAAGAATGCGCCAAACAGATATAGAATCCATGAAAATTCTTGTACGAACCAAGCTCCAATAAAAATAAAAATGGTTCTGAGTACAATTGCACCTAATACGCCGTAGAGTAAAATTTTGCGTTGTAAACCTGCAGGAATTGCAAACGCGGCAAAAATCATTAACCAGACAAAGACATTGTCAATTGCTAGAGATTTTTCCAGTAAATAACCCGCAAAGTATTCCATGACTTTGGTATTGGCGATTTCAACACCAAAATGCTGTTTGAGGTATAGCCATAAGCCGCCACCAAATAAAGCCGCAACACTGACCCAGGCTATACTCCAATAGGCAGCAGTTTTTACTTTGACTGATTCGCCTGCTTTTTGCCGAAAGCCTAAGAAGTCAATAGCGAGCATGACGGCCACAATTGCAAAAAAAGCGGTGTAAAGCCATAAATTGCCGATAGATTCCATACAATCTCCGCATCCGACAATTGGCCACAAAAAAACCTTGACCCGTTGTCAGATGATATAAAACATCTGTAACAACATGATCAAGGTCTTGCCTACATCGTGCTGAAATTTTTATGTATTCAGGCACGATGCTCAGCGTCCGACTTTTTGCAAAGTGTAATGACGAAACGCTGACACGTTAAAATTGATTTTAACGTTTGGAGGAGGCTACTCCCCTTGTTCAAACAATTTGGGATTAGGCCATGGCCTAAATCTGTGCAAAGAATTACATAATTTTAAATAGAGTGCAATTTTTTCTGTGCTAGAGCGATGCTAGCTATGTACAAATTAGCACAATACATTTTTGCTGAATGTGGCAAATTTAAAAAATAGATTTAGTGTGATAGGTGATTTATGCAAATTCAACATCAAGAAACCCAACGTGGCGGTGAATTTTTTATTGAACGTGATGGTCGGCATATCGCTGAAATTACTTATCAATATCAAAATGAAGCGACCATAGTGGCAGATCACACTTGGGTAGATAACTCCTTGCGTGGACAAGGTGTAGCACGTCAATTATTAGATGCCTTAGTTGCATTTGCACGTGAAAAGCAGCTTAAAATTGTCCCAACCTGCTCCTATGTTGATGTGATGTTCCAACGTGAAGCTGAATTTGCTGATGTAGTGGCTTAGTGTATTTAAACAACTACTCACCTTCAATGAGCTCAGACTTTAGAACATGTTGGGCTAAAGTGTTTATTTTGATGTATCTCAAGAAAAACAAGCCAATCCACAAAATATGAATTGGCTTGTTGAGTACAGTTCAGTCTAGTTTATTCGTAATTAATCATCACTTTCAGGGCTTTTTCATCTGAAGCATGTTTAAACACATCATAGGCTTTTTCAAATTCTGCAAATTTGAAATGGTGGGTTGCCAGTTTTTCCAAAGGTAATTTACCTGAACAGCATGTTTTTAACAGCATGCCTGTGGTGTTGGCATTCACCAAGCCTGTAGTGATGGTTAAGTTTTTAATCCAGAGTTTATTCAACTCAAAGTTCACAGACTTGCCATGTACGCCCACGTTGGCAATATGTCCGCCTTCTTTCACTACATTTTGGCAGATGTCCCAAGTTGCTTCGATACCGACAGCTTCCATGGCACAGTCAACACCACGGCCACCCGTAATTTCTAAAATGCGTTGTACAGCGTCTTCTTTGGCTGAGTTTACCGTATGGGTTGCACCTAGCTCTTTGGCCATTGCCAAGCGGTTATCATCCATATCTACTGCAATAATTTGTGCAGGAGAATAGAATTGTGCGGTAAGCAAACACCCCATACCAATCGGGCCTGTACCTACAATTGCAATGGTATCACCTGGTTTGACATCACCATATTGCACACCAATTTCATGTGAAGTTGGCAATACATCTGACAAGAATACAGCAACTTCTTCATTTAAGCCTTCAGGTAATAAATACAAAGAAGTGTCTGCAAATGGGGTGCGCACATATTCTGCATGGGTACCGTCAATCATATAGCCCATAATCCAACCGCCTTCATTACGGCAGTGTGCATAGAGTTGCTTTTGACAGTTTTCACAGGTACCACAACGGCTGACGCAGGAAATAATCACCTTGTCGCCTTTTTTGAAGTTTTTAACAGCAGAACCGACTTCTTCTACAATCCCAATACCTTCGTGACCTAAAATACGACCATCAAAATTGCCTGTTTTAGCTACGGCTGTCTCTTGAATTTCAGGGTTTTTACCTTTCCAGATACCTAAGTCAGTACCGCAAATTGTGGTTTTGGTCAGGCGAATCACCGCATCAGTCGGTTGTAGAATTTCTGGACGAGGTCGATCTTCAAAACGGATATCATTAGCGCCGTGATAGACCATGGCTTTCATTGTTTTTGACATTGTGACTATCCTTCTTTAGTGATTATGATGAAAGACATCCAGCAGCCAACCTGTTGCAATTGTCATGCTCGCAGGATGTTATTCTTCTAAGGTAACAGGACAAGATGACAAGTTCATTAGCAAAATCGTTGCTTTTTAAAAATAATATATAAATTTATAATATATAAAAAAGGCCGTATTTTTTGCAAAACACGGCCTTTAAATGAAATTAATGGTTTAAGCGCTGTGTTGCAATGCTTGCATCAGTTTTTGGTGCAAGCCACCAAACCCACCATTAGACATAATCACGACTGCATCGCCCTCACCTGCTTGGCTGACGATGGTTTGAATGATCTCATCCAAAGTATTGGCCACCACAGCATGATTGTCGGCCGCGGCAACCACGGGTTGTAAATCCCAGTCTAAGCCTTCAGGTTGATACCAGATCACAGCATCGGCCAAACGTGCCGAATAGGCTAAGCCATCTTTGTGACTACCCATGCGCATGGTGTTAGAGCGTGGTTCGATAATTGCCCACAATTTACGTTCACCTAAACGTTTGCGTGCACCTTCGAGTGTCGTTTCAATGGCCGTTGGATGGTGGGCAAAGTCATCGTACACTTCAATGCCGCGCGGTGTACCGAGTAATTCCATACGGCGCTTGACCCCACCAAAATTGGATAGCGCAATACATGCTGTTTCAATTGAAACACCGACATGCTCAGCAGCGGCAATGGTGGCTAAAGCATTGGCAACACTGTGCTGCCCTGTCATATTCCAGTGTACTTCACCTTTGATTACACCATTTTGTAGGACGTTAAAGTGTGAACCATCTGCTGCAAGTTGTTCTGCATACAGTTCTGCATTTGGCTGTGCATCGAGCGAAGTACGCAGCACAGGCGTCCAGCAACCCATCTCCAGCACTTCATCAATATGACTTTCTGTAATTGGGGCAATAATGCGGCCTTCACTTGGAATGGTACGCACTAAATGATGGAATTGTTTCTGAATTGCAGCCAAATCATCAAAAATATCGGCATGGTCAAATTCAAGATTATTTAAAATAGCTGTTTTAGGGTGGTAATGGACGAACTTGGAACGTTTATCAAAAAATGCAGAGTCGTATTCATCGGCTTCTACACAGAAGTATTTGCCAGCACCTAAACGTGCACTTTCGCTAAAGCCCAACGGAACACCGCCAATTAAAAAGCCAGGTTCTAAGCCTGCCTGATCTAACACCCACGCCAGCATGGTGGTGGTGGTGGTTTTACCGTGTGTACCTGCAACGCCCAGTACGTGCTTGCCTTGCAAGACATGATCGGCCAGAAACTGTGGGCCAGAAATATACGGCAAACCTGCATTGAGCATGTATTCAATCGCATCAATCCCGCGTTTCATGGCATTGCCGACAATCACCAAATCAGGATGCGGTTGTAAATGGCTGCGGTCATAGCCTTGCATTAAGGTAATGCCTGCATTTTCTAGTTGGGTCGACATCGGTGGATATACGTTTTGGTCCGAACCTGTGACGGTATGTCCTAAATCGCGGGCCAAAAGTGCCAAAGAGCCCATAAATGTGCCACAAATACCCAAAATATGCAGATGCATTCCGCCTTACTCCACTGCTTTTATAGACACATCACTTATCTGTTGTGCTGTTGTCGTGATTAATTTGATTTGAAGCAACGATAGCAAGGGTTTTGGCGAAAAGATAGTGATTCTTGTATCTAGACAGCATGATTTTTAAAGTGAGATCTAAGCAGATATGTGACGATGGCAGTGCTTAAAATTCAGTAGAAGATAAAAAATTTGTCTACGTGTATTTTTAAGGTCGAATCCCCGTAAAATAAACTGAACTTTTTAGATAGTACGGCACAATGTCTTCGGCACTTTTACTTTTGGTGATTGCAAACTGTTTTATGACCTTGGCTTGGTATGGTCATCTCAAGTTTTTACCGCACGATGCACCGCTGTGGCAGGCCATTTTATTCAGTTGGGTGATTGCCCTGTTTGAATATAGCTTGATGATTCCTGCGACCCGTTTGTTGGCACAGCATGGTTGGGCGGTCGGTCAAATGAAAATTACCCAAGAAGTTGTGACCTTACTGGTTTTTGTACCATTTATGATTTTTTTATTTAAGCAGCCTTTTAAACTGGATTATGTGTGGGCAGCTTTATGCTTATGCGGCTGCGTGTATTTTGTGTTTCGTACTCCCTAAAAATCGGGGAATTCTGACTTAAACAGGTTTGGGAATCCCCTATTAAGTTTATAGATTTTAGATTGTTCAGCACTTAGCCGATAAAAATAATGAAAAAAGCCTACTTGGTGGCTGTGTTCAATTTTAACAAGTCGAAAAATCAGTCTATAATGTGGAGTTCTTATTCAAGCTTGGCTTTCTCGCCTGAATTTATCTTTCCTTAGTTTCGTTTCTGGAATATTTGTAATGAATGCGGCCGCTGCACAAGACGCTCCTCTCGTTGGAATTATCATGGGTTCTCAATCGGATTGGGCAACTCTCGAACACACTGCCAATATGCTGAAGCAGCTTGGTGTCCCATT
The DNA here is from genome assembly GCF_012371325.1 of Acinetobacter sp. A2. Classification (GTDB taxonomy): domain Bacteria; phylum Pseudomonadota; class Gammaproteobacteria; order Pseudomonadales; family Moraxellaceae; genus Acinetobacter. Next base: position 12,088 of record NZ_JAAZQX010000026.1, on the reverse strand, counting down.
TGAAGCGGAAGTCGTTTCTGCACACCGTACCCCAGACCGCTTATTTGAATATGCTGAACAAGCACGTGAGCGTGGTATTCAGGTGATCATTGCAGGCGCAGGCGGTGCAGCACATTTACCAGGCATGTGTGCAGCCAAAACTGACTTACCTGTGTTGGGTGTACCTGTAAAATCTTCTATTTTAAATGGTGTCGATTCATTACTTTCAATTGTGCAAATGCCTGCGGGTATTGCGGTAGGTACTTTGGCGATTGGGCCAGCGGGTGCGACCAATGCCGCAATTATGGCTGCACAGATTTTAGGTTTAACCCGTCCAGAGATTGCAACAAATGTTGCTAATTTCCGTGCTGCGCAAACTGAGAAAGTCTCAAGCAACAATATTCCAGGTCAGGCTTAAGCGGGACAATTACTATGGATAAGACCATCGGTATTTTTGGTGGTGGACAGCTGGGCCGTATGATGGCACAAGCGGCTTTACCGCTAAATATTCAATGTACCTTTTTTGAAGCCAGTTCAGATTGCCCTGCAGCAGCTTTAGGGCAGGTATTTGCCAGTAAAAGCGAAAATAGCCTTCAAAATTTTATACACAGTGCTGATGTATTCAGTCTTGAATTTGAAAATACGCCATTGGTAGATGTAGATGTCTTGATTAAGCACAAAGACTTACATCCACCACGTCAGGCCTTAGCGATTGCACAAAACCGCTTGCTGGAAAAAGGCTTATTTGATGAATTGGCAATTCCTGTTGCGCCGTATAAAGCAGTCAACTCACTGGAAAGTTTACAGGCTGCTGTAGCTGAACTCGGTCTGCCGATTGTGCTAAAAACTGCTACAGGCGGCTATGATGGCAAAGGTCAATTTGTACTGCGCAGTGCGGATCAAATTGAACAAGCTTGGGCAGAATTAGGCCCTGCAGGTAGCCTGATTGCAGAAAGTTTTGTTAGCTTTTCACGTGAAGTCTCTATTATTGCGGTGCGTGGTCAGCAAGGTGAAGTGAAAACTTGGCCATTGGCAGAAAACCATCATCACAATGGTATTTTGTCACATTCAATTGTACCTGCACCAAACAGTGCAGACTTGCAGCCTATGGCGCAGGAATATATCACTCGCCTACTCAATCATTTGAATTATGTGGGTGTGTTGACACTAGAATTGTTTGTGACTGAACAAGGTTTGTATGCCAATGAAATGGCACCACGCGTACACAACTCTGGTCACTGGTCTATTGAAGGTGCGGTGTGCTCTCAGTTTGAAAACCACATTCGTGCTGTGGCAGGACTACCATTAGGTTCAACCGAAGTAGTACGTCCAACGGTAATGGTCAATATTATTGGCAAGCATCCAAAAACTGAAGATGTATTGGCATTACATGGCGCACATTTGCACCTATACAATAAAACTGAGCGTGAAGGCCGTAAAATTGGGCATATTACTTTAATGCCGAATGATGCTGCTGAATTGACAGATTTATGCCGCCAGTTGGCAAAAATTTTGCCAAATCCTTTGGCACTCAGTGAAGATATGTGTATCTAAGCCTATACATAATCGAAAAATTATAAAAAAGCGTTCAAGATTGAGCGCTTTTTTTCTCTCTTAGATTCTCAAATGAAGTGCAACAAATTTTAAATCTTACTATTTCAATACTTTCTACCGTTTATCTGTAGCCAATTGACCCTGCAATTCTGGGTTGATTAAGATAAATTTGCTTTAATCAACACAAACAATTGTATCCAACAGCGGCTCTTAATAAAAATACAAACAAGTTTGCTTAGAAAAAACAGTAGTAATGAATTCAAAACTTTAAATTCAAATGGCGTGTTTTAAATTTAAAGCTGTGGTGTAACTTTGAATTTAAACATGGAGAGTGAATTTAAAAATGGGTAAATAGTTTTGAATTTAAATAAAAAGTGTTGGTTGTTGTTGTTTTTAAATTTAAAAAAACTGCTTTTAAATTCAAATCAATTACTTCGGGAAATGCAATATATCCAGTTTTGTGGATAACTTTACTCATCTTAATTTAAATTCAAACTTTTAAATTTATAAGCCGGCTGCTTGGCTGTAATTTTGAATTTAAAAATAAAAAATATAGTACTTGTGGATAAGTTTTTTAAATTCAACAACCAAATATGAATTTAAAATTGAGAAAATGAATTTAAAGTTACAGATTTTCATCTGATCTCTAAGGCTGAAGGTGTTATGGTAAAGCCATGATTTAAATTCAAAGCACATCAAAGGATATTATGCATCGTTTCGCTGTGATTTTTGCGACTGCTGCAATGGCAGCAACTCAGGTTCAGGCCGAGCTGATTATAAATGGAAAAACCATGACCGTAACACCTGCGGTCAGTTCATCTGCCAATTTTCAACCACAAAATCATTTTCAGAGTTGTTTGGCCAATTTACGTAGTCAGGCCATTGCCAAAGGGGTCAGTGGCAGTAGCTATGACCGCTACACTCAAAATTTAAGTCCAGACTATTCGGTGATTGAACGTTTAAATTATCAACCTGAATTTTCCACGCCAATCTGGGATTATCTATCAGGGCTGGTCGATGATGAGCGGGTACAGTTAGGACAGCAAAAATTAGCGCAGCATCGTGAAGTGTTGAATCGTGTTGCTGCAGCTTATGGCGTACCTGCCGAAACTGTGGTGGCGGTTTGGGGTGTGGAAAGTAATTTTGGTGCGATTTCTGGCCGCTACCCATTATTACAGACATTGGGTACTTTGAGCTGCGAAGGACGCCGTCAAAGTTATTTCCGTGGCGAGTTTTTTACCACCATGCGTTTATTACAACGTGGTGATGTCACTGAATCACAATTAAAAGGCTCATGGGCAGGGGCGTTTGGACATACCCAGTTTATGCCATCGACCTATGACGAATTGGCGGTCGATTTTGATGGTGATAGACGTCGTGACTTGGTTTCCAGTATTCCAGATGCTTTGGCTTCCACTGCTAACTTTTTAAAACGCCGTGGCTGGCAAACAGGGCAGCCGTGGGGCTTTGAGGTGAATGTTCCTGCCGGCATGTCGTTAAGTGGAGAAGGGCGACGTAATAAAAAATCACTAAGTAGTTGGGTCAACCGCGGATTAACTCGTGCAGATGGCTCAGCTTTAATTCAGGGCAATTTGTCGGGTAGTAGTCAGGCTGGTTTAATGGCGCCTGCAGGTGCTAATGGCCCTGTGTTCTTGGTGTTTAGAAACTTCGATGCAATTTATAGCTATAACGCAGCAGAAAGTTATGCTTTAGCGATTGCGCATTTGTCTGATCGTTTAATGGGGCAGTCTGCATTCCGCACTGCTTGGCCAACCGATGATGCGGGCACATCTCGTGCAGAACGCCGAGAAATTCAACGCTTTTTGTTAAATCGTGGTTATGACATTGGTGATGTCGATGGTTTAATTGGCGACAAAACCCGTCAAGCGATTCGTCAGGAGCAAATTCGACTGGGGTTGTCACCAACGGGTCGGGCAGGGCAACAAATTTTGCGTGCATTCCGTAATGAAACTGCCAAACAAATGATGCAATAATCGGCAGATATTTCTCAATAAAAATAATATGTTTACATAAAAAAAAGGTCTGCTTTCATTGCAGACCTTTTTTATATTTTAGCTAAAGCTCAATATTTATACCGCAGAGGTATCAATCTTCACAGCTTCGAGCAAATCAAAAATCACAGTCGTGACATCTTGGCTTAATTCACGATTATTAAAAATTTCGTAGGCTGAAATGGTGATGTCTGTATCACTTGGTAGTAGACGTTGTTCTTCTTCAATTAAATGCTCAATTGGAAGTAAGGTCTGTCTAACTTCAAGATGCAAAATATCTTTGTATTCAATATTTTCATCATCTAATTCAATGATTTGCTCATTAAAATATGGCAATAAAATCGAGTGGAGATAAGGTTGAAGCTCAACAATATCAAAAATTTCGATATCACGGGTTTGTTCAATCGTGCTGATGTGGTCATTTACTTCAATCAGAATATGGTAGTAACTCACATGAATCTCCACAGATCGTTCAGGGTTATACAGAGCGTCCACAATAACATGAAATGAGTAAATTTGCTGCCTCTTCGCGTGTAATGCCTATGTAACGATGCTGCGGGGCAGGCTGTGTGGTTGTTTTAATTCGGCTTGATTATTTAATGCCGTGCATGTAGCAAATCAATATCAGCCGGGCGGAGTTGGAAATTTTTCAACTGTTGATCTTTTAACATGGGGTACATTAGGGCATGTGGGTCATTGTGATGTTGCAAGCCAAGTGCATGTCCAAACTCATGTGCCAAGGTTAAGCGTAAATCATCTTCAGATTGAAACTCATAAATTCGGATGGCACGTCCATCGAAACTGCCTTTGTCAAATAAACGAGGCTGAAAGCGGATGTTATATTGTTGTATAGATACATCAATGTCCTGATTCAGTTGATTGAGTGCATCTACTTGTTGATTGAGCTGATTAATTTGCTGATTAAATTGCGCAATTTCATGCTCTAAATTCCACATATGTTGCTGGATGTCTTGCTTCTTAGCTGCAAAAACCTCATGTTGTGACGGATGTAATCCACCACTTTGATTAATCTGTTGAACTTGTTGATTGTATTGTGCGAGTTGCTGCTCAAACTGCATTTTTTTAGCAGCAAGTTGTGAGTTTTTATCATCAATTTGCTGTTTAAGCATCTGAACTTGCAGGCTTTGTTCATTCCAATGCTGTTGACGTTGTTCAATTTCACTGAGCTCTTGACGACGTTGATTAGACTCATCTTGTCGTTGGTCATAAATTAAATGAATTGCGAGTTTGGCCTTTGGGTCATAGACAAAATAATCTTGTCCCGTGCCGTGTTTCCAAATATCGGTAGCTTCCTGACTGATGCGAAGCAAATCGGCTTGACCCAACCCAAAACGTGGGTCTAGCTCTGCAATACGGTAGCGTAAGCGTGTGTCTAAAGGATGTTGCAATCGATCAAGTGCGGTATTGTGCCGTGTATGAGGGTGTTGAATATTTTGATAAATCAGCAAAATAGCAAATACTATGATTGCACCCAAAAGAAACAAACGCATCGCCAAGCAACTTCCTTTTTTGACTTACTGTAGCCGAAAGCAGGGCAGTAACTCAATCTATTTAGAGGTTTACTCAGGCTTTAGCGTATTGATTTGAGAATCTAAGTTTAAAAAAAAGATGCATATTCATTGGGCATAAAAAAACCGCACTGCAATGGTTTGCAGCGCGGTTTTTGGTTTGTGTTAAAGCGACAAATTATTTTTTGTCATCTTTCACTTCGGTGAATTCAGCATCAACCACACCATCGTCAGCTTTTTGTTGACCTGCATCGCCTTGGAATGCATTCGGGTCAAAACCTTGTGCACCACCTTGACCTTGTGCAGCTTCATAAGCACGTTGTGTAATTGGCATGATGATGTTTTGCAATGCTTCAGTTTTCGCTTTGATTGCATCTACATCATTTTCTTTCGTCACGGCTTCAAGTTCAGTGACCGCAGTTTCGATCGCAGTTTTCTCATCGGCAGTGACTTGTTCACCAAGGTCTTTTACTGCTTTTTGAGCTGAAGAAACAAGTGCATCGGCTTCGTTACGTGCTTTTGCAAGTTCTTCAAACTTACGGTCTTCTTCAGCATTCGCTTCAGCATCTTTGATCATCGCTTCAATTTCAGCATCGCTCAAACCAGAGTTTGCTTTAATTTGAATAGATTGCTCTTTGCCTGTGCTCTTGTCTTTAGCAGATACTTTCAAGATACCGTCAGCGTTAATGTCGAATGATACTTCAATTTGTGGCACACCACGTGGCGCTGGTGGAATGTCACCTAATTGGAAGTTACCCAACAATTTGTTTTGTTGAGCCATTTTACGCTCACCTTGGTAAACCGAAATATCTACCGCAGGCTGGTTGTCCGCTGCTGTTGAGAACACTTGAGATTTCTTTGCAGGAATCGTAGTGTTTTTCTCAATGATTGGCGTCAACACACCGCCCATCGTTTCAATACCAAGCGTTAATGGTGTTACGTCTAGAAGCAATACGTCAGTTTTGTCACCAGACAATACCGCACCTTGAATCGCTGCACCAATTGCAACTGCTTCGTCTGGGTTCACGTCTTTACGTGGTTCTTTGCCAAAGAACTCTTGTACTTTTTGTTGTACAAGTGGCATACGTGATTGACCACCGACTAAAATTACGTCAGAGATGTCTGATGTTGAAAGTCCAGCATCTTGAAGCGCAACTTTACATGGCTCAATAGTACGAGCAACTAAGTCTGCCACTAAACCTTCAAGTTTAGCGCGTGTCACGTTAATCACTAAGTGCTTAGGACCAGTTGCATCTGCAGTGATGTATGGCAAGTTAATTTCAGTCGCGTTAGAAGAAGAAAGCTCAATTTTTGCTTTCTCAGCCGCTTCTTTTAGACGTTGTAGCGCCAATGGATCTTGCTTCAAGTTGAAGTTTTGTTCTTTTTTGAACTCTTCAACCAAGTATTCGATCAAGGCATTGTCAAAGTCTTCACCACCTAAGAAAGTATCACCGTTGGTAGATAACACTTCAATTTGCTGGTCGCCATCTAGGTCTGCAATTTCAATGATAGATACGTCAAAAGTACCACCACCCAAGTCATACACAGCAACTTTACGGTCGCCTTCTTTCTTGTCCATACCAAATGCAAGTGCAGCAGCAGTTGGTTCGTTAATGATACGTTTAACTTCTAAACCAGCAATTTTACCCGCATCTTTCGTTGCTTGACGCTGCGCATCGTTAAAGTACGCAGGTACAGTAATTACTGCTTCAGTCACCGTTTCGCCTAAGTAATCTTCGGCAGTCTTTTTCATCTTTTTCAAAGTTTCAGCAGAAATTTGCTGTGGCGCAAGTTTCTTGTCATTCACTTCAACCCAAGCATCACCATTGTCTGCTTTGATGATTTTGTAAGGTACAAGACCAATGTCTTTTTGTACCGCTTGGTCTTCATAACGACGACCGATTAAACGCTTAATAGCGAATAATGTATTTTTTGGATTGGTTACCGCTTGACGCTTTGCAGATTGACCTACAAGAATTTCGCCATCTTTATACGCAATAATAGATGGAGTTGTGCGTGCGCCTTCTGCGTTTTCAATTACTTTAACTTTGTCGCCTTCAAGTACCGCTACACATGAGTTAGTTGTACCTAAGTCAATACCAATGATTTTAGCCATTTGGATGTTTCCTCAAAAATTCTTTTGCAATGTTTTCACTTGTTATTCGATATGAGAGCCAATCAAAATTTTTCAAGTTGTTTAGATGAAAATTTTTTATCAACCCTCGAATTTATAAGGCTTAAGCGCCAACCATCACCATTGCAGGGCGTAGTAAACGACCATGTAGGGTGTAGCCTTTTTGTAACACGTTACCAATTTCGTTGGCTTTCGCAGTTGGATCAATACCCACTGCTTGGTGCAGGTCTGCATTGAAGCCGCTAGCTGTATCAATCACCACCACACCAAACTTTTCTAGGGTGCTGAGTAAAGATTTCAACGTAAGTTCCACACCTTCAGACAATGCGGTTTTTTCATCGCCATTGGCGGCAATGGCACGTTCAAGGTTATCTACAGAATCCAATAACTCTTTGGCAAACTTTTCCAAAGCAAACTTTTTAGCGGTATCTGCTTCACGTTCTAAGCGTTCTTTGGTTTTTTCAGCTTCGTAAACAGCATTGGCAGTACGTGCTTTTTCCAGTTTTAAGCTTTCTTCAAGTTTGTTCAGTTGTTCTTGTAAAGATTCAACGGAAACTTCTGCTTGCTCAGTATCTTGCGCTGTTTGTGGTTCCGTTTGCGCTTGCTCAAGGTCTTGAGTTTGCTCGTTCTGCTCAGTTGCCATTGATTTACTCCGTTTAAATGGGTTTTTAAACATGTACAGTCCTTTGGCGTCAGTGCTAATGCAAACTGCGTTATTGCTGAACTGCCATGGTTCGAGAAGTTCGTAATTAGCTAAGAAATCGGGGCAGGGCAGATAAAATTCAAGCGTCTTTGCAGATTAATTTTATTTTGCTTTGAACTTTAATTAAAAATAACGACTTTGCCGCACTTTAATGTTGCAATTGAAGGAGGGTTTGAAGCAAAAATGATGCGGCATTTTGGGGTGAAAAAGTGGATTTAAAAGCATGAAAGTAATTGATTTATATAGGGATTGATCTGTTACTTATGGTTTTAGATTTTAGCTTTCATCAAGTTGCTGTGCTAATGGTGTGTTAAGTAAGAGCTAAAACAAATAATTTCAGAGAAATTAAATATTTTACAACAGTCTATACGCTGCTTATTCTTTGCGCATAGATGCTATATCGCTGTAGTTTCTGGTGTATTGTTAAATGTGTTTTCTGGCTTATCCAACCTCTGGATAAGCCTTTTTTTTGCTTGATCTTTTTTGTTTTTATCGAAGTCATAAAATGATCGAAAGATTGCGCCATCATTTTGAATTACATGCTGAGCAAGTATTTCTAAATTGTGCTTATATAAGCAATGACGCATTCACTTTTAATCACGATCACGACGTTATTCACGCTCTTTACGGTTTTCCTGCCAGCGTTTTTGTTGTGCATCACGCTGTTGTTGCAAGCGTTTACGTATATCTTCGCGTTTTTTACGTTCAGCTTCGACTTGCTGTTTGCGTTTTTGTTCAAGCTGCTTGCGCTGTTGTTCCGGAAGTCGTTTACGTTGCTCAGCTAAACGCTGGCGTTCTTGCTCGTGTTTTTGCTGTTGCAATTGCTTTTGTCGGTTTTGTTCCCATTCACGACGCTCAATTTCACGCTTGCGACGTTCTAATTCTACCCGTTGTTGGCGCTGTTGATATTCCCAACGCTGACGATCATAGTCATAACGTCGATCATCATAATCATGGCGACGTTCATAACGAGGATCATAGCGACCATCGTAGTAACCATCTTCAGGAAATGCGACACAGCCTACGGCTAAAAAAGCAGTAGCGCATGAGAGTAATATCAGTTTTTTAGCCATGTTCCACCTCCTGAGCCAATCTATGAATTTGCAAGAAACATGCATAATGGGCAGCTAAATTGTCAATGACAGCGTCATAAAAGCAGGTTAGCGTATAGAAAGTTTAGATATGTATAACGATTGAAGCACTTGTATAACAAAATGGTCATTTTGCATTTAATCATGAAGAAATGATGAAGAATTTACGCATATAAAAAGGAACAATCATGCAAATCTTGAATTCATCGCTTAAACAGAGGTTACACAAAGGGCAGGGAACGGCTGCGCGTTTTTTAAATAAATTGCCTGACAGAGCGCATGAAGCCTTAGCGCAGGCCTTGGCTTATCCTTATCAATACCCTGACCTTGATCCTTTTATTAAATGCATGATGGCGGCACAATTAAAGCAAGGTAAAGTTGGTTTTATTGGTGCAGACCCCATTCAGTCCAGACAGCAATTTGACCGTCAAATCGCATCTATTGCCAGTACGCCAACAGCAGTCAAGCGTGTGGAAGAGGTTCGCTTAAATTTACCCAGCGGTGATATTGCAGCACGTTATTATCATCCTGCACCGCATAAAAAACTGCCTTTAATTGTGTTTTATCATGGTGGTGGTTTTGTGGTGGGTGGTTTAGACAGCCATGATGAATTCTGTCGTTTGATGGCAGTGCATGCCAATGCGCAAGTGTTGAGTGTGGCGTATCCGCTTGCACCTGAAGCCAGTCCACAGCAGATTATTCAGGTCTGTGAAGAGGCTTTGGCGTGGGCTTATCAACATCGTCGTCAAATGAAAATTTTAAAAAACCGTATTGCGGTGGCAGGTGATAGTGCTGGCGGTAATATTGCGGCAGTGGTTGCGCAGCGTAGTGTGCACAGTGCCTATGCACCCGAGGCACAGTTCCTGATTTATCCTGCATTGGATTTTAAAAGCCGACACCCTTCATTTTTTGCCTATAAAGATGGCTTGGTGCTCACAGAGCAAGATATAGATTTCGTGACGCATCACTACGCTACGCAGCACCAAGTGGCTTTGGATGATCCGATTATTTCTCCAACTTTTGGGAAGTTAAAAAAATTAGCGCCTGCTTTTGTGGTCACAGCAGGGCATGATGTGCTGCACGATGAAGCGGAAATTTATGCACATAAATTACGTCAAAATCAGGTAACGGCTAAGTATGTTGAATATTTAGATCAGGCACATGGCTTTATTAACCTGAGTTTTGTGTCGAGCCGTGCAAAAAAACTCAGCATTGAAATGTGTAAAAACTTTAGAAAGTTTTGGGATCGTCCTCGCCATTGAAAATCTGTATCTATGGGTTCAATTTGTTTCACGTGGAACTTTATTTCTTAGAATGAATTGTGGCTTCAGGAAAAATCAGTTCAAACGCAGGCACGTAAAAGCCAGTCAATAAACGTGCCTGGGAAACATCTGGAAATAATGAGGAGTTGGGTTGCCAAGAAACTTGTTTTAGTGGGATCAATTGACCACGAAATGAAGGACTAAAGCGATAACATTTACCTTGCCAGATTTGTGTGATCTTTAATAATGCAGCGGGCAGATATTGACTATTTACATTGATGTATCGACCTTTTGTATGCTGCTCAAATCGAATACAGAGTTCTAAATCTGCCTGTCGAATGGTACAAGTGCTTTGCTGAGCATGCGCCTGCCATTCAAATGTGGCCAATTCTTTAGGAATCCCCCAAAGTTGTTGTCCATGCTGGACAGAAGATTCTGTGGAAACAAAAATCTTGGGAATATTAGATAACACACGTCGTTGCAATACGGGATGATCTAAAATCAGCAACTCATCATAGGCGCCAATTGGGCTTTGTGCATAGCGCACCAACATGATTTGTACCACACACCCAAATGCTGAAGGTGTTAAGCCAAAAATCTGTGCCTGTTTTAAAGCAGAGGAGCTGAGCCAATAATTTAGAATATAGGCTTCACCTTGCAACAACCAAGGCGGCAAACACAGCACGGTATGATCTGAATTATTTTTATACATAAGTTTTCCAGCGTGATAAAAAATAGCCACTGATTTATTATCGTAATCTTATTAATATAGACGAATTCCGAATACAACACAGATGGATTGCCAAGTAAATGTTAAAACAAAGTATGTTCACACTTGCCGCAATGGCGATGAGCTTTAATGTAATGGCGGCAAACAGCATTATTGAAATGAAAACCAGCATGGGCAATATAGAAATTGAGTTGTTTAATGACAAAGCGCCTATTTCTGCAAAAAACTTTGAAGATTATGCCAAGTCAAATTTCTATAACGGCACAATCTTCCACCGTGTGATTCCAGGCTTCATGGTGCAAGGCGGTGGTATGGATGCCAAGATGCAAGAAAAACCAACCAAAGCGACTATTCGTAACGAATCAGGCAATGGCTTGAAGAACACACGCGGTACTTTGGCAATGGCACGTATGAATCACCCTGATTCTGCAAGCAGCCAATTCTTTATTAATGTGGCAGATAACGACTTCTTAAATAGAAGCCCTCGAAATGCAGGTTATGCGGTATTTGGTAAAGTCACTAAAGGTATGGATGTGGTAGATCGTATTGTGAAAGTACCGACGGGCAACTATGGGATGCACCAAAATGTACCTAAACAAGCGGTTAAAATTCTAAGTGTCACGGTAAAGCCTGTGCTCGCTGCAAAATAAGTAAATATTGATGATAAAAATATAAAAAATATATTTTTATTTAAAATTAAGTGTTTATAGGGTGGTTTGTGTATTTTTGAGCCAATATGATGCATAAAAATCCAACACTCGTGAAAACAAGCAGTTAAAAGCACTTGCACGTGTAGGAAATTGCCCTATAATGCACCCATCCCAACGCGAAACAACTTAGAAACTTAGCTCACAGGGTTAAGTTGTAGAGAAAGTTTTGCGTTATATTTTCACTGACGAAGTGAAAATAAGATCATTAAGAGATTATGAAGAACAACTTGTGTGGATTTTTACTGATTGATTGATCGAAAATATTTCATTGATTGATTGGTTTAAATTACTCGAAGTTTATTTGAGTGAAATTTAAGTCAGAAAATTGATGAGCCAGATTTGGAAGTTTAGATTAAAACTTCAAAATGATTTTAACTGAAGAGT
>NZ_JAAZQX010000025.1 GCF_012371325.1 Acinetobacter sp. A2 | reverse complement strand
TAATCAAGTGTGGTCTACGGATATAACGTATATCCCTATGGCAAAAGGCTTTGTTTATTTATGTGCTGTGATTGATTGGCATAGCCGCAAGGTACTTGCACATAGGGTATCGATTAGTATGGAGGTGGATTTTTGTATTTCGGCTTTAAATGAAGCGATTGAAAAATATGGATCACCTGAAATATTGAATACAGACCAAGGCAGTCAGTTCACCAGTGATGGATTTATTGATGTATTGAAATCAAATGGCATTCAAATCAGTATGGATGGTAAAGGTCGATGGGTAGATAATGTGATGGTTGAACGATTATGGCGGAGCGTTAAATATGAAGAGGTCTATCTCAAAGCTTATAGCAGTGTCACAGATGCGAAAAAGCAATTGAGTGCATATTTTGAGTTTTATAATCTGAAACGACCTCATTCGAGTCTGGACAAAATGACTCCAGATGAGTTTTACTATGACCAGCTACCACAACAAAATAAGGTAGCTTAACTAGAGCGGAATATCACTTATAAATACGCTTTTAGTTGTTCAAACAAGTGGAACCACCTCTGTTAGTCTAGATAGTTCAACCACCAAAAGGCAACTTTAATTGATAAATAATAATTCTTCAAAAGAGGTTGCTTTAGTGATTTAAAGCTTAAAGTATTTATCTTAAAAAATTCCACAAAAACATAAAAATATTTTTGACACTATGGGGAAAGATGAAACCCCAAATGCCAAAAAAGAGTGATGCTGCCAATATGATGTTGATGGGATTGCTCTGTGTATTGATATAGAGTCCCCAAACTGGAATCAAAATAAGTCCTAAAACAGCCCCTGAAAGTGCATAAACAAATGCATGAATGAAGCGATTTTCCATCTTATTTTCCTAAATTTTTTTCGCAGTATAATCTATGCATCATTCATTGTGACTTTTAGACAATAAAAAACCCCTCAAAGAGGGGCATCGTGTGCAGTTATCTTTAATACTTAAAGATATTCTACATTCACAATTTCGTATTCTACTTCGCCTTGCGGGGTCACAATTTTGGCTTCATCGCCTTCATTTTTACCCAATAAGCCACGTGCGATTGGCGAGTTCACTGAAATTTTGTTGATTTTAAAGTCAGCTTCGTCATCACCTACAATTTTGTAAGTTTTTTGCTCTTCGGTGTCTAGGTTTTCAATGGTCACGGTTACACCAAAAACCACACGTCCGTTTTGTTCAAGCTCTTTCACATCAATCACTTGGCAAGCGCCCAGTTTACCTTCGATGTCTTGGATACGGCCTTCACAGAAACCTTGCTGTTCACGCGCAGCATGATATTCGGCATTTTCTTTTAAATCGCCATGTTCACGTGCTTCTGCAATCGCAGCAGTAATACGTGGACGTTCAACCGACTTAAGCTGTTGTAATTCTTGCTCTAAAGCGTATTTGCCTTCAGGCGTCATAGGATAACGTTGCATGTTGTCCCTCTTTAAAAATATTGAAGTCTATAAATGAAAAAAAGCCCGCCACCCGAAAGGTGACGGGACTTTTCATAAATGTATTAACCTACAGTAAGGTCTTGCAGGCGATATACATCCATTGGTAATTTGATTGCTAAAGCTTGGCAAACGGCATCTGCACCATTCAAAGTTGTGGTGTAATACACTTTACCTTGTAATGCAGAACGACGGATTGAGAACGAATCCTGCTGTGCTTGCTTGCCTTCAGATGTATTGATGATGAGGTGAATCTCACCATTTTTCAAGCGGTCTACAATGTGTGGGCGACCTTCAGTCACTTTGTTCACACGTTCACACTCAATACCTGCATCAGTGATTACTTTGTGTGTACCACCTGTTGCAACAAGTTTGAAGCCAAAATCAGCCAGTTGTTTTGCAATACGTGCCACATGCGGTTTATCTGACTCACGTACAGACAAGAATGCATGTTTTACTTCGCCTTCAGTTGGGATACCTGGTAAGCGATCATTCGAGCCTAACACAGCTTTATAGAATGCTTCACCAAAAGTTTTACCCACACCCATCACTTCACCTGTAGATTTCATCTCAGGCCCAAGCACTGGGTCTACACCAGGGAACTTGTTGAATGGGAACACGGCTTCTTTTACAGAGAAGTGTTGCGGAATGATTTCTTTAGTAAAGCCTTGCGCTTCTAAAGACTGACCCGCCATACAACGTGCTGCAACTTTAGCCAATGATTCGCCAATACACTTAGAAACGAATGGCACAGTACGTGATGCACGTGGGTTCACTTCTAAGATATAAACGTCATTGCCTTTAACGGCAAACTGTACGTTCATCAAGCCAATAACGCCCAATTCTTTTGCCATTGCAACAGTTTGACGACGCATTTCGTCCTGTACTTCATCTGACAATGAATAAGGTGGAATTGAACATGCAGAGTCACCAGAGTGAATACCTGCTTGTTCGATGTGCTGCATAATACCGCCAATCACCACATCTTTACCGTCAGATACGCAGTCTACGTCAACTTCAATCGCATCATCCAAGAAGCGGTCTAACAATACAGGCGCATCGTTAGAGGCTTGAACTGCATCACGCAAGTAGCGTTTAAGTTCTTCTTCGTTATACACGATTTCCATTGCACGGCCACCCAATACATAAGATGGACGAACAACTAACGGATAACCTACTTTAGCTGCTTCTGCGATACCTTCTTCAGCAGATTTTACAATGCTGTTATTCGGCTGACGCAATTGCAGACGTTGAATCATTTGTTGGAAACGTTCACGGTCTTCTGCACGGTCAATTGCATCTGGTGATGTACCAATAATTGGTGCACCTGCTTCTTCTAAAGCGCGCGCCAATTTCAGTGGAGTTTGACCACCGTACTGCACAATAATGCCTTTTGGCTTTTCTGTACGTACGATTTCAAGTACATCTTCCAAAGTAATTGGTTCAAAGTACAAACGGTCTGAAGTGTCGTAATCGGTAGATACGGTTTCAGGGTTACAGTTCACCATAATGGTTTCGTAACCATCTTCACGCATAGCAAGGGCTGCGTGTACACAGCAGTAATCGAATTCGATACCTTGACCAATACGGTTTGGACCGCCACCAATGACCATGATTTTGTCTTTGGTAGATGGATTTGATTCACACTCTTCATCGTAAGTTGAATACATGTAAGCAGTGTCAGATTCAAACTCTGCAGCACAGGTATCTACACGTTTGTAAACTGGATATACACCCATGTTCCAACGTTGTTTACGGAATTGCTTTTGTGAAATGCCCATCAAGTTGGCAATACGTAAGTCAGATAAACCTTTGCGTTTAAATGAACGTACATTTTCAGCAGTTAAGTCACCAAAACCTAAAGATTTGATTTGTTCTTCAGTTTTAACAATGTCTTCAATCTGAACGAGGAACCATTTGTCAATTTTGGTCGCTTGGAATACGTCTTCTACAGAGAAGCCATGACGGAAAGCGTCTGCCACGTACCAAATACGCTCTGGGCCAGGAACTTTGAGTTCAACCAAAATTTTGTCACGTGCGCCTTCAGCACCCACTTCAATTTGTTCGTCAAAACCGCAAGAACCAGTTTCCAAACCACGAAGCGCTTTGTTGATCGACTCTTGGAAGTTACGGCCAATTGCCATCACTTCACCTACAGATTTCATCTGTGTGGTTAAAGTCGCATCTGCTTGTGGGAATTTTTCAAAGTTGAAACGTGGAACTTTAGTTACAACGTAGTCAATTGATGGTTCAAATGACGCAGGGGTTGTACCGCCTGTGATGTCGTTTTTAAGTTCATCTAGGGTATAACCAATAGCAAGTTTCGCAGCAACTTTTGCAATTGGGAAACCTGTTGCTTTAGATGCAAGCGCAGATGAACGTGATACACGTGGGTTCATCTCAATTACAACCATACGGCCAGTATTTGGACAAATACCGAACTGTACGTTAGAACCACCTGTTTCTACACCAATTTCACGAAGTACCGCTAAAGATGCATTACGCATCAATTGGTATTCTTTGTCGGTCAATGTCTGTGCAGGTGCAACGGTAATTGAGTCACCTGTGTGTACGCCCATTGGGTCAAAGTTTTCAATTGAACATACGATAATACAGTTGTCGTTTTTGTCACGAACAACTTCCATTTCGTATTCTTTCCAGCCAATCAATGATTCATCAATCAATAATTGTTTGGTTGGGGAAAGATCGAAACCTCGTTCACAGATTTCTAGGAATTCTTCTTTGTTGTATGCAATACCGCCACCAGAACCACCCATGGTGAATGATGGACGAATAATTACAGGGAAGCCGAAGCGAGATTGAATTTCAAGCGCTTCTTCCATAGATTCAGCAATTGCCGCTTTGGGACATTCAAGACCAATTTTGCGCATGGCTTGGTCAAATAATTTGCGGTCTTCAGCTTTTTCAATAGCGTCTTTGGTCGCACCAATCAATTCAACATTGTATTTTTCTAAAATACCGTTGGCATCTAGTGCAAGCGCACAGTTCAGTGCAGTTTGACCACCCATGGTCGGTAGTACTGCATCTGGACGTTCTTTTTCAATGATTGCTGCAACAGTTTGCCAAGTGATTGGTTCGATGTAAGTTGCATCTGCCATTACAGGGTCAGTCATGATGGTCGCTGGGTTAGAGTTGACCAAAATAACACGGTAACCTTCTTCACGAAGTGCCTTACATGCTTGAGCACCAGAATAGTCAAACTCACAAGCCTGACCAATAACAATAGGACCAGCACCAATAATTAAGATGCTTTTAATATCCGTACGTTTAGGCATTATTTCGCTCCTTAATTACTTCTTAGCGGCTTCAATAAGTTCGATGAAATGATCGAACAAGAGTGCGCAGTCATGTGGACCTGAACTTGCTTCTGGGTGACCTTGGAAGCTAAATGCAGGCTTGTCTGTACGATGAATACCTTGGTTTGTGCCATCGAACAATGAACGGTGCGTTGCACGTACATTGCTAGGTAAGGTACTTTCATCTACCGCGAAGCCGTGGTTCTGAGAAGTAATCATCACTGTACCTGTTTCTAAGTTTTGTACAGGATGGTTTGCACCATGGTGACCATGCGGCATTTTCATCGTTTTTGCACCCGATGCAAGCGCAAGGATTTGGTGACCTAAACAGATACCAAATACAGGAGTATTTGTGGTTTGTACAATTGTTTTTACAGCTTCAATTGCGTAGTCACATGCAGCTGGGTCGCCTGGGCCATTTGATAAGAAAATGCCATCTGGGTTTAATGCAAGGACTTTTTCAGCAGGGGTTTGTGCAGGAACAACGGTCAGTTTACAACCGCGGTCTGCCAGCATACGCAGGATGTTGGTTTTGACACCGTAATCGTATGCAACCACATGATATTTAAGTTCAGGTTGAGTAAAGCCTTTGCCAAGTTCCCATGAACCTTCAGTCCATTCAAAACCTTCAGGATCACAACATACTTTTGCAAGATCTAAGCCGTTTAAGCCGCCAAATGCACGTGCTTTAGCAATTGCTTCTTCTTCAGTGATATTTTCACCAGCAAGAATACAGCCGTTTTGCGCACCTTTGGCACGTAAAATACGGGTCAATTTACGGGTATCAATATCTGCAATCGCAACCACGTTGTGTGCTTGCAAATATTCCGCTAAAGATTGATTAGAACGGAAGTTACTGTGTAGTAAAGGCAAATCACGGATAATTAAACCGTTTGCCCATACTTTATGAATACGACCAGACTCGACATCTTCATCATTACAACCTGTGTTCCCAATGTGCGGGTAAGTTAAAGTCACAAGTTGCTGTGCATAACTCGGGTCGGTCAAAATTTCTTGATAGCCAGTCATGGCAGTGTTAAAAACGACTTCACCAGTCGTACTTCCCGTTGCACCGATAGACGTACCTTTAAAGATTGTACCGTCGGCAAGGGCTAAAATGGCGGGGGTGCTCAAACCAAAGCTCCTGAACTAAAACCACAAAAATAGGGCTGTAAAAAAGCGAGTAGACGAAAAAAAAGGAAGGTCAATGTTTAAACCTACCCTCCTATGTCTGCTCGCTTGAACTTAACATTGCATTATACGCATGAGCTCGCCAAAAGTCCATTCAGTTTCTGATGAATATGTAAGATAAAGGGCTTGCTTTCTTTAGCCGATTTATGTTTTAGCAATGTAGTAAAATGTAAGTAATCTACGATTGTCTAACAATACAAAACCCATATTCGAGCAAATTCACTTATGCTGAAAATATAAACAACAACGACCTTGGGTGAAGCAAAATGACTGAACAAGAAAAATCAGTAGCTGACAATAAAGCAATCAAAGATGCGGTGCATGAGGGTGCTGAAAAGCTTGAAAAAGTCACTCATGATGCCAAAGAACAGGTGCTAGAAGTTGTCGCTGAAACGCAGGAAAAACTGCAAAACGAAGCGAAGCAATTAAATGCTAGTGTGCAAGAGCAATTGGGTCAATTAAAGCAAGATGTATTGCAAAAAATTGAAGCATTGAAAGCACAGTTTGGTGGTTCACCTAAAGACTTAGGTGAGTTAAAAGAGTTTGTGAAAACTGAATTTAGCGCAATTATTGATGATCTTTCTAAACTGGGTAAAGAGTTGAAAGAAGATGTCAGCAGCATTTCAGTGAAACATAAAGACCAATTGGTTGAAACGTTTCAGCGTTCTAAAGAACACACTTTGGAAGCGTGGAAAAAAGTTAATCCACAAAAAACAGAAACGAATGACGAGACTGATCAAGCTTAAACAAGTAAGACTTATAGCCTAATCAGCCATAAAAAAAGTGAGGTTCGGCCTCACTTTTTTTATTCAAATTTCTGCTCAAGTACAAAATGAAAATCTGATTACGCATTTTGAAACTAGACAAGATTAGAACTGATGTAACCAATCTCGTTTATTATGAAAATCGGCTGCAGGACTGCTGTGTTGCATGGCATAAAACTGTTCGCCCTGACTGGTTTTTAGCACTGCCGTCAGACCTATAAACAAATCCGTCCATTTTAGTTTATGTTTCAGCATAAATTCGGTTAAATCCAGACTCACATTCAAACCATAATGTGTGCGTTTCAGCTGATTCAGTTCAATATCGTAAGCAGCCACGGGCGGCATTTGCTCAGGATAACGATACTCTTCAAAGGCGTAGGCTTGCCAAGCTTGAGAAGGGGATAAATTGATTTCACGATAAAAATCTTCGCCCTGAACCCCAATGAAAATTTCAAAGCAGGTGTGTTCCCACAAAAAATCCTGACGTGGATGTGACGCTACCAAAGCAGGCCATTCGACCCACTGATTTGGATCGCGCAGCCAAAAGCCTACATTTAACGTAAATGGGCTTTGTTGTTCAATTGCACCGACCAAAGAAATGGCCTGAAATTGACGATTAAAAGCACTGAGTTCGTAACTTGCCATTGAGGGAGATTAGTTAGACAAGTGAGCGTGGCGAACTAAATTAGATAATTTAGCATTTTGTTTGGCTGCTTTTTTGTAGAGTAAGACAATTTTACCAATGCTTTGTACCACTTCAGAACCTGTTGCTGCTGCAATTTCAGTAATCACAGCTGCACGTACCTCACGGTCTTCACCGCCAATTTTGACTTTAATCAATTCGTGATCGTTTAAAGCACGGTTGGTTTCTTCAATCACATTTTCAGTCAAACCTTGCCCGCCAATCATCACTACAGGGTTGAGTGCATGACCAATTTGACGTAAACGCTTGCGTTCCTGAATAGATAGAGCCGCCATAAAGATAACCTAATTTTAAAAACGGCTTAGTATAACAAAAGCCAGTTTGAAACGCTGTAAATTCTATGCAAATAATCTGTGATCTTACTGCCATGTAGAAATATTGAAACTGAATACTTGGTGATATTTCTCTGTAACAGTCAAAGTGACTTTTTTAAGCCTCAGTACAGAAATAAGCGATGGATTTAATAGAAAAAATAGGTCAGTTCTTGGTATTTAGATACAGATGTCTACTGCAAGCGGGTGAATTTTCACGTACAATCGCAATTTAGATGTCTATTCATTATTAAGAGAGTTATGGCAACACGCATTACCAACCAAAAGTTATCCAAAAGTAGTCGTGCGTGGATGAGAGAGCACTTAGATGATCCCTTTGTGAAACGAGCACAAAAAGAAGGGTATCGTGCACGTGCTGCATACAAACTACTTGAGATTCAAGAAAAATATAAACTGATCAAACCCGGTATGACTGTGGTGGACTTAGGTGCTGCTCCAGGCAGTTGGTCACAAATTGCAGGGCAACTTGTGGGCGACAAAGGCTTGGTGATTGCTTCCGATATTTTGGAAATGGACGCACTACCAGATGTGACCTTTTTACAAGGTGACTTCCGTGAAGAGGAAGTGTTCGAAAAATTGTTAAATATTTTAAACGGACGCACGGTAGACGTTGTAATTTCTGATATGGCCCCCAATACATCAGGTAATAAAGCTGTAGATCAACCGCGTCAAATTTACTTATGCGAGTTGGCGCTCGATTTTGCCAACCGTGTATTGGGACCCAATGGCCAGTTTGTGGTCAAAGTGTTCCAAGGTTCGGGGTTTGACGAATTTCGTAAACAGGTCGTGGACAGTTTTGATGTTCTAAAGACAGCAAAACCCGCTGCTTCACGGGCGCGTTCCAAAGAAGTATTCCTTATTGGACAAGGACGTAAAAAGGCGTCTAAATAAAGTTTACTTGCCAAGCCGTTAAAAATTGTGCATTTTGTACGTTTTTAACGAATTGTCTAGCTGATCTTCAGCTTTTTGAATGAAAGGTCACCCAGTAACGGGCATGATCAAATTAGATTGATATGGGAATAAAGCTTTGAGCGATCTCTTCAAGAATGCCGTATTGTGGCTGATTATACTTGGTGTGCTGATTCTAATTTTCAGCAACATCAATAACAGTGAAAAGCCAACTGCAATGAACTACTCAGAGTTTGTTACAGCGGTGAATGCTGGTCAAATTAAGCAAGTCACAATTGATGGCGAAAGAATTAGTGGCGAAAAAGTCAACGGCTCGTCCTTTGAAAGCATTCGTCCAGCAGTTCAAGACCCTGAACTGATGCCGAATCTGATTAAAAACAACGTTGTTGTTGAAGGTACTGCACCTCAACGTCAAGGTTTGTTAATGCAACTATTGATCGCAAGTTTCCCTGTACTTTTAATCATTTTGTTATTCATGTTCTTTATGCGCAACATGGGTGGCGGTGCAGGTGGTAAAAACGGCCCGATGAGCTTTGGTAAATCTAAAGCTAAAATGTTGTCTGAAGACCAAATTAAAGTCACATTTGCAGATGTTGCGGGTTGTGATGAAGCAAAACAAGAAGTAGTTGAAATTGTAGATTTCTTAAAAGACCCTGCAAAATTCAAACGTCTAGGTGCAACAATTCCTAAAGGCGTGTTGATGGTTGGCCCACCAGGTACAGGTAAAACCTTACTTGCTAAAGCCATTGCAGGCGAAGCGAAAGTTCCATTCTTTAGCATTTCAGGTTCTGACTTTGTTGAAATGTTTGTAGGTGTGGGTGCATCTCGTGTTCGTGATATGTTCGAGCAAGCCAAACGCCATGCGCCATGTATTATCTTTATTGATGAGATTGATGCAGTTGGTCGTCACCGTGGTTCTGGTACAGGTGGTGGTCACGATGAGCGTGAGCAAACGTTGAACCAGATGCTGGTAGAAATGGACGGTTTTGAAGGCAATGAAGGCATTATTGTCATCGCTGCGACGAACCGTGCCGATGTACTGGATAAAGCCTTGTTACGTCCTGGCCGTTTTGACCGTCAAGTGATGGTTGGCTTGCCTGACATTAAAGGTCGTGAGCAAATTCTGAATGTACACTTGAAAAAGTTACCTTCAGTTACGGGTGTAGATGTCAAAGTATTGGCACGTGGTACACCAGGCTTCTCAGGTGCACAATTGGCAAACCTTGTGAATGAGGCTGCATTGTTTGCTGCACGTCGTAATAAAAACACGGTAGATATGCACGACTTTGAAGACGCCAAAGACAAGTTGTATATGGGTCCTGAACGTAAGTCGATGGTACTGCGTGAAGAAGAGCGCCGTGCGACCGCTTACCACGAAGCAGGCCATGCGATTGTCGCTGAAATGCTACCAGGTACAGACCCTGTGCATAAAGTTACGATTATGCCGCGTGGTTGGGCATTGGGTGTGACTTGGCAGTTGCCTGAGCATGACCAAACTAGCCATTACAAAGACAAAATGCTGAATGATCTGTCAATTTTGTTTGGTGGTCGTATTGCTGAAGAAGTCTTTATTAATCAAATGTCGACAGGTGCATCTAACGACTTTGAGCGTGCAACTAAACTTGCCCGTGCAATGGTGACGAAATACGGTATGTCAGACAAACTGGGCGTCATGGTGTATGAAGATGATACACAACAGTCGTTCATGGGCAGTCTAGGCAGTCGTACAATTTCTGAAGCGACTCAGCAGCAAGTAGATGCTGAAGTGCGCCGTATCATTGATGAGCAATACAGAGTTGCGCGTGATATTTTGGAAAATAACCAAGACATCGCACATGCAATGGTGAAAGCATTGTTGGAATGGGAAACGATTGATCGTGACCAAATCCGTGACATTATGGAAGGTCGTGAGCCACAGCCACCGAAGGTTTATATTGCAGATAATCCTGTAATTGATGTAACCCCAACCGATGGCCCAAGCACACCGCCACCATTGCCAGCGAGCTAATTAGCTCACATGATGTTAAAAAAGAGCCTTTAAATAAGGCTCTTTTTTTTCGCTATAGCATGTGCGCAATCTTGTACTTATAGGCTATAAAATGGTTTGAGGGTGAAAAGAATTCAACATCTTAAAAACTAGCCTTGTTAAAATATGACTTTCAAATGAACAGGAAGATCAGCATGCAGCTCATGCCATTACCTAAATGTGTATTGCAATGCGGACGTTTGAGTTTGGATTTATCTCAACCGCATGTCATGGGAATTTTGAACGTGACACCAGACTCGTTTAGTGATGGTGGTCGTCATAATGAAAAAGAGGATGCTGTAGCACGTGCTTTGGAAATGATTGCGGAAGGTGCGACCGTGATTGACATCGGGGGAGAGTCAACTCGCCCAGGTGCGAGTCCAGTCAGTGTTGAAGAAGAAATTCGTCGTGTCGTACCTGTGGTTGAGGCCTTATCACAACATAATGTGGTGCTATCCATTGATACCTCTCAGCCTGAGGTAATTCGTGCTGCTGTGAATGCGGGTGCGCATATTTGGAATGATGTGCGTGCCTTGACACGTCCTTATGCACTGCAAACGGCTGCTGAATTAAATATCCCTGTGATCATTATGCACATGCGTGGCGAACCGACCACCATGAACAATTTAGATCAATATGATGATGTGACGGAAGACGTGATTGCTGAGTTGCAACAACGTGTTCAAGATGCGTTGGCTGCAGGTGTGAAGCCTGAAAATATTGTGATTGATCCAGGTTTTGGTTTTGCAAAAAATGCGCAGCAAAACCTGAAATTGCTTAATGAGCTGTATCAACTCAACCGCATGGGTTATCCAATTTTATCGGCATTGTCGCGTAAGCGTTTTATTGGTGAAGCTACGGGTGCGGTAGAAGCTACAGAGCGTGCCGTGGGGTCAGTGGCTGCGCATTTACTTAGTATTCAGCAAGGTGCATGTATGGTACGTGCGCATGATGTAAAAGCCACCTCAGATGCCATTAAAATATGGCAAGCCATGCAAAGTGCTTAAATAAACGTACTTGAATAAATCATTCAGGCCTGTGAAATTTTGCCTAAGCTAGTATAAAGGCTAGGCTTATGGTATATAGGCACGCTTAAATCTCTGTATTTTTTTGAGTGCCTGTATGTTTGCAGATTTACTTCTCCCGATGTTTGATGACGAATACTACCCAGATATTTTGGTTGCTGAACTTAAGCAACTCATTTTGCGCTTTGCAAAACAGGTATCGCAAGCGGGTGTTTCGGAAACTGATATTTACTACTTTGCAGATCAGACAGTGCAGGCGATTAACCAAATGAAGCCACAATTTCAAGACTTAGATTCAGATTTAGATGATGCTGCAACTGACTATATTGCAGAAGCGATGATGATGGTACTGCAAGATCAGGGTCATTTTGACATTGAAATGGAAGCTTTGGTCGCTAATCGGGCCTGGTAAATATTTTTACATTTTTTAAATATCTTGTGGTTTTAGTTAATTATTCGCTGAATAGCTCATCTAAAACCTCATTTAAATGACAGCTTTCTTGTTCATGTAGTTCTGCAATTTCCCGAACATGGAGTGAGTATTGCCCATCTTGCTCACTCACTTGTGCAACCACATTTACCCAAAACTTTGTGTTCTGTTGTAGCAGGTTGCGTAGCTGTTTTTCATCTTCAGGGTTTTGAAAGTTTAGGTTGTAAATATCACTTCCTAAGCTACAACGGCGCAAATGCAATTTTTGTTGTTGATTGTGCACAGTCCCTGCAAATAAATCATAAAATGCTGATTCAGTTTGAATTGGGCCTTCCGCTTGGGTTGCTGTTTGAGTGGTAGGGGATTGAGCATAGCTTATAAAACTCAGCATGCCGCATAAACAGGTAAGACTTAAATAATGAACACAACGTTGTAGATGCATTTTTGACGATCACTATAAATTATTATTTTAAGATTGTATTTTCATTAGACATAAAAAAAACCAGCTTTCGCTGGGTTCTTTATTTGCACCATCGATTTTATAGCAAAAAGATGGTGCCCGAGGCCAGACTCGAACTGGCACGCTTTGTGGGCGGGGGATTTTAAATCCCCTGTGTCTACCGATTTCACCACTCGGGCATGTGCGCAATAATAGAGGACGAAATAAATCTTGGCAAGTAAATTTATTTACAATTGCTTTCTTTTCAATCAATTCAACCGATTAGTGCGCTGAAATGGCACTAAAACATTGGTTTTTTAAGGCCCGTCATGAATATTTCATAAATTTGAGATCAAAGCGAAATCATTAATTTCTATGGTGAGCGCTCTAGAAAAATAAAAGGCAAATTTATGAAAATTAAACTTACACGCCGTGAACTGCTACAAAAAAGTTTGGCGAGTTTAGGGGCATTGTCGTTGCCTGTGGCACTCACCGCATGTGGAGATGACAATGAAAATAATATTGAAAATGGCAAGGAAAACTCACTCAAAGTAGAGTTTTTACATGGTGTTGCTAGTGGTGATCCATTACATGACCGTGTCATTTTGTGGACACGAGTAACACCAAATGACACTACAGCACACCTTGAAATTGTATGGGAAATTTCAGCAGATCAAGAATTTAAACAACTTATTGGTACTGGAAAAGTTCAGACCACTGCAGCGCAAGATTTTACCGTAAAGGTTGATGCAGACCGTTTGCAGGCTGGGGCAAATTATTATTACCGTTTCCGTTTTGGCAAGACAATTTCACCTGTGGGGCAAACCAAAACATTGGCTTTACGCAGCGATCAGGTGAAATTTGCGATTTGTTCATGCTCGAATTACCCTGCAGGCTATTTTCATGTTTACAAAGAAATGGCACAGGAAAATAATCTGGATGCGATTATTCACTTGGGGGATTATATCTATGAATATGGGGAAGGTGAGTATGCAACTGAAGATGCTGAAGCGTTAGGTCGCGGTTTTGCTGCTGACAATAATAAAGAAATCATTCAACTAGATGACTATCGTAAGCGCTATGCCTTGTATCGCACTGATTTAGATTTACAGGCTGCACATCAACGCCATCCGTTTATTGTGATTTGGGATGACCATGAGCTTAGTAATGATGCATGGCAAGAAGGTGCGGCAAACCATCAAGAGAGTGAAGGGAGCTTCATAGAGCGCCAGATTGCAGCCTTGAAAGCCTATTTTGAATGGATGCCGATTCGTCCAGTTGCAGAAAATGATCACTTAAATATTTATCGTCAATTTGATTTTGGTGGTTTGGTCAATTTGATGATGCTGGATACTCGTATTTTGGCACGCCATAAGCAATTAGATTATGCAGATTATATGACGGCAACAGGTATGGATGCTGCCCGATTTATGGCAGATTTAAGCAGCAATAGCCGTAGTTTATTGGGCGTAAAACAACTGCAATGGTTACAAGCACAATTGATGCAGTCCACTGCCAAATGGAATGTGTTGGGCCAACAAGTATTGATGTCTAAGATGTTTATTCCACAAGAGCTGTTATTGCTTTTAGAACAAGTGACCAGTGGCAATGCTACTGTAGAAACGCTTGCACAGATTAAACAAAAATTGCTGATTTACTCACACTGAAAATGCGTTTAAAAGCTGGTGATCCTACGCTATCAGCAATGGATAAAGCACGTTTGAGTACAGTTGCACCCTATAACTTAGATGCCTGGGATGGTTATGCCTACGAGCGCGAAGTTGTGTATGGTACCTTGCAACAGTTAGGCAAAAAAGCGGTAGTGTTGGCGGGTGATACGCATAATGCTTGGGCATCCAGTTTACATCCACAAAATAGCAATCATGTGGTTGGGGTAGAGCTTGCGACCAGTTCCGTATCATCGCCAGGAATTGAGTATTACTTAAATGTGACTGCAGCAGAAATGGTAGAGTTGGAATATGCATTTAAAGAACTGATTGATGAGCTGAATTATTGCAATTTAAATCAGCGTGGTTATTTAACTGTGGCTTTTGATCATACTCAGGTGGTGGCTGACTGGAAGTTTGTGAATACCGTGAAAGCAAGCGAATATAAACTTGATGAAATACGTGCTCATCAAATGACTTATGATGTTCAATTGAATCCAATCATCGATGTTGCAAAATCGGCCTAAATTTATAAGTTCTAAAAAAACCGAGCGCAAGTTGCTCGGTTTTTTTATAGATAAGTTGGATGAAAGAGGTGATTTTTAATCCAGTTTATCTTGAATATAACTGTCTAAATCAATGTATTTAATACTTTTACATAAGGCTTGCTCGGCCTGCATAATCTGTTGATGTAACTCAAGTGCTTGCTGATATTGCTGAGTGAGTTGTGTAAAGCGGGGGCTATTTTTATTGGTGAAATATAAACGGAATTGAATTTTAGCAGCCTGACGATACGACCAGTAAGCAGCACGACGAATCTGAGTTAAACAATATTTTTGTTCCAGACTGGCGTGGTCACGAAACATATTTTCTTTATACAAGCGCACAAAGCCAAAACTGATGCAAAAAAAGAAAAGAGCTCCTTGCAGAATTGTACTTTGAAAATAGGCAAAATTTAGCGCTTGTAAAATAATCAAGACTGCAATTTTGAGTGGGGCGTGTTGCTGAAACTGATACCACGATGCAGAGCTATGTTTGATCTGATACAACACATAAGGCAATAGCAGCATAAAGCCGAGCATAATAGCTAAAATAGACAAGGCTTTGGCTTGAAAAGCATCATACTGTGCTGTGGTGTTTTGAATCCCCAAAGCTAAACTGATCGAAATAGGAATAAAAATCATACAGGCCAAGAGCCATGGAATAAACTCTTTCCATTCATCCAGCATGCCTTTGCTTTGTATAAAACCGTAAAACAAAATATTTTGTTTAAAGGTAGCAGGGTATTGTTGCTGTAATTGCTGCACATAAAGCAGTGCTTGTTGGGGCTTCATAGGCAGGTCATACAGAGAAATGAATATGAATATGGATAGGAGAGGGCTAAATCGCAGGCATAAAAAAACCAGCTAAATGCTGGGTTCTTTACTTGCACCATTTTAATGTGTTTTAAAATGGTGCCCGAGGCCAGACTCGAACTGGCACGCTTTGTGGGCGGGGGATTTTAAATCCCCTGTGTCTACCGATTTCACCACTCGGGCATAGTTTTACAAGATTGGAGGCGGAGGTCGGAATCGAACCGGCGTCCACGGAGTTGCAGTCCGCTGCATGACCACTCTGCCACCCCGCCACGTCTTGTTGATGCGTATATTAGCAAGCTCTGAAAAAAAAACAATACTATTAAATGAGCAGATGCACATTAATTCGGCATATAGAATAAAATAGTCTAAATAATCATGTATTATTTGCAAAATTGATTCATATCAACATTTGGAGATGTGCCGTGGCATTAATTTTAGACGGTCGTGCATTGGCAAAACAAATTGAAGCTGATCTGTTAACACGTGTAGAAGCGTTAAAAGCAAAATCAGGTCGTACCCCAATTCTAGCGACTATTTTGGTCGGTGATGACGGTGCATCTGCAACTTATGTGCGCATGAAAGGCAATGCTTGCCGCCGTGTGGGCATGGATTCTTTAAAGGTGGAATTGCCTACAGAAACCACCACAGAACAACTTTTGGCAGAAATTGAAAAATTGAATGCGAATCCGGATGTGCACGGTATTTTGTTGCAACATCCAGTTCCTGCGCAAATTGATGAGCGTGCTTGCTTTGATGCAATTTCGCTTGAAAAAGATGTAGACGGTGTGACTTGCCTTGGTTATGGGCGCATGGCGATGGGTGAGGTTGCTTATGGTTCTGCAACGCCAGCAGGCATTATGACCATTTTAAAAGAAAACAACATTGAAATTGCAGGCAAACATGCTGTTGTTGTAGGTCGTTCAGCAATTTTAGGTAAACCAATGGCTGCGATGCTGCTTGAAGCCAATGCAACGGTAACAACTTGCCATTCACGTACACAAAACTTGGCAGACTTTGTAAAACAGGCCGACATTATTGTGGGTGCTGTTGGTAAAGCAGAATTGATTCAAAAAGACTGGATTAAGCCGGGTGCGGTAGTGGTTGATGCCGGTTTCCATCCACGTGATGGTGGCGGTGTGGGTGATATTCAACTACAAGGGATTGAAGAAATCGCTTCTGCATATACGCCTGTACCGGGTGGTGTTGGCCCAATGACAATTACGACATTAATTCGTCAAACGGTTGAAGCTGCTGAGAAAGCTTTAGGTTAAGTCTATTCTCCCTCTCCTTTAAGAAGGAGAGGGGACTTTTTTTAAATTAAAACGAATAAAAACCAATGAGCTGTACCTTTCAATTTCTTCAAGCGCCTGAGCATCTTATACACGCTTTGCATGATGTGATACCAAATTGTGAATTGCAGGCTCAGCAGTTGCCAGAAACCGCTATTTCACTGTGGCTTATTCCGCCTGTATTTCCTACCGATAAGCTTGATGATGAAGTGATTCGTCGTATTTGGAATGATACGCCGTACTGGATTTTCTGTTGGGCTTCTGGACTCGCTATGGCGCAATGGTTGCTGGCAGAGCCGCAGCATGTCAAAGATAAGGTGGTTTTGGACTTTGGCTCAGGTTCTGGTGTGGTGGCTATTGCGGCTAAAATGGCAGGTGCAAAACGAGTGATTTGCTGTGATATTGACCCAGTGAGTCTGGCGGCTTGTCGTGCCAACGCAGAATTAAATGATGTCGCGCTTGAGTATTTAGATGACCTGTATCAAGCCGAGCAAGTGGATGTATTGTTGGCAGCAGATGTGTTGTATGACCAATGCAATCGTTTCTTTTTAGATGAATTTTTAAAGTTTGCACCCGAAGTGTGGGTGGCAGACAGTCGTGTGAAAAATTTTAGCCATCCACAATATATAAAAATAGATGAACGCAGTGCGACCACATGGCCTGATTTAGATGAAGCCAAAGAGTTTCGTAATGTGAGTTTTTATAAGACGCGATAAATCATCACGTCTTATATTTTAGATATTGTCGTTATATAAAATTAAGAACAGCTATAACGCACAATACGCAATGTGCTCGGGCGTGCATCTAGGGCTTGACGGGTGGCATAGTTTTCGCTGCTGTGTAATTCAGGTGTGTTCGACAAGCCAATAGAGGTGCGGCTTTGACCAAGTTGACGGCCATACGGGTCTTGTTGATGCGCAGCAGGATTGGCAATTTCATTAATACTTAATACACGCAATTGATAGGTTTTATGTGCACCTAGCTCTTTCTGGCAAGCACGTTGTAATTTGTTTTCATCACGTTGTTGATTCTGACGGCCTGCAAGGGTGTAAGCTAAAATAGCAGTATTTGCTGTTTTACTTTCAACTTTATATCCAACAAAGCTATTTTCACTTTGTTCAGGCAGGCTTTGACAAGCAGATAAACCTAAGCCAAATACCGTCATACCCAAAATAATCATTGTTGTGTTCATGGCTTTATTCATGATCATGTCCCATGTTTTGATTGTCATTTCATTCTTGTTTTAAGTATGCCATAGCTACCACCACAAAGCATGCTAAAGACTGTTTTTAAGATTTCTGCGAGTTAGGTTTTTAAATTTATGCGCAATAAAAAAGGTCACCGAAGTGACCTTTTTTTAGCAGTTAGCGTTGAATTACGCAGATTTAACTGCTTCAAGTAACGCTTCTTGACGTGCTTTCAATGCAGCAGGTAAACGCTCACCAAGTTTGTTGAATAACTCAGTGTGGCTTTCCAACTCTTTGATCCACTGTTCTTTGTCTTGCGCTGTAACAGTTTCAAATTGTTCTTTAGTGAAATCTAAACCAGTCCAGTTCAATTGTTCATAAGTCGGAACGCGACCAATTGGTGTTTCAACTGCATCTGCACGACCTTCGCAACGATCAATGATCCACTCAAGAACACGCATGTTTTGACCAAAACCAGGCCATACGAAGTTGCCTTCTGCGTCACGGCGGAACCAGTTTACGTTGTAGATGCCTGGTAATTTGTTGCCAGCAGCTTTTGCTTTCTCGCCAACTTTCTCACCCATTTCTAACCAGTGAGAGAAGTAGTCTGCCATGTTGTAACCAGCAAACGGAAGCATAGCAAATGGGTCACGGCGTACAATACCTTGTTGACCAACTGCAGCAGCAGTCGTTTCAGAGCCCATTGTTGCTGCTTTATAAACGCCATCTACCCAGTCAAATGCTTCTGAAATTAGAGGCACTGTGTCTGCACGACGACCACCGAAGATGAATGCAGAAATTGGAACACCTGCTGGATTTTCCCAGTCAGCATCAATAGAAGGGCATTGACCAGCTGCAACCGTGAAGCGCGCATTAGGATGAGCTGCTTTTTCTTCACCAGTGTGTGGTTGGTTTTTCCAGTTTGTTAAGTTTGCAGGAACTTCTTTGGTTAGACCTTCCCACCATACTTCACCGTTATCAGTTACAGCAACGTTGGTATAAATTACGTCTTTGTGTAAGGTTGCCATACAGTTCGGGTTAGTCTTGGTATTTGTACCAGGTGCAACACCGAAGAAACCAGCTTCTGGGTTAATTGCATATAAGCGACCATCTTCACCTGGTTTGATCCAAGCAATATCGTCACCTACAGTTTCAATTTTCCAGCCTTCGTAACCTGCTGGTGGAATCAACATAGCGAAGTTGGTTTTACCACATGCAGAAGGGAATGCTGCTGCGATATAGTGTTTTTCACCTTTAGGGTTTGTCACGCCTAAAATCAGCATGTGCTCTGCTAACCAGCCTTGTTCACGGCCCATTGCAGATGCGATACGAAGCGCTAAGCATTTTTTACCCAATAATGCATTACCGCCGTAACCAGAACCATACGACCAGATTTCACGAGTTTCTGGATAATGTACAATGTATTTTTCTTTGTTACATGGCCAAGCAACGTCTTTTTCGCCTTCAGCCAATGGAGCAGCAACAGTGTGTACGCAAGGTACAAATTCACCGTCTGTGCCAAGTACGTCATAAACAGCTTTACCCATACGAGCCATTTTAGACATGCTAACTGCAACATAAGGAGAGTCAGTTAATTCAATACCGATGTGCGCAATGTGGCTACCCAATGGGCCCATAGAGAATGGAACCACATACATGGTACGACCAGCCATTGAGCCGTCGAATAAACCGTTTAATTTAGCGCGCATTTCAGCTGGCGCTTCCCAGTTGTTGGTCGCACCAGCATCTTCTTTGTTTTCAGAGCAGATGAAAGTACGGTCTTCAACACGAGCAACGTCAGAAGGATCAGAGTTTGCAAGGTACGAACCAGGGTGTTTTTCTTGGTTTAATGCTTGCATGGTGCCGTTAGCGATCATCAAGTCAATAAGACGTTGATATTCTTCAGCGCTACCGTCACACCATTCAATTTTTGCTGGTTTCGTTAACTTTGCAATTTCTTCAACCCATGCAATAAGCTTAGGGTGACGAACGAATTCTGGTGCGTTCACTTGGGTCATGGTGAGGCCTATCTTAAATGTGTACAAATGATGTACAAAGTACAATCTGAACAATGGGATACATCGTTCAGATGAAATATGAAAAAAAAGTGGCTGTATTAAAGCACAAAATCATAAAAAAAATAAGACTTAGGCATGATTTGGCTTTCTGATAAAAAAGTTTGGATAAATTAATAATACTGTATATTAAACATATACTTACATTTTTTGGTTGCTGCATTTTTTATTATTTAAATATTTGATGGACATTATTTATTTAAATTATTTTTATATAATTCAATGTGTTGAGTTGGGATTTTTTGATCGGTTTGTCATTGATTTAATGAATGGTCATCATTTGAATTTTACATAAAGCTGCTTTTCATTCCGTATCAATTGACTGAAATTAGAACAAAAGCTTTAAAAAATGACACAGAGGTTTATGCAGCTACAGCCCTTATCGATTGTTTATAATCAAAAATCTGGATTTCATGCTAATCATAAAGACGATATTTATGAAGAGTTGTTGCACGTTTTATCGCAGCATGGCTTCGAAATTCAATCTTTTGATATTGGGGCGAGTACGGGCTTTGATGCGTTAATGCAACAGGTGTTGGCACGTCATCAACATCCTGATTTAGCGGGTGTGGTGGTGGCAGCGGGTGGAGATGGTACTTTAAATGCGGTTGCTGCAAAGTTAAAAGGGACATCTATCCCTATGGGGATTTTGCCTTTGGGCACGTTTAATTATGTGGCACGCTTACTGAATATTCCGTTAGATTTAATTGAAGCAGCACATGTGATCGCAACTGGCAGTACGCGTGCAGTGCATGTGGCGCAAATCAATCAACACATCTATTTAAATAATGCCAGTTTGGGTTTATACCCTTTATTTATTCAAAAACGTGAGCGTTATAACCGTTATTTAGGACGCTTTCCTTTACATGCCTACACCTCGGCTTTAGATGTACTGCTGCGTGACCGTAAAGAATTAAAATTAGAAATAGAGGTCGATACAAAGCGCTATCCGCTGAAAACGCCGCTCATTTTCTTTGGGAATAATCAATTGCAACTGTCTGAAATGAATTTACGTATTGCCAAAGCTGCTGCAGCAGGCAAAGTCGCAGGTGTTGCCGTGGCAAAGTCTGATAAATTGACTTTGTTTAAAATTCTGTGGCAATTAATTCAGGGGAAGGCTGAGCAAGCCAATGATATGTACAGTTTTGCAGCAGAGCAGGTGGTCATTCATAGTAAACGCCCACAACTGACCGTGGCGCTTGATGGAGAAATTGTCAAAATGCGTCCGCCGCTACGTATATCTGTATTGAAAAATGCATTAAAGATTAAGGTGCCGCATGCTGCTGCATCTGTCTGATTTGCACTTTGGCACTGAAAATGTGGCTTGTATGCAGGCAGTACAACAACTGTGTGCAAGTATGCGACCAGAAGCGGTCGTGGTCAGTGGTGATTTAACCCAACGTGCACGCTACGCACAGTTTTATGCCTGTAAGCATTTTTTAGACAGTTTGAATTTACCGTATTTGGTTGTGCCAGGTAATCACGATATTCCGCTATATCACCTTTGGAATCGTTTTTTTAGTCCGTTTGCACGGTATCAGTTGTTTTTTGGCCGTATGGAAACAATTTTGGAAACTGCCCATTTTTATGTGATAGGGGTGAACAGTATTCGGCGACGTTTTCATACCCGTGGGCATATTTCTTTGCATCAAATTCAGGAGATCGACGCCTTATTGCAAGCTGCGCCCAGCAATAAGTTAAAAATTTTGGTGGCACATCAGCCATTTTATACACCGCCCGATAATGTGCACGGTATTAAAGATTGTCCTGTGTTGGGACGTATTGCGTTGGAACAATGGAGCAAAAAAGGCTTGCATGCCTTGCTGCATGGCCATTTACACCAGCCTGCTGTATATGACCTCAATCAAATCTATGCACTTGGTGCAGCACATCCTGTGCTCGATATTCATGCAGGAACTGCAATTTCACAGCGTTTGCACCAAGGTATGCCGAATAGCTTAAATATAGTCTGCAATAATGGTGATGTGCAGCATTACATCTTTGATGTAGAACAAAAACAATTCGTGTTGTGGCCGCAAAACACAGAATAAAAGGTTGATCCACTCAACTTGTCTAAAAAAACAACAAAAACTGAAATATTTTTAGCGTTTCCCCTTGAAGCGAATTTTTCCATCCCCACAACTGTGTCATCTAAAATTTATTTTGATGATGACACATGGAATAAATAAGTCGTCATCAGGAATCTATACATAGACTTAGTCTGATGGAGTTATTTATGAGCAACATTCGTCCATTACATGACCGCGTAGTTATTCGTCGTGTTGAAGAAGAAACAAAAACAGCTGGCGGTATTTTGCTTCCAGGTTCTGCTGCAGAAAAACCAGCTCAAGGTGAAGTGATTGCAGTAGGTAATGGTCAAATCACAGACAATGGCGTGCGCGCTTTAGACGTTAAAGTGGGCGACAAAGTCTTGTTTGGTACGTATGCAGGCACCACAGTTAAAGTAGACGGTGAAGAACTTCTTATTATGAAAGAGTCTGACATTTTAGCGGTACTTGAAGGCTAATTTCAGCACTCGTTATTCAAAGTCAATTTGAACATTATTTAAAGATATTTGGAGTCAAACATGTCAGCTAAAGACGTAAAATTTGGTGATTCAGCCCGCACAAAAATGATTGCAGGCGTAAACATCCTTGCAGATGCAGTAAAAGTAACTTTAGGCCCTAAAGGTCGTAACGTAGTGATCGACCGTTCTTTTGGCGCACCGCACATCACTAAAGATGGTGTATCTGTTGCTAAAGAAATCACCCTAAAAGATAAATTTGAAAACATGGGTGCACAGTTGGTTCGTGAAGTGTCAAGTAAAACCAACGACATCGCAGGTGACGGTACAACAACTGCAACTGTACTTGCACAAGCCATTTTAAATGAAGGCATCAAATCTGTAACTGCGGGCATGAACCCAATGGATTTGAAACGTGGTATCGACATTGCTGTAAAAGCAGTGGTTGAAAACATTAAAGCGACGGCTAAACCTGCATCAGATACTAAAGCGATTGAACAAGTTGGTTCGATTTCTGCTAACTCTGATACGACTGTAGGTAAGTTAATTGCAGAAGCAATGGAGCGTGTGGGCAAAGAAGGCGTGATTACCGTTGAAGAAGGTTCAGGCTTTGAAGACTCACTAGACGTTGTAGAAGGTATGCAGTTTGATCGTGGTTATATCTCACCATACTTTGCAAACAAACAAGATACTTTAACTGCTGAACTTGAAAACCCATTCATTTTGTTGGTAGACAAAAAAGTGGGCAACATTCGTGAATTAATCACAGTTTTAGAAGCAGTTGCGAAAACAGGTAAGCCATTATTGATTATCGCTGAAGATGTAGAAGGCGAAGCGTTAGCAACACTTGTTGTAAACAACATGCGCGGCATTATTAAAGTATGTGCGGTGAAAGCACCTGGTTTTGGTGACCGTCGTAAAGCAATGCTTCAAGATATCGCAATCTTGACAGGTGCAACTGTGATTTCTGAAGAAATTGGTATGTCTTTGGAGCAAACTTCACTAGAGCACTTGGGTACTGCACACAAAGTAACAGTATCTAAAGAAAACACCGTGATTGTGGATGGTGCAGGTAATGCAGGTCAAATTGCTGAGCGTGTACAACAAATCCGTGCGCAAATTGAAGAATCAACTTCAGAATACGACAAAGAAAAACTTCAGGAACGTGTTGCTAAGTTAGCGGGCGGTGTTGCAGTGATCAAAATTGGTGCGGCAACTGAAGTTGAAATGAAAGAGAAAAAAGACCGTGTAGATGACGCACTTCACGCAACTCGTGCTGCGGTTGAAGAAGGTGTTGTTGCAGGTGGTGGTGTTGCGTTAGTACGCGCAGCGAAAGCACTTGACGGTGTAACTGGTGCAAATGACGATCAAAATGTCGGAATTAACATTTTACGTCGTGCAATTGAAGCGCCTCTTCGTCAAATTGTGGCAAACGCAGGCGATGAGCCATCTGTAGTGATCAATGCAGTGAAGAGCGGTGAAGGTAACTACGGTTATAACGCTGCAACTTCTGAATATGGCGATATGCTTGAAATGGGTATTCTTGACCCAGCGAAAGTAACCCGTTCTGCACTTGAGCATGCTGCATCTGTTGCGGGCTTAATGCTCACAACTGAGTGCATGATCACTGAAATCCCAGAAGAAAAACCAGCAATGCCTGACATGGGCGGCATGGGTGGTATGGGCGGCATGATGTAATACATCTGCTGGTCATTCGATCATAAAAATCCCCGCAATTGCGGGGATTTTTTTATATGCAGGTCAATAAAAAACACAATGCAGTAAAACTAAACTTAATGCATAAAAAAGTAAGAAATAGATAAATGGTTCAAAAATAATTAAATGTATGATGAGCTTTTGTATTAAATTGGTAGGGCTTAATGATTAAGCTGGGGGAGAGATGAAAGAACAAGAACACCAGATCATTGGGTTAATTTATGATGCCGCGATGGATACGCGTTTATGGCCGCAAGTAATTGAAGCCATTGTGCACTACACCAACAGTAAAACCGCGATTTTTACCGCTTTGGACCAATTGAGTCCAAGTTATGACTTTGTGCATACTTATAATATTCCGCAAGCCTGTATTGATGCCTATCAGGACGAACGGATTAAAGTCATTGATATGAAACTGCATGCGCCGTTATGGCAGCAAATCGGGGTGGGGGATACTATTGAACAAAACTTGCAGTCCTATGGCCAGATGCCAGG
The DNA here is from genome assembly GCF_012371325.1 of Acinetobacter sp. A2. Taxonomy (GTDB): domain Bacteria; phylum Pseudomonadota; class Gammaproteobacteria; order Pseudomonadales; family Moraxellaceae; genus Acinetobacter. The sequence continues at coordinate 15,887 of NZ_JAAZQX010000025.1, read as the reverse complement.
CACAGATGAATATATCTTTTATGAGCGCTGTCTGGAACCAACCGGGATTTGTCATATCGCAGCTGTTTTACTTGATCAGGGGCAACATCGTTGGGCGGTCTTGGGTATTCACCGGGCGCCCGATGCTCAGCCTTATAGTCCGGAAGAGCATGAATTTCTTAAGCGGATCGGTAAGCATTTACGCCGGGCTTTGCAAATTCACCGGCAAATCAACTTGATTCAACAAGATAATTTAAGCTTGTATACCGTATTGGATAGTTTAAAAACCGGGATTGTACTGCTCGATCAAAACCTGTGTTTAAGTTATTCCAATCCTGTTGCGCAAAAGATGCTTGATCAGAGTTCATGTCTGGATCTCGATATACATAACCGTCTAAAAACCAATTATGCTCAGCAGGTACGTTTTGATCAGCTTCTGGAAAGTGCTTTGCTGGAAGATACGACCATTCAGACTGAAGTAGGTGGAGTCTTGGCGTTGAGTGATGGGGCAGGCTCACAATTCATGCTGACGGTGGTGCCATTTAAAAAATTAAGAAATATGCAACATTTACAGTCTGCTCAGCATCAGATTGCCTTATTTATGACAGATAAAAACCAGCATTATTCCCTGTCAAGAGCTTACCTACAACAGTGTTACCAGCTTTCCAAACGAGAGTTTGATTTATGCGAGTTGTTAATTAATGGTTATAAAATAGAAGATATTGCAGAACAGTGTGGCATTACGTTGAGTTCGGTACGGACGTATTTTAAAAATATTTATGAAAAAACCCAATGTTGTTCGCAAATCGAACTGATGCATTTATTGATGGGCTGTACCATTCATTTTGAGCATATTAAATAAAATGCCCCAATCTTATGATTGGAGCATTTTAATTTGGTTTAGTTTAGTCGAGAGAGTGTAAAAGTACCTTCGCCACTTACAGTAAATGTTAGTGTATTGGTACCAATAGTGCCTGATAAACCTAAATGTGCATTGGTATCAGAGAGGCCTGCACAACCATTTGTATCGATAGCGATAGCATTAACAAATAATTTACCATTTTGAAGCTGGTAGGTACCATATTCGATACCTGGTCCACCACAAGGTGTTTCCCCAGCTTCAACTTGATCATCTCCTACAGCATCAATTAGGGTATAGGTATTATCCGTTTTGAAAACAAATAATTGTTTACCTGAGCTTGAACTCCACGCACCTATAATTCCTGAGTTATGACGAGGAAATTTAGTAAAAGTTGCACTTTCATTTGGATTTTGGGCTTCTGAAATTTTTAATTCAGTGCCATTCAATGATATTTTCATATCACGTGTAACACCGAAATCCGTTAAACCCCAATCTTCATTCGTATCGATTGACGCTTGAGCTCGTAAAGTTCCCGACTTGGCATCAATAGATAATTCACCGTATTCCATGCCATTGGCGCTATCTGATGGTGCACTGAAAATCGGTTCACCAAGCATATATTTTCCGTCTTTGGTGATTTGCAGTACAACTTCTGACTCTTCATTCTTCGCATACCAAACACCTGCGATATCTTTTAAGAATGTTTGGTTGACGTCTTCTACCTCTGTGTCTTTTCCATTTAGTCTAGAGAGGGTAAATGAGCCTTCATCGCTTACCGTGAACGTTAGTGAGTTAGTTGCAATTGTGACTGGTAAGCCTAAGTGTGCATCATTATCGGATAGACCGGCACAACCGTTTGTATCGATGATAGGGGGAGTATTCACCAATAATTTACCATTTTGGAGCTGATAATTACCATATTCGATTCCTGGTCCACCACAAGGTGTTTCCCCAACTTCGACCTGATCATCGCCTACAGCATCGACCATGATATATGTATTATCTGTATTGAAAACAAATAATTGCTTACCTGAGCTTGAACTCCATGCACCTACAATTCCAGAATTATGGTGAGGAACTTTGGTAAAAGTTGCACTTTCATTCAGGTTTTGGGCTTCTGAAATTTTTAACTGTGTACCATCAAATGATATTTTCATATCACGTTTTTTTCCAAAATCATTTAAGCCCCAATCTTCATTTGTATCAATTGAAGATTGCGCCCATAACTCTCCAGCAACAGCATTCACCGATAACTCACCGTACTCCATGCCATTCGCACTATCAGATGGTGAGCTAACAATAGGTTCGCCAATCAGGTATTTCCCGTCTGAGGTTACTTGAAGTACGATTTCTGATTCAGCATTTTTTGCGTACCAAACCCCAACGATATCTTTGAGGAGTGTTTGGTTAAAGTTAGCTTGTGCTTCTGTTGCGCTAACTACGACTTTATCTTTAAAAATTTCTATTTTTTGTAGAACAGGTTGAAAGCTTGTAATAAATTCTGTTGTTGGTTTAGAGAAGTCAATTGAGTCTGCATCGAGTTCACTCACTGAGTCAGGGATTTGAATACCATCGTCATGATCACCCTCAGAATCTAAAGATTGTAAAAAAATAAGTAAATTTGTTCGTGTTGTTACATCATCGGCTAACTCCACAGGGGTAATACGATCAGCACCAGTTACTGTGCCAATTTCAATATTTCCGATAGAGAAAGTGATTTCATCACCCTCTTGATATTCAAACTCCCCTTGAGCATTTGTACGTTTAGAGACACCATTAATTGTATAAGTTGCACCACTCACAGGCCCATCGGTCAGTACGCCAGTTTTTGTGGTGTTTGATGGTGATGGATTTGGACTGCTACTAGAATCATTGTCTGAACCACCACATGCACTGAGTAAGCCTGCTAAAGTTAAGCATAATAAGGTTTTTTTCATCATGAATTCCTTGTCATCCAAATTGTTATGTCAGAAGTATAGAAATAAGATGAATCTAGGAGCTATCCCAAAATTGGGAGGGCAAATACAAAAATCTGTGAGAAAAAATGAAGACCAATCAATATTTTTGTGACAAAACTGCATTTTTTGATAGGTCGTCATAGAAGATCTATTTAGCTGTGGTAATTTGAGAAACCCTTTTAAGCTTTCTGATTTTGCTGATAAATTTGATGCTCTAGCAAGACTTAAATAACAACGCTGCCACCGAAAAGTGATCCTGTTTTATGCTGTCAAAATTTTTTATTGAACGTCCTATTTTTGCTGGAGTCCTGGCCATTATTGTCATGGCGTTTGGTATTTTTTCCATTTTAGGTTTGCCGGTCGAGCGTTATCCGGATATTGCACCACCCCGCATTACCGTGAGTGCCACTTATACTGGAGCTTCGGCAGAAACAGTGGAGGAGAGCGTGACCCAGGTGCTGGAGCAGCAGATTCGAGGGCTGGATCATCTGCTGTATTTTAGCTCGAGCAGTGATTCTTCGGGTCGGAGCCGAATTAGTATCAGCTTTGAAAATGGAACCAATCCAGATACCGCACAAGTACAAGTGCAAAATGCCATTAATGGTGCAATCAACCGTTTACCTGAAGATGTGCAACGTCAGGGTGTAAATGTGTTCAAATCGCTGGGTGATATGCACATGGTGATTGGCTTGTACGATGCTACAGGCAAAAGCAGCAATATTGCTTTATCAGATTATATGATGAGCCATTTGGAACAAGACCTTGCCCGTATTGAGGGTGTAGGAGAGGTCGATGTTTTTGGTTCACAATATGCCATGCGAATTTGGCTAAATCCCTTAAAGCTTAAGCAATATGCATTAATGCCCAGCGATATTCAGGCAGCAGTACAAGCGCAAAATACGCAGGTTGCCGCAGGGGCAATAGGAGAGTTACCGACTGCTCAAGATCAATACCTCAATGCCAAAGTTACGTCAGGTTCACGCTTAAAAACTGTAGAAGAATTTGAAAATATTATTTTAAAGGCCAATCAAACAGGCGGCTTTGTTTATTTAAAAGATGTTGCACGGATTGAGTTGGGCGCAGAAAATTACCAAAGTTTTAATACCATTAATGGTTTTCCATCGGCAGGTATGGGGATTTCCTTATCTTCAGGGGCGAATGCGCTGCAAACCTCAGCTTTAATTCAAAAAGAAATACAGCACTTAAAACAACAGTTACCTGATGGCTATCAAATCGTATTTCCAAGAGACAACACGCCATTTGTGCAGGAATCAATTAAAGAAGTGGTGAAAACTTTAATTGAAGCGGTCATTTTAGTCGTGATAGTCATGTTCCTATTTTTACAGAATTGGCGTGCCACGCTTATTCCCACCGTGACTGTGCCTGTGGTGATTTTGGGGACAATGGCCATTCTGCAAGTATTTGGCATGAGCATCAATACCCTGACTTTATTTGCGTTGGTCTTGGCGATTGGTTTATTGGTGGATGATGCGATTGTGGTGGTGGAGAACGTAGAGCGCTTAATGCATGAACAGCAGCTAAACGCTAAACAGGCCGCCATTGCATCCATGCAGGAAATTAGTGGTGCTTTGGTGGGTATTACTTTAGTACTGACAGCAGTATTTATTCCTATGGCGTTTTTTGGTGGGTCAACAGGCGTGATCTATCGTCAGTTTTCCATTACGTTGGTTACGGCAATGTCTTTATCCTTACTGGTTGCGCTCATTTTAACGCCTGCATTATGTGCTTTGATTTTAAAGCCGAATCCACAGCCTGCAAAATGGGCGTTGTGGTTTAATCAAAAACTGGAACAATTCAAACAACGCTATCTCCAGCTTTCTGCATGGACCATGCAACATAAGAGCATCTGTCTGGTTGTTTTTGCCAGTTTGCTCACGGTCTTTGCCTTATTTTACCGTGCCTTGCCAACCAGTTTTATTCCCAATGAAGATCAAGGCATGTTATCTGTCCAGATTAAATTGCAAGAAGGTGCGCCATTATCGAAAAGCCGAGAAGTGGGAGAAAGTGTCCGTGAATATTTTATGCAGCAAGAGGCAGACAATGTTGACTTGGTGATGCTGCGCTATGGACGTAATTTTTCGGGAACGGGACAGAATTTAGGCCAAGGCTTTATAGCACTTAAACATTGGGATGAACGAACGGGTAAAGCGAATACTGCAGAAGCCATTCGTGAACGGGCGATGCAACATTTTCGTCAGCATCCTGATGCCCAGATTATGATTGGATTGCCTGCTTCAGTACGTGGCTTGGGGCAAACCGACAGTCTAGAGTTTTGGATTCGGGATGTGAATGGTGCAGGGCGGGACTTTTTAACGCAACAGTTTGAGAACTTAGCGAAGCAAGCGAGCCAATACTCAAGTTTTGAAAATTTGGATCAGCGTGCTAACCCAGAAAAAGCTGAATTAAATGTCACGATGGATCAGAAACAAGCCATGGCAGCGGGTCTAACCCAAACTGCAATCAACAGCACTTTGTCGGCTGCATGGGGTGGCAATTATATTAATGATTTTATTGATCGCGGCCGAATTAAACGTGTGATTATGCAAGGCGATGCAGAGTTTCGTGCTCAACCTGAAGATTTATATCAGTGGTCGGTACGTAATCAACAAAACCAGATGGTGCCATTTAGCCAGTTTGCCCAGCTAAGCTGGGGTGGTGGGCCTGAAGTGGTCAATCGTTTCATGGGATATAGCGCCTTGCAAATGGAAGCCGATACGACAGAAGGCAAAAGTTCTGGTCAGGCTATGCGTGATTTGGAACAATTAGTTGCACAGCAACAAGGAATAGATTTGGCATGGAGTGGATTGTCTTATGAAGAAAATCAGTCCAGCGCTCAAGCCTTAATTTTATATTTGGTTTCAATTGGTTTTATTTTTCTGTGTTTGGCTGCCTTGTATGAAAGCTGGAGCATTCCAACCGCAGTAATGACTGCAATTCCATTGGGTATAGGTGGCAATATTCTATTTAGTTATTTTGCCGGCTTTCCTAACGACATTTATTTTCAAATTGCCTTACTGACCACCATTGGTTTGTCTTGTAAAAATGCAATATTAATTGTGGAATTTGCCTCTGTGGCGCAGCAGCAGGGAAAACAAGTGGTGCAAGCTGCTTTAGAAGGTGCGAGTTTACGGCTTAGACCAATTTTAATGACTTCATTGGCATTTGGCGCAGGTATATTACCATTGGTCTTCGCTTTTGGTGCAGGCGCAGCAAGCCGTCAGGAAATTGGCGTAAGTGTGTTGGGTGGGGTAGTGTTTGGCACAATTTTAGTCTTAATTTTTATTCCGTTTATGTATGTGTTGATTCGTTCGGTGTTTAAACCTAAAGTACAAAAAATCTAAGCTTGTTATCGCTTAAAAAATGATTTTAATGAAATGCTTAGCTGAGTTTTAGGCTATGATGTTGCTCCAAGCTCAAGCCTGTAAAATTAGCAAGCTTAATCTTAAATTTACTAAATACTGTGAAAATCTTTAGCTCATATTTCATTCGTATTTGGCTACGCCCGTGGGCTGATGGTATTGGTGTTTGGCATGAAACTTTTACACACTGAACAGTTAGAACATGCACTGCAATCACATCAATACAGTGCCGTGCAGGAGATGATTCAAAATATTAACCCTGCCGATTTAGCCGATTTAATACAGTATTTAAGTCTGCAAGCTCAGGTCAGTTTAATTGAACAATTAGACAGTGCTGCCTTGGTGATGGAGTTTTTGCCCTTACATTCACAGCTAAAAATTGCTGAAACCATTGCTCCTCTGAAATTGGTTGCTTTGATTTCAGAGATGCATTCGGATGATCGCACAGACTTATATAAATTACTGTCCCCCAATTTACAGCGCTATATCAGCTTAAATATTGCAGAAGAAAAGCGCGCTCAAATTCAGTCCTTGGCGCATTATCCCGAAGAGTCGGCTGGCGCCATTATGAGCTCCGACTTTGTGGTGCTTTCGCCTGAATTAAATATGCAGCAAGCCATAGATGAACTGCGCACAATGACAGCAGATCGGGAAACTTTATACCTGATTTATATTGTAGATGCGGCCATGAAACTGCTGGGCGTCATTTCTTTAAGAGAGATTATTCAAAATCCGCCTGAGCAAAAAATTAAACAGGTGATGTGTACCGACTTGGTGACGGGTTTGGTCACTGAAGATCAGGAAAGTATTGCCCTAAAGCTCAGTCATTATGATTTCCTAGCCTTGCCGATTGTAGATGATGAACAGCATTTGTTGGGGATTGTCACTTATGACGATGCAATGGATGTGGTACAGGCTGAAACTACGGAGGACTTTTTAAAGTCGAGTGCGGTAGCGTCTTCACCTGGCATGAGTATAAAAACTGCGCCAATTTTATTTTTATATCGCAAACGTGTGTTTTGGTTGGTGATTTTGGTATTTGGCAGTTTATTGTCTGGAATTGGCATTGCGCATTATGAAGACATTATTGCAGCACATATTGTACTGGTTTTTTTCTTGCCGCTTTTGGTCGGTAGTGGTGGTAATGCGGGTTCTCAGTCTGCGACCTTAATGGTACGGGCACTGGCTACAGGTGATGTGCAATTTAAAGATTGGCTGCATTTACTCGGACGTGAAAGTTTGGTGGCGCTATGTTTGGGTGGAACTATGGCTTTTGCGGTTTCAATTTTAGGCTATTACCGTGGCGATCTTATGGTTTCACTGGTGTTGGCTTTGAGTATGATGGGCATTGTGCTGATGGGCTGTTTAATTGGCATGAGTTTGCCTTTTATTTTGCATCGCCTGAAACTAGACCCTGCCAGTGCCTCTGCGCCTTTGGTAACCTCGATTTGTGATGCAACGGGCGTGGTGGTGTACTTATTTATTGCTTCACAGTTGTTACTTTAAACACTGTCGGTGATGATGACTTATTCAAGACCTCATCTTAAACTTTTTGCATTGATCAAAATTCTGTTTATAAAATCATAACAGACCTGAGTAAAAAACTGCTTTATTCTCAAGTAGATTGCATTTACCCAACGATACGTTTTCTATGCCAGAACCTGCATCTTCAAAAAAACTTAGCCAGCAAGAGGTGATTCGCTTAGAGCGCGATTTAGCCAAGTTTGCCAATATGATGGATTCTGTGGTGCGTATTCCATTTACCAAGCAGGGCGTGGGAGCAGATGCCGCATTAGGCACTGTACCTGTCGCGGGGGATGTCGCAGGTTTTGCACTGACCTGTTATGCGATTTATAAAGCCAAACAAATTGGTGTACCACAAACCAAACTCACTCCCGTGATTAAACTTGCTGTGATGGATGCAGTAGTTGGTTTTGTGCCAATTGTCGGCACAGTATTTGATGTATTTATTCGTCCAAGCCGTAAAGCTTTAGATGTAGTGCATACGCATATCCGTGAAGAATATCAGATTCACAGTGAGCATCATGTGGTACATCCTTTTTTACATGAGCGATTGGAACGTAAACAGCAGCAGTCAGCATTTTGGCGTAATCCTGTTGTGGCATGGCTTTGGATTCATTTACCCGATTTATTGGGAGTACTGTTTTTAATCTTGCTCGTTTGGGCTATGTGGTTGGGCGCAAACTGGTTGTGGCAGTGGTCACAAACTTTTGCAGTATAAAATAAGTAAAGTTTGGCTTTTGGCTTGCATGCAGTCATAAAAAAAGCTTCCCGAAGGAAGCTTTTTTGTTGTGAAAGCACAATGTGTTGAACAGTCTTAAGGCAAGTTTAATTGTTGTAATGCCGCAACACGTTGTTCAATGCTCGGGTGAGTTTGGAACAATGCGGCCAAACTAAAACCTTGTTCCTTACCAGCAGAAATTGCAAAAGCTTTCATTTCTTTTGGCATAGCATCAGGCATTTCAGACTCTGCTTGTAAACGCAATAACGCAGAAATCATAGCTTGTTTACCTGCTAAACGTGCACCTGCTTCATCTGCACGGTATTCACGTTGACGCGAGAACCACATCACAATTGAAGATGCCAAAATACCAAAGACAATATCTAATACAATGGTAATTGCAAAGTAAGCTAAGCCTGGGGCTTCGCCATCTTCACGACCAAAGACATTACGGTCAATAAAGTCACCTGCAACACGAGCAAAGAACATAACAAATGCGTTCACAACACCTTGAATCAGTGCCAGTGTAACCATGTCACCATTGGCAACGTGGCCAATTTCGTGTGCCAGTACCGCGCGTAATTCATCTTTATTCATGCGCTCAAGCAAGCCAGTAGATACAGCCACTAAAGCATCATTTTTGTTCCAACCCGTTGCAAAAGCATTAGATTGATAAGAAGGGAAAATACCCACTTCTGGCATTTTAATACCAGCACGTTGCGACAATTGTGCAACTTCATTTAATAACCACGCTTCAGCTTGGTTACGAGGGGCATTTGGGTCAATTAATTCAGTCCCAGTTGTTTTTTTCGCCATCCATTTAGACATGAATAGAGAAATTAAAGAGCCAACCATACCAAAGACAAAACAGATGACCAACAGGTTGCCTAGGTTTAAGCCACCCGCGCCATGGTAACTACCGACACCGAAGAGTGACAAAATTATGCCAGCTACAACCAGTACCGCGAGGTTGGTTAGCAAGAACAAACCAATCCGCATCATTGAGTAAATCCTCTTATATTGAAAATGTAATCTGATTTGTTAATAAATCATGTCGTTAAATATGCGGTGTATGTCTTAAAAATTCAAGAAAAAATAATAAAACTGTACCAAAAATATCGACTTTATTCTGAAATGAAAATACGTGCCGATGCAGTGGCATTGCCCGTGGCATAAGAGCCCGTTGGGGCATCGGTAAAGCTACCATCTGCAGCCATAATAATTTGTCGTTGTGGGCGTTTGTTCACGCTGACTTGATGGTTGCTGGCGCTATAATTATCTGACTGCGCAATAATTTGTGCATTTTGGGCAGTACTGCTGCTTGAAGTATTATTATTTTGAGGGCTACCAGCGCTCACCCCATTGGCATATAGGTTGCTATAGCGGCTGGTAACACGACGGACGTAGTCCTGTGTTTCACGAAAAGGTGGTACACCGCCGTATTTTGCGACGTTGCCTTCACCTGCGTTATAACCTGCCAAGGCCAAGGTGGTATTGCCATTAAAGCGTTTTAATAACCATGCTAAATATTTTGCACCCGCCATAATGTTTTGATGCGGATCATAAGCATTGCTGACATTAAAACGACGTGCTGTCGCAGGCATAAGCTGCATTAAACCTTGCGCACCAACAGGGGAACGTGCGTTTACATTAAAGCCCGATTCGGTATGCATGACCGCTTTAATTAAACCTTCAGAGATGCCATGTTGTTGTGCGGCTTGCTGAATAATATGGTCAAAGGCATTTTTATTGCGGCTATAACTTGGCAATACTGAAGCTTCAGATGAACCCCAGTTGCGATAGCTGTGAATATTGCTGTCTGCGTAATAGGTGACTTTAACTTTTTTTAGGGAACGGTCGTTACTTTTACGATTGGTCAGTAGGGTGCTGCCATTATTGTCTTTATACATATAAATCTGACCTGCATGTGCAGCCGTAAGCAATGGCATGCTACTAACAGATCCAAAAAAACACAGTAAAAAAACCTTCATTTTATTTTTCATGGTGTGATTACACTAAAAGCTGTCCCCAAACAGTTGTTACGAGTTTAACAAAAATCTCACAGATGAAAAGACTTTGTACAAATTCATTTACAGGAGTAGCGAAAAAAATCAAGCGAAATTGCTGACAGAGTAATCAAAAAAAATATTTATTTTTTTTTAATTGGCTTAGCTTGACACACTTAAATCATTGATTTTTATTTAAAATAAAAATGATCACAAAATGATCAATTTAAAGAGAAGCCTTAGAATATCGGCAAGAGGCCTTGTCAAGTTGTTTTAAATCCACAAAGTTATCCACAGGATTTGTGGAAAACTGTGGAAAAGTCCAAAAGATAAGCATCTTGCCGAAAAACTGAACGCGAAGGTTCAAAATAACATGCGGTTCAATACAGCCCGATGACAAAAATTTTGATTCCGATGAATTTGCATTCTTTTGATGCGATGTTGGTCTGAATCGGCTAAAATTGCGCGGTAATTTTTTTCATGGGTTAATCTCGTCTATGTTCTCACCCGTTGAGTCCGATCAAGGATTTAATTTCAAGCCAGAACTCCCAACCAGCTCTGCGTATTATCGTTTGTTGAAAAAGCTGCGTCGCCAAGTCGGGCATGCGATTCGTGACTTCAATATGATTGAAGATGGCGATAAAGTCATGGTGTGTATTTCTGGCGGGAAAGACAGTTATACCTTGCTGGACATTATGTTGCAGTTTAAACGTATTGCGCCAATCAATTTTGATGTGGTGGCAGTCAACCTAGACCAAAAGCAACCTGGTTTCCCTGAAGATGTATTACCGCGTTATTTAGAAGAAAATAACATTCCGTATTATATTTTGGAAAAAGACACCTATAGCATCACCAAGCGTTTAACCCCTGAAGGAAAAACCTATTGTGCGGTATGTTCACGTTTGCGCCGTGGTTCGCTCTATGGCTTCGCACAGGAAATTGGTGCGACCAAAGTGGCGCTTGGACATCACCGTGATGATATTTTGGCGACTTTTTTCTTGAACTTGTTCCATGGGGGCAGTTTAAAGGCGATGCCGCCAAAGCTACTTTCTTCAGACAAGAAAAATATGTTGATTCGTCCATTGGCTTATGTGGAAGAAAAAGACATCATCAAATATGCAGAAATGCGCAAATTCCCAATTATTCCGTGTAACTTGTGTGGTTCACAGGAAAACTTACAACGTGCGATTATTAACGACATGCTGCGTGAGTGGGATAAAGCGCATCCTAAGCGTTTACATAGTATTTTTGGTGCTTTGCAGAATGTATCGCCATCCCAATTGGCAGATCGCGAATTATTTGACTTTGAAGCTTTAGATAGCCAGCGTGTATTTGATTTTGCAGATCAGGTTGAACAAAATGCTGCTGAGCAGAACAAGCGCATCAATATGGTCAATTTAGGCTACGCTGCAGACTAAGTTTAAAGAGTGCGTTAATCTTAGATTCAATATAAACACCAAGCTTCGGCTTGGTGTTTTTTTATGCTATTGATTTATTTGATAAAGTATTAAATATACAAAAACTGAACGTCCCGTACAAAATTTCTTAGCCTTTATTCAGGTTATCATGCTATAACAATCATCAAGCAAAATAGCTTAATAATGATGGTGTCTGGATAGACAACACACATGCACAAATATATTGAGGAAGAATCATGCCTGCTTTTTTAACTGATGATTGGTTTGCGACTGTAGAAAACTTAACGGCTCAAGCTGGTGATTTAAATTTACCTCCTGCATTGGCAAATCTAGCAATTAACTTAGTGGTGACTGATGCTGCAGGCAACACCGAGTTGTCTTTAGATGGCGGTAAAATCCAAAAAGGTTTGGCGGACAACGCGAAAACAACATTAAATATGGATGCGGAAACCTTACGCAAAGTATTCTTAGAATTTGATATGGCTGCTGCAATGCAGGCTTTCATGACAGGTAAAATCAAAGTACAGGGTGATATGTCACAATTAATGGCATTGCAAACTGCAAAACCAAGCCAAGAACAAAAAGATTTGTTTAAGAAGATTCTTGAGCAATCTGCTTAATTAAAGTCATTTCTGCTGTAGTGGGTATTTATTGCCGCTACAGCATTAAAAAAGCCTAGCTGACGTATCAACTAGGCTTTTTTATTTGGGCTATAAATAAGAAGCTACAAAATCAAATTTGCGATTTAAGCGACTTAGATGTTAACCAATTGTGGTGTGGTCTTAATATGCTCTAAATAAGCACGAATACGGGTCACGTATTGCACCGCTTGACGATAACGTCCATTGCTGGCTTTGTTACGGTCTAAATAAGCATATAAGTTCACCCAGTTATTTGGGTTCTTACCTTGCGCACGAATTCGCTTCTGAATCTGACTGACTGCGCCTGGACCCATGTTATAAGCCACCAGTGCGTACCAGTTACGATCAGGGAACGGAATATGATCATAGCGGTTTAGCATCTGATCATAATACTTGGCACCACCCTGAATACTTTGAGCAGGATCGGTACGGTTACTGACACCCATTGCTTTGGCTGTATTGTTGGTCAGCATCATAATGCCACGCACACCCGTTGGCGATACAGAATTAGGTTTTAGGTAAGATTCCTGATAACCAATAGCTGCCAAAAGATGCCAGTCCAAATCATACTGTGTTGCTGTCTTTTTAAAGTTTGCCTTATATAAAGGTAGACGATTACGCAAATCACGCTGGATTAGATCCCACGATTCTTGCTTAACAACATTACGGTTATAAAATGAAGCCAATTGACTAATAGAACCGTTTTGTTTGCCACGGCAAACAAAGTTACTTGCAGTTTGGCTCAGTGGATCATCTGCGTGTTTAAACACCCAGTTCAGCTCGCTATTCAAGCCATTACGCTTTAGGGTATTTAAATCGCCACAACTGGCAGAAAATGCAGTGAGTTGCTGATTTTCGATACTTTGGATACTCGATGTGGTCATCGCAAAGTTGGCTTTACCAGAAGAAACCCATTTTAAAGCTGTGGCATTGTCGCTCACAGTTTTAAATTCGAGTTTCACATTCATGCTTTCGGCATAGTTACGCACTAGGTCATAACCAAAGCCATGTAAATGCTGTCCATCTTTAAAGACAGTCGTTGAATTGGCTACTGAAACGACGGTCAATTTATTTTGATTGACGACGTTGTCAAACTGATGGGCCGTTTTGCCTGCGTTAATACTGTGAAATGGGAGAAATGCAGTACTTAAAGCAAGGACTTTTAAAGGAAGACGATTAAAAAATGAGTGAAGGCTAAGCCTAGACCCAGACGTTGAACTACTGTGCATGTTGGCTCCGCTACAAGTAATTTATGCCCTAAAAAGCAAAGGCAACATGCCTTGAACTTTTTCAAGTTTGATAAATTCAATAAGGGTTGGGCAGTCATGACGTCATTCAAAATGACTTGGGATTAAAGGGAAACATGTGTAGAATTTCTACACGGGTTAAAAATTGAACAATATAAAAAGATGTGCGAATAATAAAGACGAAATTTTTGGATGTCAAATTTTGTACACCAATTTTTTGAAAAATGTAACATAAGATATTAATTTTATTGAGGAATAAAGTTTATAAACTTTAGTTGTGTAGAAAAATGCAATAAAATAGACGATTGATGTTAACCAAATGTAAAAAAATGGCAGCAAAAACACCGTGAAATCTAACTTAATTACACGTTCTGGACACGATAAACTGGTCGCTGAACTACAACATTTATGGCATGAAGAACGACCTGAAATCACGAAAAAAGTGAACTGGGCAGCAAGCCTTGGCGATCGGTCGGAAAATGCGGATTACCACTATAATAAGAAAAGGTTGCGTGAAATAGACCGTCGGGTGCGGTACTTAGGTAAGCGTTTAGAAGAGTTACGTATAGTCGATTTTTCTCCTGAACAAGAGGGGAAAGTGTATTTTGGTGCGTGGGTCGAAATTGAAAATGAACAAGGCGAGCAAAAGACGCTAAGAATTGTGGGAGTAGATGAAATTTATGATCATCACCCGCAGCATATTTCAATTGAATCTCCTATGGCACGGGCTTTGCTGTCTAAACAGATAGATGATGAAGTAGACGTACACACACCTTTAGGTAAAAAGAGCTGGTTTATTAATTCAATACGTTATGAAAAGCCTGAAATCACACAAGATGGCTAATTTTTGATTTTATTTTGTACATTTGAAGCATAATTTTTAGAAAATATTTGCCAAGCTGAATTTTTCTTTATATGATAGCCGCCATTGGAAGCGTGGCAGAGCGGTTTAATGCACCGGTCTTGAAAACCGACGAGGGTGTGAGTCCTCCGTGAGTTCGAATCTCACCGCTTCCGCCAAATTTTAAGATAAGCCCTTGTATTTGCAAGGGCTTATTTTTTTGTCTGTAGTTTTACCCCTCAACCTACCCCTCATCAAATTTTGGATTGGATTGATTTCTTTTGGTGGTATTTGGAAGATTAAGGAATATAGTTTAATAAGCTGTATTTAAATCTAACTAAATTCTTATTCAAACATTTTTTAATTATAAATATTTTCACTCCCCATTTATTTAGCTTGCTTGACGCTCTACAGCGTGCAGATTATCCTTAGCCTGCTGACCTACATCGTCAGTCGGTTTTGACAGACCGTTTACACACAAGCACATCAAAAAAGTAATTTTTTGGTGGCGAACTCGTTCGTCCCCCTTCGTTGCGGTAGGGCGAGGGAGGGACGCCTTGTGCGTGCTGATTCTTGTGTGTCAGTCTGTCAACCCTTTCTCGTTCTGCCACCATCAATTGACAGTGATTCTGGTAGAACTCTTTCACACAAGGAGTACGCCATGCGCTTACATCAAGACCGTCTTTTATATATCTCTTTTTTTATGTTTGTGCCGATTGGTGATTAGACCTGATGCTGTGTATTCCATGCATCGCTGTGTCGATAACTTTCTAAGAATAAAACTTTTTCAAGTACATATTACCGATATGAAGATGAATCTCTCATGCTGTTTTGAGGGGCATAGATTTGTGTGCTTTATCGTCTATAACACTTCAAAAAACATAGATATTCATTCCAACATTTATGACATGGGGAACACTGTGTCTGATTAAGACCAAGACCAGTGATGCCTATAAAAAAGAGAAAATGATGATGTTTAAAACTTTCCTAAAAACGACCCTGATTTCATCACTACTTGCAGGCGCATCTTTGGCGCAGGCAGGCTGGTTTGCACAAGCCAGTGAATCCTACCTTGTTCAAGCACGTCATACAGGCGGTGGGGTTTATCAATGTCTTTATAAAACCAATCCTGGCAACCGTGGTTGGCGTAATTTTACGGTGAACTTTCAAGGTGGTTGTCCACGCTTTGTTCACTTTAATGCGCAGAATGGTCAAGTCACTGTGCCCAACTAAATGCCTTGTTGATGAAGTATTTGGATTGTCACTGCTTGCTCCAAAGTTAACATGTTGAGCAGTCCAAAATGACCGCTATA
>NZ_JAAZQX010000024.1 GCF_012371325.1 Acinetobacter sp. A2 | reverse complement strand
ACTACTGAATCGACATAGACAAAATGAGCACTTATGCAAATATTTGTCTATATTTTTAGTTATAGTTAATTACTCTTCATTTCTAAGCAGCACCCAACCCTGTTCGACCAATTGTGCTTTGATCTGCTGTTGGGAACTGCTCAACTGTTTTTGTGCAATATTCATGGAATTTATCTCACTAATTTTGAGTATTTGCTGTGTTTAATAGCACTCATCAAGCTGAAACTTCAGGTTAAGCCGTGGCAAGCTGCTGTGCTGATGTAGTCAAAGCACTTTGAAAATGTTGTTGAATTACAGCTCTGCGCAGCTTGCCGTTATCAGTCAGCATGTGATTGGTTAAAGAAAAGGCTTGTGGCGCACGACACCATTGCTGAATTTGGGCATAGTCAGGCATACGCGTATTGGCGCGCTGAATAGCGGTAGCCAGCTGTGCATCTGAAGTTTCTGCTGCAGCATAAATCACCGCAGATAAATAAGGCTGTGCTTCGCCAAATATGGCAATCTGCTGAATTTCGGATTCACTCAGACTATTAGCTTCAACCCATTCAGGGGAAATATTGCGCCCAAAGCTACTGATAATGACTTGTTTGATACGCCCTGTAATATAAAGATAACCCTCTGCATCGAAATAGCCTGCATCACCTGTGTGAATTTCTGCGACCTCTGTTTGACCTGCTTGCAGCTCATGCATATAACCCAGCATGGCATTGCCTTTCACCACCACTTCACCATCGGTTGCGATTTTCACCTGTACATGCGGCAACACTCGTCCCACACTGCCAATTTTTCTGGCTTCAGGTACATTCAGACTGACCACTGAAGCACATTCAGACAAGCCATAACCTTCATAAACAGGTAAATTAAACTGCTGTGATTGTTTCAATAAGTCTGCCGACACCTTGCCCCCACCCACTGCAATAAATTTGAGTGAGCTCAAATCCACATCGGCATTTAAGGCTAAATATTCCACAATTGCCTTGAGCATTTGCGGTAATAAAATCACGCTTTCAATCTGATATTTTTGTACAGCATGCACAAAACGTGCGACATCAAACTGATGATTAGACATCAAGCCAAATTGATTCACCGCGCCAACCACCACCGCACGCCCCATGTTTAAGGACACATACACGCCTGCAATATTTTCCAATAAGGTTGCAAAGGGAATTAGGCATAAATGCCGCCCAAGTTGGCTGCTTTGCAATGCTTGACTCAATGCAGTGGTAATCGACTGAATAGTTGCGGCAGATAAACACACACCTTTGGGTGTGCCCGTGCTGCCTGATGTATAGGTAACTTTAACAGGGTGCGCTACAGCCCTAAATGTCTCGTGCGGTGATGCATCCAGCTGTTGTACGCTAAATAGTTGCCCTTGAAATAACGCAGATGTAGCCTGAGTTTGTAGCTGCATTTCTCCAAGGACAGGCTGTAAAACTTGTGGAATTTCAGCTGAATCACTTAACACACACAACAAATCGGTCTGACTGTCTTGCAGTAAATGTTGTATCTGTGCGGCTGTGAAAAACAAAGGCACTGGTATCACGGTCATGCCTGCTTTTTGAGCAGCCAAATCCACCACAATCCAATCTACTGTATTGCTGCCCCACAGCGCTAAACGCTGTGCCTTAGAGTGGCTAAACTCAAGACTTAGTTGCGTTACCCGTTGCTGTAAATCTGCATAACTGAGTGTCTTCTGTGCAGTCACAATAGCTTCACGATCAGGAAACTGTTGCGCATGGCGTGCAAGCGATTCAAACAAGTGCTGCATGGGTTTACCTTCTATACTGTGCTTCATCTGTTCAGGCTGAACAATCTGAATGAACATTTAGTTCTGAAAATGGTACTGTGGCTGTGTTACTGCGAAAGCTGCGGCAACATTAATAGCAAGCACATAAGGTTTCTGCTGATAATAGCTACCCCATTGTTGCTGTGCAGCGCCCAATACTTCTGGATTTGCCTTTTCCAACACATGAAAATGCAGCCCCATGTTTTGCAACACATAACGCACGGCGGCAGTACCTGTGCAAACTGCCCACTGCACATTGTTTTGTGATAAATAAAACACCAAAAAAGCCACCATCAATTTAGCTTTACTCATGTCTTGCGCTGCCAAGTTGCCAATTTCGACAATCTAGGTTCTAGATACAGGCATTGCACTGAGCTGACTTAAAATATTTTCGATGGGTGCATCTAAATACTGTTCTAAAAAAGCATGTGCGGTTTTGAGCTGCTGCAGACCAATCGCGACTTGTATTTCAGCATCGGCATAGCCTGCAAAAAGCGTGTCTGAAAAACTGGAAATACTTGCCTGATGGACTTTCTGATATTTATCACGAATAAAGTTTTCCAGTGCCCAGCGTTCAGTGGCACTACGCTCCACAGTTTTGATGCTTAAATGCTGTGTGTTATTTTCTATATAAATTGCAGGGACAGTATCCGCTGTTTGTGCTGAATAGGTCGGTTTGAAATGTGGCTCTAGTAAAGGTGTCGTTTGTAGATATTTATGCAAACCACAGGCTTGCTGATTTTTTTTCTGACTAAAATGAGCATCCAAAAAATGCGCTGTGCTAGATGAATGTCCATCAAAACTAAACTTGATCATGTGCATGAGGTTGTATCTGAAATCACTCAAGGCTCAAGATAGAAACCCAAACTTAAACAAAACTTAAGCCGCTACAAACTGTCACAATTCCAATTTTTTTCGCACAAAAAAAGGAGCTGATGGCTCAACTCCTCATTTTTCAAAAACAGCGCTCGGAAATCCAATTGAGCGCATAGCCTCTAATCTTAATAAGCGTACGATGCAATGGCTGTCGCAATTGGTTTATCTTCATCATTCACCATGGTCATGCGCATGGTACAGCCTTTACGACCTAAGCGTAGGGTTTCTGCACGGGCAATAAAATATTTACCACGTCCTGGTGCTAAATAATCTACTCGCATATCTACTGTGGCCAAACGGGTAACTTTTTTAATGGTATCGGGCAAGGTTTCAGGTTCTGTCTTTTTATACAGCTCTCCCATCGCCACAATCCCACCCACACTGTCCAAAATAGTTGCAGCCACGCCGCCATGTAAAATTTGAAATGCGACATTGCCCACCATATAAGGCTGCATTTCAATATAGGCTTCAATTTGACCATCTACCACACGCATACTCATGCCATTGTGCTGAAAAAATGGCGAGCTATTAAAGGCATGAACCAATTGTCTTAGCACAACATCTATATCCACCTTCGCACCCAAATGTATATTTCCAGTCCAGCTTTTCTCTGCATTACTCATAACGTGCCCAAATGTCCAAACAACTCAATTTCCAAACAATAAAAACAGCCAATGTATGCCCAAATCAAACTTAAGGGGCTACAATAGTCTCCTAGTTTAATACTGATCAGCGAGATTTTTATGACCTACACGTTCAATCGTCCTGCATTTCCTGCCACTCGTATGCGTCGTATTCGTAAAAATGATCAATTACGCGCCATGGTGCGTGAAACGCATCTAACGACTGATCACCTGATTTACCCTGTATTTGTTTTACCAGGTCAGAATCAAACCCAAGATATTCCAAGTATGCCGAATATCCAGCGCTTATCTGCCGACTTATTACTGAAAAAAGCCGAGCGTTTAATGCAGCTGGGCGTGACCAAACTGGCTTTGTTTCCAGTGACTCCTCAAGAAGACAAAAGCCTGACTGCTGAAGCAGCATGGCGTGAAGATGGCTTGGTGCAAAACACGCTCCGCCTGCTAAAAAAAGAATTACCAGACATGGTACTGATTACCGATGGCGCACTTGACCCTTACACCACCCATGGTCAAGACGGCATTATTGATGACACAGGTTATGTGCTGAATGATGAAACCGTTGAATGTCTGATTAAGCAAGCCTTAAGCCATGCTGAAGCGGGTGCTGACGTGGTTGCACCAAGTGACATGATGGATGGTCGCATCGGTGCTATTCGTCAGGCCTTAGAAAGCAACGGCCATATTTACACCTCAATTATGGCCTACTCTGCCAAATATGCCTCTAGCTTTTACGGCCCATTCCGTGATGCAGTCGGCTCTGCAAGCAACCTAAAAGGTGGCAATAAATACAATTATCAAATGGATATTGGCAACCGTGCCGAAGCCTTGCATGAAATTGCACTGGATATTCAAGAAGGTGCAGACATGGTCATTGTTAAACCTGGTATGCCTTATTTAGACATTGTCCGTGAAGTGAAAGATACTTTTGCTGTGCCTACGTTTGTATATCAGGTCAGTGGTGAATATGCCATGCTTGCTGCAGCCATTCAAAATGGTTGGTTGTCGGACAGCGTGATTATTGAATCACTGATGAGCTGCCGCCGTGCGGGTGCAGATGGTATTTGGACATACTTTGCCGAAGAAGCTGCGCTCAAACTTAAAGACATGGCATAAACAGGCGAGCTTTCATGCATATTGCAATCATTGGTGCAGGCATCAGCGGTTTGTTGTCTGCACTTGAACTGGTAGAGCAAGGTTGCTCTATCAGTATTTTTGATCAACAACAGGCAGCTCAAGCCGCGTCATGGGCGGGCGGTGGGATTCTTTCTCCCATGTATCCGTGGCGCTATCCTCAAGCGGTTAATGACTTAGCCAAATTTGCCAAACCACAATACCTCGCGTGGAATGAAAAACTCAAACCAATTACTGGCATTGATTTTGAAATCCATGAAACAGGCATGTTAATTTTTGATGAAGATGATTTTGAGATTGGTCTAAATTATGCTACGCAGCATAATGAGCCAATGCAGCAGTGTGACTATTTAAATCAGGAACAACTTGAACAAGTTAACCCGCACATTGCTGCAAAATTTAAACACGCCTTGTATTTTTCGCAATTGGCCAATGTACGTAATCCACGCTTATTGCAATCTTTGACCCAATATTTAAAGCAGCATCCCAAAGTACAATTTTTGGAGCATTGCCCTATCCAGCAATTTCAGTTGCAGGGCGATCACGCACAAGCCATTCAAAGTGAAGATGGTCAGTTACACCATGCAGATCACTTTATTGTCACTACTGGGGCATGGTCACAGCAATGGGCAGCACAACTTGGTTTAAGTATTCCTGTACAGCCTGTTCAAGGACAAATGCTGTTGTTTAAAACCCCTGCGCAATGGTTGCCTACCATGTGCATGAACAAAGTGATGTATCTCATTCCACGCTGTGACGGACATGTGTTGTGCGGTTCGAGTATGCGTCAAGTCGGTTTTGATACTCACCCTGATCCTCAAATTAAGCAGGATATTTTAAGCGCTTGTTTGGAAATGGTTCCTGAATTGGCGCAGTTTCCAATTGTGAAACAATGGGCGGGGTTACGTCCTGCTTCACCAACAGGTGTGCCTTATATTGGCCAAACGCCAAACTTTAATAATGTATGGTTGAATTTTGGACATTTCCGTAATGGCTTATGTATGGGCACAGCCTCGGCACAGCTATTAAGACAACTCATGCTTGGGCAAGAGACTTTGGTTAATCCTGCAGCCTATGACCCGAAACAGCTACAAGCTGATCCAATCTGCGCATAATACTCAGCACATTACCCTCTTTTATTTTGAGGGTACTGCTGAACCTAAACAAGCCTCTAACGCCTGTGCAAGTTTTGGATATTTAAAATGGTAACCTGCCTGCACTAAAGCTTGCGATTCAACATATTGTCCATTTAAGACCAATTGTGATTGTTCACCCAGTAACCAGCGCAGTACCAAAGCTGGCAGCACAAACAATGGGCGGCGCTTTAACAACTGTGCTGCCGTTTCTGCAAAATATTGCTGACTGCTCATTTCAGGTGCCACCACATTCAAAATTTGTGCCTCAACAGGATTGGTCATCAGCCATAAAATAGCCTCTAAAACATCTTGCAAATGCACCCATGCCACAGGTTGACGTCCATGCCCAATCCGCCCGACGGCATTTAAACGAATTGGTAATAACATTTGCGGTAAAATGCCACCACCGCGCCCAAACACCACGCCCAAGCGCATAATTTTAGTATTTTGCTGGCTGAAGCTTAACGCAGCCTGTTCCCATTGCTGGCACAACTGCGACATAAAAATATCTTGTGCTGCACTGTGTTCGGTACATACTGCTGACCATTGTTCCTGCGGGTCAATTCCGTAATACCCCACTGCCGAGCCTGAAATAATACACTTGGGGAAAATACGGCGCTTTTCAAGATATTGATATAAGTGCAGTGTGGTCTGAACTCGACTATCAAGCAATTTTTGTTTGCGTGCTGCTGTCCATCTGCCCTGCCCAATACTTTCTCCCGCCAAATTAATCACATAATCAATTTGGTCGGTGTCGAGTTCATCTAACTGCTGAATCCAGCGTAATTGTGGATGTTTGGATACTCGATTGGGCTGTCGGGTTAGCCCCACCACCCGATAATCCTGTTGCAATAAAAACGGCAACAATTGTGAACCAATAAAACCACTTGCCCCTGTTACCAGTACCAAAGGTTTATGCATCTTCCAATCTCAGCATGATGAAAAATATAGTTTTAGCTATACGTGATTTAGACTGAATGTTCAAGTCTAAGCAAATCATCATCACATAACTGATCATGTATATTTGAGGAAAATCAGATATTAACAACTTCTTTTATCAGCCAAACATTTTAACTGCCATACGCTGTGCCTGTTTACCATAAAACCAATAGGTCAGCAGATACAATGGAATTGCGATCAACAAGAACATGATCACCACCACACTCA
The DNA here is from genome assembly GCF_012371325.1 of Acinetobacter sp. A2. GTDB lineage: Bacteria > Pseudomonadota > Gammaproteobacteria > Pseudomonadales > Moraxellaceae > Acinetobacter. The sequence goes on along the minus strand of NZ_JAAZQX010000024.1, from coordinate 34,585 downwards.
TAAATTGCGGCTGTTGCAAATACTGTAAAAAATCTTGCCAAATGCTTGGGTTTTGGCGAGAAAATATCGCCAAACCTAATAATAAAAACGCCAAGTTATAGCCCCAAAAAATCAGGCTAAATCCTAAAGTAAATGTCTTGCGTTCCTTGTCATTCGGCGCACGGTGTTGTTGTTTTAAAAACTTATACAGCACTAAAATCATGGCAACCAAATAAGGCACCGCAGTTAAAATCCCGCCTACACCCGCAGGTAATAATGCAGCCAATACGCCACAAATACAGGTCATCACAAAGCAATACAAGAAAAACCAGATAAAATAACGGCTTAGCGATACCATAAAGATGACTCAGACAAAAGATTCAGCCTAGTATAAAAAAAATTGATTTTTTTTTCATGAAATTGTCAACCGAATACAAAAGCCTGACGTTATATAGGCTACAAGGTCACAACAACCGTTAATGTGTATTGGCATCCACAATATTTTCGGTGACCTGACTAAAGCAATAAATCGCATGCAGTGAAGTTTTGAACAGCAGCCAAAGCTTTACTGCATCGCAAGTTTTCTTTGACCGACGATTTCATCATCACTCGAATCGTCGGTCTTTATTTTTTGATCTTTTATTTTTTAGATACGAGTATTTTTTAGATACGAGCACCTAAGTCGGTTCACTCAAATAACAATTACGACCTGCCCGTTTTGCACGATAAAGTGCACGATCTAAATCATGCAGAAATTTTATTTTATCGTCGGTAGGCTCAATAACGGCTGTTTTTACACCCATACTGATCGTGACATGCTGTGCAATTGGAGATTGTGCATGCTCAATATGGGCATCACGAATGTTTTGTATGATGCGATTGGCCAATTCTGCTACGGACTCTGCTGATGTGTCTGGCAAAATCATCACAAACTCTTCTCCACCAAAACGTGCCACAACATCTCTAGGACGTGACAAAGAAGATTTTAATATTTTTGCGACCTCTTGTAGGCAGGCATCGCCCTGTATATGCCCATAATGGTCATTGTAGTTTTTGAAGTAATCAATATCGAACATAATCATCGACAGTGGACACTGTTCGCGTATCGCAGACAACCATTCACGATGAAATAACTCATTAAATAAACGACGGTTGGCAATTCCCGTGAGACCATCTTGATAAGAATATTCTTCTAACTGCGTACGTAAACGCTCTAATTCCTGTTCCTGCTTTTTCCGTTCAGAAATATCGAACATAAAACCGACCAAACTTTCGGTTTTATCTTCTGCATCACGGACGACATGCACAACTTCACGCACCCAAATATAATCGCCCGATGCTGTCAGTGCACGATAGTCTGCTTCATGGTCAATACCTGCAATCGACTGCGCCACACACATATCCACAATGCGTTCACGATCTTCAGGATGCATCCGTGTTGCCCAATCTTCAACAGACTTCCAAGAGCTTGGCAGCCAACCCAATAGTTTTTCAATTTGCGGACCGACATAGCGGTATTCTTTCGTTGCCCAATCGATTTTCCAAGGAATTGCCAAGGTAGACTCTAACAAGGTCTTGTAAATCTGATCTTCTTCGAGCGTCCCTGCTAGTTTATCCTGTGAAAAAGGTTGATCTGACATGTCCATCACCCCAATATAGTGAATATTTCATGACTTAAGCGCATGAATAAAAAACCGATTCAATCGGATTGTCACTATACTGTACTGTTTTTTTAAGATTCTGTATATTTCTTACGCAGACGATCAGACCAATATATTCATTATTCAGAAAATGTACGACAGCTCATGTCGCTGCACAACAATCGTGGCTGGCCTTATTGCCCCAGATTTCTTATATTAAACCCATAAAAAACCAAGAGCTTTATAACGATGACGGTTCATTTTTTACATACTTCTGATTGGCATTTGGGGCAATTTTTCCACCACCATGAACGTGAATATGAACATACCGAATTTCTAAATTGGCTCTTGGCTCAAATTAAAATCAAGCAGCCAAACGCTCTACTCATAGCGGGCGATATTTTTGATGTGGTCAATCCAGCCTCAAGCGCCCAAAAACAGCTCTATCAATTCTTAACGGATGCTCACGCGCTCGCACCCCACATGCAAACTTTGATGATCGCAGGGAATCACGACTCCGGTTATCGTATTGAGCAGGTCGAACCATTTTTATCTAAGTTCAATGCTAAAGCAGTTGGAGTGGTTAAAAAAACTGCCGAACAACGTCTAGATTTAGACCGCCTGCTAGTCCCAATTTATGATACAGAACAAAATATAGTGGCATGGTGTCTTACCCTGCCTTATTTACGCAGTGCAGAAATTACTGGCATCAGTGAAGAAACGACGAATACTCAGTCTGCAGTTGCCTATTTGCATCAACAACTCATTGCCGAAGCCAAAGCTCGCAAACAACCCGATCAAGCCTTAATTTTAATGTCACATGCGCACATGCAAGGTGCTGAAACTTCAGACTCTGAACGCCCAATTGTAGTGGGTAATGAAGAAGCGCTATCCACCGCATTGTTTGATGAAGTGATTGACTATGTGGCACTCGGGCATTTACATAAACCACAGCAGGTTGGACAGCCACATATTCGCTATAGCGGCTCGCCCATTCCTTTGTCATTTAGTGAGCTCAATTACAAGCACCAAGTCCTTGAAGTCAAAATTGACCCTACCCGTACCGACGCTCAACGCTTTCAATGTGAAAGTCTGGTGATTCCACGCAGTGTAGAGCTAATTCGAGTTCGCTGTGAACTTTCAGAGCTTATGAACGAATTAGCTCAATTACCTCAAGATGAAATCGCTGATTTATGTGCACGTCATTTTCTGGAAATTGAATATTTGAGTGATGCGCCACCACCTGTCGATTTACGTCAGCAGATTGAACAAGCTTTGCCTGCGAACCGCTACCGCTTATTACGCATTGCCCGACGTTTTCAAAAAAATGAAGACACCAATCTTCAACATTCCAAAATTGACTTAGAGCCACCGACCCCAGAAAAACTGTTTGCGAGCTTATGGGAAAAAATGGGCTATCAACCCGATCAGGATGCCACACGCGATTTTTTACAGCTTTTGGCTGAAGCGCAACACGAACTCGATCAAAATAAAGCTTAAGGATTTGCCATGAAAATTTTACGTCTGAGCTTAAAAAATTTGGCATCTTTAGCGGGTACACATGTAATTAATTTTGAAGATGATCCACTTGCACATGCAGGATTAATTGCCATTACAGGTAAAACAGGTGCAGGTAAATCTACCCTGCTCGATGCCATGTGTTTGGCGTTATACGATGAAATTCCACGTTTAAGAGGTGCATCCGGCAGCCTGACCGATGCTGCAGGCAAAGAAATTTCCTTAAAAGATTCGAAACATATTTTACGGCGTGGTACCACGTCAGGTTTTGCCGAACTTGAATTTATTGCACTCGATCAAAAGCGCTATTCTGCACGATGGAACATTCGACGGGCACACAACAAACTCGACGGCAACTTAAAAGTTGAACGTGCCATTACCTGCCTAGATGAACAACGGGTTTTAAATCAAAGGATTTCTGAAGCAACACCCATTGTAGAAAAGCTAATTGGCTTAAGTTTTGAGCAATTTACCCGCGCAGTATTACTGGCGCAGTCTGAAGTTGGGGCATTTTTAAAAGCCAAAGATCATGAACGTGCTGACTTACTGGAATATTTAACCAATTCACAAATTTTTACCGAAGTCAGCAAGTTGGCTGCAACGAAATTCAGTGACATTAAACAGAAACGTGCTGCGCTTGAAAGTGTGATGGGGCATGTGACGCTGCTCAGCGACGACGCACTGAAAAGTCTGGAAACACAACAGTATGAACTAAGTCAGCAAGTCACCTTGCTGTGTCAAACTGAAAAGCTGTATGAAAATGACCTGAAATGGCACAAAGACCGCCATGAACTGTATGCCAGTACACAAGCTAAAAAAGAAGTTTACGATGTGCAAATCAATGCAGACTTGCAACTGACAGCACAAAAACAATTGCTACAACAATTAGATGAATTTCAAAGTATTCGTGAGCAATTTGTGCTACGTCAGCAATCAGAAGCAGAACTAAACACACTCAATCAGCAACTGGCTGACTTTCAACCCACTTTACAGCAGGCAGAACATGCTCAACAGCAAGCTATCACACAGCAACACCAAGCTGAAAAAAATCTTCAAACATGGCAACAGCATTTTGCACAATTAAAGCCCCAACTTGATACAGCAGCACAGTTACAGCATGAAATTTCCGGTAAATTACAGCAATATACAGCGTTGGATGAAGCACAAAAACTATTTGAACAGCAACAAATTCAGCCTGTGCAAAATGATTTAAATGCGCTTGAACATCAACTTGCGCAGCAGCAGAAACAACGACAGCACTTGGCTGAACAATTACAACACACTGCAGAATGGGCTATTTTTGATGAAACCTTGCCGCTTACGATACAACGACTGCAAGACTACCTGCAGTTTGAACAACAATTGCGCCAGCAAAATCCAAAGCTGTTTCAAGCTTCTTTAGACGCCTTAATTGATCAACAGCAGCAGGCGCTGCAACACATTGCGGCTTGGGAACAGCAATATCAAAACCATGAACAACTTGAGCAACAGTTATATACAGATCAACAACATTTGCAGCAATCGTCAAAGCATCTGCATGTATTAGCGCAGCTTAAACAGACCTTGGAACAATGGCAGCAATATGCAAGCTCATTCGCGCAGTTGCAAAGCCGCCTACAAGAAACTTTAAGCTTACAAAAGCAGACACAGGCTCAAATCCAAACACAACAGCAACAACTACTGATCGCAGAACAGACTTTACAACAGCTACAACAAGTTTTTGAGCAACAGCGTTTATTGCAGCATCAAAGTGTGCAGGACTTACGTGCTCAACTCAAACCTAATGAAGCCTGTATGGTCTGTGGTAGCCATGAACATCCATTTATTCAGCATGAGAGTTTACTGTCTGAAGCTTTAAACCAATTACAAGATCAGCAACTGCAACACGCAAAAACTGAATATGTACAGGCGCAAAAACAGTTGCAGCAGTTAGAACGTGATAGCACACAATTTGAAGTGACCTATGCTCAACAACAACAACGTGGCCTTGAGCTGCAACAGCAAATTGAGCAACAACAAACACTAGCTCAGCAACTGGCTGCGTCTTTATCCTTCACCTTAGATACAGCGTTCCCTATTGCAGATCAAATCGAAAAAGTACAACAGCAGTGGGTTACAACAGATCAATCGACTCAACAGTTGCAGCATGCTATTCAGCAAGCAAGCGACACCCTAAAACAATGGCGCAGTACGACACAACAGGCAGATCAACTAAAATATACCATTCAACAACGCCAAGACCTGACACAACGTCTACAAACCATTGTGGCTGACTTAAGCACAGCGCAACAACAGACTTGGCTCCACCAACCCCATGACTACTACCAAAATGCTTTACAGCATTTGTTGCAACGCCAAGCGTTACATCAACAGCAAGATGCTCAATTCAAAGCACTGGAACAGCTCACTCAACAGCAGCAGCAACTCCAACAAAAACACAGCTTTTTGGCGCAACAACTTCAGGACAAAAAACAGCAGTTGCAACAAATTAAGACCGAAGGGATATCGCTGCGCGATCAAATTAAGCAACTCACACAAAACTATGCGGGTCAGGTATATCAAACCTATCAGGAATGGCAACAGGCTTTAGATCAGGAACAACAGCAACTTAATATTGCACTGGATACACAACGCCATGCACTCAATCAGGCAGAACAAACTCTCAAAAACTTACAACTGCAACAACATGGCTTAGACAGTAAAATTCAGCAGCGCACCCAGCAACTAACGCAATGTATGCAGCATATTGAAACTTGGCAAACTGCACATCCAGAGTTTTTGTCTAGTGTGATTCATGACTGTTTGCAGATTTCTTATGCTGATCATCTGCAAATGCGCAACATGCTACAGCAACATCACAATAGCTTGGAAAGTGCTAAAACTGCTTGGCAAACGCTTGAAGAACAATACCAAAAACACTTAAAACAACAGCCGCAGCTTAGTTTTGAGGATGTAGAAAGTAAACTCACTGCCCTGCTCGCCGAAAAAACCCAACAGGCACAAAGCTTGAGTGAAATTGAAGCTCAATTGCATATTCATGCCAGCAATCAAGCGACTTTGGCACGTTATCAAACTCAAATTGAAGAGATAAAAACTGAAGAATATCGTTGGGGACGCATTTACGATTTAATTGGTCATAAAGAAGGTACTAAGTTTAAGAAAATTGCCCAAGAACACCATTTAGATATTTTGGTGGAATACGCCAACCAACAATTGTTACCGCTCAGTTCTCGTTATCAATTACACCGTATTCCTGAAAGTCTGAGTCTGGCCATTATTGACTTGGATATGAACAGTGAAATTCGTCCTGTTCTATCGCTATCAGGTGGTGAAACCTTCTTGGTGTCTTTGGCTTTAGCACTTGCCATTGCCAATATGGCTTCTGGCTCAATGAAACTGGAATCACTATTCATTGACGAAGGTTTTGGTACACTCGACCCAACTTCTTTACACATGGTGATGAACGCTTTAGATCATCTACAAAGTCAAGGTCGCAAAGTGGTGCTGATCTCACACATTCAGGAAATGCATGAACGTATTCCTGTACAAATTCAGGTCAATCCTGTCGGTGCTGGGGCAAGTGAGATCAATGTCGTGGGCTAGCCGCGACATTGCCCGAAATGCCAAAAATTATTACAGTTACAAGTGAGTTAAGATAACTATCATTTTTCAAACTATTCAGAATAGTTAGTCTAATTATTTACTTGGTTGAGAGCATCATTAACACGATAGACACTGATTTTCATGGATATAAAAACAATATTTTTATTTGGCATATTGCCTAGTGTGAGTATTATTTTTCTCACTTGGCTCGTCCGCTTCCCTCGCCCTGCCGTTTTTAAAGCGGTTTTGATTTTTGAAATAATACTGACTATTTGCACTTTAGTCATTGAGTTTGAGGCGAGAAAAACACCTGGAAATAGCGGTTGGATCATCATCTTTACCGGCTTTTTTCAGTTCTGTTTTTTGCTCTTTTTACTGATTGCACGTATTAGCATCTGGTTAGAGAATAAATCCTGAGAATGATCTGTTCGTCACTTTGATAGAACTTCAATATGCTTTCTAAATACAACTGAATCCATTTAAAAAATCACAACATTGATAGCACAGAGATAGCACAGAGATAGCACAGAACTAAAAAAGCCCCGACATCCTGTCGGGGCTTTCTAGATTCAGTTTTTGGTATAACTCCTGTCGTACCAAGCACTTCCGTGTTGTTCTATTTTTTATTGTTCTTATTTAGGAAACTCCCTGTTTCCCGATAAGTTCATATTAAGAAAATCCAGCCTTGTGTACTAGCCGCAATATTCTGCATTCTGTGTCAGCTAAAACGTACAAGACTTTATCTGACTGAGCATCGTAATCCTCTATGATTATGCTTGAGAGTAATCACGCGCGCCAAACAAAGCCGTCCCCACCCGTACCATGGTTGAACCTGCTGCAATTGCTGCATTTAAATCACCTGACATGCCCATACTCAACGTATCCCAATCTTCAGGATGGGCATGTTGAGTTTTAACCGCATCAAAGAGTTGTTTCGCCTGCTGAAAAGCTGAAGTATTGTTCGGTGCAGGAATGACCATCAAACCGCGCAGTTTTAAATTCGGCAACTGACTCATCTGCTGAACTAAAGCTGAAACTTCGCTAGGCTGGCAGCCATCTTTAGTGTCTTGACCATCAATATTCACCTGTAAACAAATATTGAGTGGCGCTTGCTGAGCATCCCGCTGATTCGACAAACGCTCTGCAATAATCAAACGATCCACCCCATGTACCCATGTAAATTTCTCTGCCAGATGTTTGGTTTTATTGCGTTGCACATGACCAATAAAATGCCATTCAATCTCCAAATCACTTAAGGCCTGCATTTTATCTAATGCTTCCTGCAAATAATTTTCACCAAAAGCACGCTGGCCTGTCGCATACATGGCACGCAATGCTTCACTCGGATGGGTCTTGGAAACAGCCAATAGTTGAACAGTATCTGGCTTGCGCTGTGCCAATTCACAGGCCTGTTGAATCTGCTCCAAAACCTGAGTACGTGATTGCTGCAAATTATTCATTGATGGATTTCTCATTTCATTCATCTTTTTTTACCTTGCCCAGCAACTAACAGTTGGTTAAGCTGATGGAAAGCCGTATTATTCTATCAAAATAATTAAGATTTAATTGATCTCGGGGACTTTCATGGACATTACAGAATTATTGGCGTTCTCCGCTAAAAACGGCGCTTCGGATTTACACTTATCTGCTGGTATGCCACCACTGATTCGTGTGGATGGTGAAGTACGTCGTATTAACTTACCTGCATTAGAACATAAAGAAGTACACAAATTAGTGTACGACATTATGAATGATAAACAACGCCGTGATTTTGAAGAAAACCTAGAAACTGACTTTTCTTTTGAAGTGCCTGGCGTGGCACGTTTCCGTGTGAACGCATTTAACCAAAACCGTGGTGCAGGTGCGGTATTCCGTACCATTCCATCAAAAGTATTAACACTTGAAGATTTAGGCATGGGGCAAATCTTCAAGGATATTTGTGAATATCCACGCGGTTTGGTTTTGGTGACAGGGCCAACGGGTTCAGGTAAATCGACCACCCTTGCGGCGATGATCGATTATATTAACGACAATCGTTATGACCACATTTTAACAGTCGAAGACCCTATCGAATTTGTACACCAATCTAAAAAATGCTTGGTTAACCAACGTGAAGTACACCGTGATACACATGGCTTTAATGAAGCACTGCGTTCAGCGCTGCGTGAAGACCCTGACATCATCTTGGTGGGTGAGATGCGTGACCTAGAAACCATTCGTTTGGCACTGACTGCTGCGGAAACAGGTCACTTGGTATTTGGTACGCTACACACCACCTCGGCGGCAAAAACCATTGACCGTGTCATTGACGTATTCCCTGCAGAAGAAAAGGACATGGTTCGTGCCATGTTATCTGAATCTCTACAAGCCGTCATTTCACAGTCTCTGCTGAAGAAAAATGGCGGTGGTCGTGTTGCAGCCCATGAAATCATGATTGGTATTCCTGCGGTACGTAACTTGATTCGTGAGAACAAAGTAGCGCAAATGTATTCGGCTATTCAGACTGGTGCAAACTACGGTATGACTACACTCGACCAAAGCCTGAAAAACTTGGTATCGCGCGGTGTAATTAGTCCACAGACTGCACGAACTGTTGCGAAGCAGCCTGAATCATTCTTATAAGTTTAAAATTCGAGATACGCGATGGACTTTAATGATTTACTGAATTTGATGATTCAGCAAAAAGCGTCTGACTTGTTTATTACTGCCGATGTTGAACCGTCCATGAAAATTCATGGACAAATTGTGCCTGTTGCCAAAAGCAAACTGACAGGTGAAATTGTCGGGCAGTTACTGAACTCAATTATGAGTGAAAAGCAGCGCAAGGAATTTGCCGAAACACGTGAATGTAACTTTGCCATCACCAACCGTGAAAAATCGGCACGTTTCCGTGTCAGTGCATTTCAGCAACGTGATGAACCTGGCATGGTACTGCGCCGAATTGAAACCAAAATTCCAACCATGGATGAGTTAAAACTGCCGCCAATTTTAAAAGATTTGGCAATGACCAAACGCGGTATTATCATCTTTGTGGGTGCAACTGGTACTGGTAAATCGACCTCTTTGGCATCAATTATTGGTTACCGTAACCAAAATTCCAAAGGTCATATCATCACTATTGAAGACCCGATTGAATTTGTACACGAACATGCAGGCTGTATTATTACCCAACGTGAAGTGGGTATTGATACCGACTCATTTGAAGTGGCATTAAAAAATACCCTGCGTCAAGCGCCAGATGTGATTCTAATTGGTGAGATTCGTTCCCGCGAAACCATGGATTATGCTATCGCCTTTGCCGAAACCGGTCACTTGGTTTTTGCAACCCTGCACGCCAACAACGCCAACCAAGCCATTGACCGTATTATTCACTTCTTTGAAGCAGACCGTCATGGCCAGTTGTTTATGGATTTATCGCTGAACCTCAAAGCAATTGTGGCGCAGCAACTCCTTCCAACTATTGACGGTAACTCACGTCGTGCTGCAATTGAAATTTTAATTAACTCACCGCTCATTGCAGATTTAATCCGTAAAGGTGATGTACACGAAATTAAAGATTTGATGAAGCGTTCACGTGAATTGGGCATGCAAACCTTTGACCAAGCCTTATACGATCTGTATAAAGCCAAGCAAATTAGCTACAAAGATGCACTCAAGCACGCTGACTCACCAAACGACTTGCGTCTACAAATCAAGCTATCAGAAGAAGGTGGCGACCGTTTATTGCATGCTACATCGAATATCACGTTTGATGGGCAATAAACTCAAAACAGATAAGAAAAAGGCTTCCGTAATGGAAGCCTTTTTTGTATTTTTAACTTATTTTTTACGCAATGCTTCACGACATTCCGGCGCATCACAATAACCGTATAAATTTAGCGAGTGACCCGTTAATTCAAAACCGAATTTTTCTGCCACATCGTGCTGTTCTTTTTCAATAGTATCATTAATAAATTCAACTACTTTACTACAGTTCAAGCACACCAAATGGTCGTGGTGATCTTCCTGCATAATTTCAAATACAGAGTGGTTGTTCTCAAAATTATGACGCTCAATAATCCCAGCAGCTTCAAACTGTGTTAACACACGATACACAGTTGCTAAACCCACATCTTCGCCCTGATCGAGTAAAGTTTTGTAGATGTCTTCTGCACTTAAATGATGTTGTTTTGAATTTTCTAATAATTCTAGGATTTTAATTCGTGGAAGGGTAACTTTAAGTCCAGCTTTGCGTAATTCTTGATTTGAAATAGGCATGTAAAAAGGTCTCTCAACAAAATTAAAGTTGGAATATGCAACAAAGTTAAGATGCAGTATGATCTAACACTGGATCAAATGCATCATAATTAATTTGGGATAGTGTAGCAAAATGCAAAAAATCATGTTGACGTTATTGGTCACTTCACTGCTCGCAGGCTGTTCGACCTTGGGCGTTTATAAAGTAGATATTCCACAGGGTACGCCTTTAACCCAAGCGCAAGCTTCAAAAGTCCAAGTCGGTATGAGTCACCAACAAGTTCGCTTTTTACTGGGCAGTCCAACCATTTCCGATCCAATGAACCCGTTACGTTGGGACTACATTTACAATTATATCCCAGGAACTTATGCTAAAAAAGCCAAGATCCCTGCCGCGCATGGTCAGCATTTGAAAATCTATTTCGATCAAACTGGTATCGTGCAAAAAATTGAAGGCCTAGAAACCATCCCAGAATCTCAACCTGGCTTACCAGGATCGAAAGAAGCGATTCTCAACGCGCCACCACTATAGCCCCTTTAAAATAAAAAGAAACCCCTCGCTGAGGGGTTTTTCAAATCATTTCAATTGTCTGAGGCGATTGCTTTTGGCATAACGCCCTACAGGGTTCTTTTCAGCACGCTTACGCCGAATGTCTTTCGGGTTAATGGTCAAAGCACGATAAATTTCAACCCGATCTCCTGCCTGCAATTGATGCTGCAGCTCAACCCTTACACCAAAAATCCCCACAGACAACGGTTCTGCTAAAGTGGTTTGTGTAGCAATTCCACTTTTTTGAATTGCATCAGCAACGGTCATACCCTGCTGAAATGCAACCGCAATATGCCACTGTTGTTCAGGTGTTGCATACGCAACCCAAACCTGCATCATTTGATTCATGCTAGAAACTGTCCAATCAATGCAAAAATAGCGACTACAATTGATATAGGCAACACAACACGTACTGCAATACGCCACAGGTTATACAAGGCTTCACTGCTAAAGTTCATAGCTTTACGAAGATGGCTGATTTTCATAATCCAGCCTGCGAAAATGGCATAAATCAGGCAAATCACCAAGCCCCAAAGCAACAACACAAAATTAAATACTGAAGTAATGGCTGGCACTGCCCACACCAGTGTTGCTGCAATTAAGACAATCCATTGAATCGCAACGGCCATTTGACGCTGTGCCAATTGCTCACGTGCCAATTGTAATAACACGGCAGCAGCTGCAACTGCGGCAACCACTAACGCCAGTGCAGGAATTTGTGCTTGTACTGCAAAGAAGGCAAAAGCAACGACTGCCAATAATTGTGCAATCCAGATGGGTAAAACGGTTGATGTTGCCGCATTTTGCTGTTGCGCCTGCGCCAAACTGGTTTGCCAGTACAACCCCATGCCCAAACCGCTGGCAACCAAAGCCAATACTGTTGCACTCCCCCACTCGCCTAATTCAATAGGTGTGACTTGCCATGCAGGCAATTGGGTACCAAATACATTGGCTAAAACCAATGCAGCCACGACAGCTACAGCAGTACACAACAGTAAAATTTGACGTGCAAGCAATGACAGTGCCAATGCCACAACCGCAAGAATAACCAGTACAATGTTACTGGCCAAACCTTCTACTGCGTATTGATTCAGAATTTGCGCAGCATTGGACAACAAGCCACCTGCCAAAAACGGAATAAACACCACCGCAAGCCAACCTACAATACGCCATTTTGGTGAAGCATCTGCATCACGGGTTAAACCAGACAATGCCTGTAGTGCGGTACTTTTAGAGCGCTTGGCTAAAGCAATTTCTAAATAGGTGATTGGTAATGCCAAAATCACCATGGTACCCAACCAAAGTAACCAAAAATCGAGCTGACGCTCAACCTGAATACCGGTCATAGGTGCCAAAGTGGCAATAATAATAAAAGATAAACCAAATGCCATCAGCGGCGATAACCATCGTGACATAGCATTGTCCTGCATGATGCTGTCCTAATAAAAATCTACGGCTATTTTGCCTTTGTCATCAAGGAAAAGCAAAACCTCAAAAAAGAAAAAAGCAAACTATCTAAAGACAGTTTGCTGCGCAAATTTATAATTTTTGTTGTAGCACTTGTTATCACATCAATTCAATATTGTGCGTAAACAGTATTTGTCATTACGAGAAGAAACGAGCAAACCACCCCTTACCTTTCTTCTGCTCTTTTTCTTTAATAATACCCATCATATTTTCTTTCACAGCGCCCACATAATCGGCGTCATCGTGTTGAATATGATTAATTAACCATTTAGATAAAACTTCATGTAATTCACTTTCAATCGAATGTCCCATCTCAAAACGATCACGGTAAGATTCAATTTTCTTAATAAATAAATCATGCACGCGTTTATGCGGTACACGGTATTTATACCCCGCTTCTTCTTGCAATGACTCTTCAAAAGTAAAATGGGATTGAGTGTAATCAATAATATTATCTAAAATCTGCTTTACACGAGCTCGATCAGTACCATCGCCAATTTCAACAATTTCATTAATATAATCGAGGATACGTTTATGCTGATCGTCAATCACATCGATACCAGTATTGTATTCTGGAACCCACTTCATCTTCATACGATCACCCTACAGAAATAAATGATTAATCACGTTGATGAATGGTAGCCGCATTTAGCACAAATAAAAATGGAGTGGTTTAGTAGGGATTAACCAAAACTACTAAAAACAAACATAACCAATTGATTTACATTAAAAACAATAGCAATACCCGACCAAAAGAATCAATTATTAATTAATCAATTCACACATTTTTATTCTTGATTTTAAGAAAAAACACCTAAATAAAATGAATATTTTTCACATATACGACTCGGACTGATTAATATTGATCAGCTTTGGTCACACGCCTTAATTCAGGGTTCAAACGCTCACGTTCCAAACGCTCAATATGCGTCATTTGCGATTTAACAGGACGCCCCTGCTGGAATAAAATCATTTCGCCAGGTTGAAATGCAGTCCAAGTTTCATTTTGCGTTAAAGGTTCTGTGGTAATCACCGCGACACAATCGTCTGGTGTGGTGACTTGACTAAAATCGACTTCAACATCTAAATCAATCAATTGGGCAGGTTGAAATGGATAGGCACGTACCAACCAATGTAATTTGGTGACCGCATAACTGAACAAGGCTTGTCCATTCGATAGGCAGAAATTAAAAGTCCCATGTTCTGCAATTTGTGGGGAAATTTCTGCCAATAAGTCAAAAATTTGCATCAAGCTCGGTTCATCATAACCAAAGCGATTAACAAATTGATCAAGTAAATAACAAAATGAACGCTCACTGTCAGTATTACCCACAGGGGTAAAACGTCCCGACAAACGTGGATGAAAATCGTGTAAGTCTCCATTATGGGCAAAAATCCACTGACGCCCCCACAATTCACGGCTAAACGGATGTGAGTTTTCTAGATTAATTTTACCTTGTGTGGCTTTACGAATATGCGCAATCACGTTACGTGATTTAATTGGATAATTACGGATCAGCTCGGCAATTGGTGACTCGACTGCAGACTGATTATCGACAAATAAACGACAAGCTTTATCTTCAAAAAAAGCAATTCCAAAGCCATCTGAATGATCTGATGTAATTCCAGCGCGCTGCGAAAATCCCCGAAATGAAAAGGTAATATCGGTAGGTGTCGCACAATTCATTCCAAGCAACTGACACATAAGGCTTTATCTATACACAATAATTAGTTAATTTTATTATTGTGCATCAGCCATCATGATATTTCAAATCAGAAAATTTGAACTGCAGGCTTATGACACTTTGACTTTCTTTTGTCGAATAAAATGCTTTGCCATCTGCTTCACATCTAACAATACAAAATAGTCCAAACAATTAAATTCGCGGTCATAAAATGCCTGAGTTGAGAGTTTGGCATTCATTTTTAAATACACGTCAAATAATTTAGGGATACGTTCATCTTGACTAAAGCTATGACTTGGACAACTCGGCACAAATGCATCTTGAGATTGAATATCACAGCGTTGATTTTCAGACAATTGCTGAATCGCTTGATGGGTGTAATAGGCACGTGCTTCATTACCTTCCAAGCGAATACTGACACAGCCAATTAAATGTTTGGCACGCATTTCCCATAAAACTTTTGGAATCAAATTCAGCCATAAAATAGACAAGGTTTTTCCCGAACGGTAGCGTGGATGCACACAAGTTCGCCCCATTTCAACAATATTTGAGAAATGTCCCAATTCATCTATAATTTTAAATTCATGTGCACTATAACTATTGGCTAGCTCATGCCCTTGCCAAAGTTTTAAACGGGTATACGCCACAATTTCACCCGTTGCTTTATCTCTAAGCACAGCATGTTCACAGCTAAAATCATATAAGTCTTGGTCTAACCCTGACGCAAACTCAATGCCAAATTGTTTAGAAAATTGCTGAGCACGAAAGCGTTGTACCTCTTGTAATTGTTTTAAATTTTCGACCCATTCAAACGCATATTGTGTGGCTTTGCTATTTTTTTTCTGTGCTTTGCCAACTTTGCTTAATGGAAAACTTAATTGTTGACGGTATTGATTTAATTTTTGCAGCATCATAGATACCTCGTGTTTTCTCTTACACTAGGACAGCTGCATGACACTATGATGACTGATTTTTAGCAGAATTCTGTTTTACTCAAATCAGCCTGATTCGGCATTTAAAATCAACAAATGACTATTGTACGGCATAAAAAAAGAGCCTCCTTTGAAGCTCTTTTCAATCTTTTGCAGACTTAGCACAATGTGCAAACCCACTCAAATGAACTATTACTTACGTGCCTGCACTCGGTTGGTAATTAAAGTACCAACTCCATGATCGGTAAAGATTTCCAGTAAGGTTGCATGCGGCACACGACCATCTACAATATGTGCGCTGATTACACCGCCTTTGACTGCATCTAATGCACAGCCAACTTTAGGAATCATACCGCCATAGATCACACCGGTATCAATCAAACGATCAACTTCCTGCGTAGTCAAACCGGTCAATAAGTTTTTATTTTCATCCAGCACACCAGTAATATTGGTGAGTAGAATCAGTTTTTCTGCACCTAATGCTTCTGCAACTTTACCTGCCACCAAATCGGCATTGATGTTATAGGTATTGCCTGCATCATCGACACCTAAAGGTGCAATGACAGGAATAAAGTCGCTGCTGGTAAACATTTCTAAAACGTCAGTTTTTACCCCAACCACTTCACCTACTAAACCAAGGTCAATCTGCTCGACTTCGCCTGTTTCGGTGGTTTTTTGCATCAATAATTTTTGTGCACGAATCAAGTTACCATCTTTACCTGTTAAACCAATGGCGCGACCACCATGTTGGTTAATTAAATTCACAATGGACTTGTTCACACTACCACCGAGCACCATTTCCACCACTTCCATAGTGGCAGGATCGGTCACGCGCATACCGTCAATACGGTCAGACTCACGTCCCAATTGCTTGAGCATAGAATCTACTTGTGGGCCGCCACCA
This sequence comes from Acinetobacter sp. A2, assembly GCF_012371325.1. Taxonomy (GTDB): domain Bacteria; phylum Pseudomonadota; class Gammaproteobacteria; order Pseudomonadales; family Moraxellaceae; genus Acinetobacter. The sequence goes on along the minus strand of NZ_JAAZQX010000024.1, from coordinate 18,071 downwards.
TGCACGACAATCGGGTTTAATCCGACTGTTTTAAGCAGCACAATGTCACGTGCAAAAGAACTTTCCAGCTCAGGATCAGTCATGGCATTGCCGCCATACTTTACAACAAGGGTCTTGCCCGCAAAACGTTGAATATACGGCAAAGCTTCGGTCAAAATTTGTGCTTTGTCGATACCAGTCTGTTGATGTGGCATTCGCCTCTCCTTATTGAGCATCTAGAATGTCTTGGGCGATTTCAGGGTATCGCTCACTTAACATGGAAACAAATGTATCGCGAATATCATTCAGTCGTGATGGATTATCGGCATCAAAACGCACCGTAAAATATTCGCCCGTATTGGATGCTCGAATAATGCCAAATCCATCTTCAAAATCAAGTCTTACACCATCAATTTTACTTAATTGTGCGCCACTCTGCTGACTACAGCTTTCTACATCGTTTAAAACGGTACTTGGTTCAATATTATGCGTACTAATATAAGTATCTTCTGTACAGCAGCGCTCAGGATATTTCTGCATCAGTGCTGAAATGCTACCGGCTTCACTTTGACTTAAATATTCCAGTACCCGCAAGGCGGCGTATATACCATCGTCATAGCCAAAACCACGCCCGTCATTAAATACATAATGCCCTGCATATTCGCCACCAAACACGGCTTTACCCTGCGACTGAGCTAAATAACGGCGCAAGAAAGTACTACCTGTACGAATCATCACCGCTTGACCGCCTAAATCACGCACGGTATTGCGTACCATAGTGGAGCATTTTACATCAAACACCACCTCATGCTGTGGATGGGTTTTTAGACACATTTCTGCAAATAAGGAAAGCAAACGGTCTGCTGAAATAACCTTTGCCTGTTCATCCAGCAATACCACACGGTCACCATCCCCATCTAAAGCAATGCCAATATCTGCCTGATGTTCAAGTACCGCAGTTTTTAAATGTTGTAAGTGCTTTTCTTGAGATGGGTCTGGCGCATGATCTGGAAAATGTCCATTGGCCACACAGCGTAGTACCACCACCTCACAGCCCATTTTTTGTAATACCAATGCAGCGCAATGCCCTGCCGAGCCATACATACCATCCAGCACCACTTTATAAGGGCGTGCCAAATGAATGTCCTGTAACATGGCATTTTGATATTGCTGGCAAGCATCTTCTATAAATTCATGTGAAGTAGTAGCGACAGAATTAGCCCATCCACTGTTACTTTGATTCAACACATAATATGGTGTGGCATCAATTGCCACTTGCTGAATCATTTCAGGCGTTGGCGGTTCACCCTGCATAATCCATTTAATACCATTGTCAGATTTTGGATTATGACTGGCGGTCAGCATAATGCCATTACCTGCAGTATGCCGTGCCATAAAATACAACATCGGGCTTGAGCAACAGCCCACCATCGTCACTTGAAAATGATGCGCAAGAAAAACCTGTCGCATCATTTCCGCATAAGCGGGACTATTTAAACGAGCATCGTAACCGATACTAATCTGGTTCTGTTGATGCTGTTGATACTGCTGTACTAAACCTTGTGCGATTGCATGTACGAGGTTTGCTGTTAATACGCTTTCTTTACCACGAATGTCATAAGCACGAAAAATATGCAGAGGAAATGGAGATAGTAGATGGTTCATAGGCTTACAACTACAAGAATGAGCCAACATAAATTGAATAAATCTTAGCTCTATAAATTTTAAAAATTCTAATTAGACTTTTTTAAGGATGCGTTATCGTCTCATATGATCTAGAAATATGCTTGTCATTATTAGTACATATTTGGTTACTTTTCAAGAATTGCAGGTAAAGTTTCAGATGAAACTTTACCAAGCATTATAATTCAATGAACAAACTATGTTTAAGTGACTAAAAAATTAGTTTTTCCCTGTATGCCCAAAGCCACCTGCACCACGTTCAGTCGCCACAAATTCATCGACCTGTTCAAATTCTGCCTGTACCACAGGGACTAATACATACTGCGCTAAACGCTCACCAGGCTCTAAACTAAACGCGGTTTGGCTGCGGTTCCAAACAGATACCATTAACTCGCCTTGATAATCTGAATCGATTAAACCGACCAAGTTACCCAATACAATACCGTGTTTATGCCCTAAACCTGAGCGTGGCAAAATCATGCCTGCAAAGCCTGTGTCCTGAATATAAATTGCCAAACCTGTTTTTACCAATACCGTTTGACCCGGTTCAATGACAGTAGTGCTGTCCACACAGGCACGCAAGTCCAGACCCGCAGAACCTGCAGTGGCATAAGTTGGCATAGGCCATTCTGTACCTAAACGTGAATCTAATACTTTAACTTGAACTTTCATGAAATTTGTCCTGTTCTTCAATTTTTACTGTGGCTTTTGATGCAGTTTCTGCATCAATACAGCTGTATGTTTTTAAACTTAGATTAGCGTTTAATCAGCGCGCGTAAATTTTCCAAATAATGCTGTGCCTGTTGTTTTGGATCAACATCACCCGCCAGTTTTTTCTTGCGTCCGAGCCATTCCAGCTCATCTTGCGGCAATTCATCCAAGAAACGGCTTGGTGTCATTTGTTTCATTTGCCCACCCGCCTTGCGCTGTTCTGCCAAGGTAATGGTTAAGCCCTGACGTGCACGAGTAATGCCCACGTACATTAAACGGCGCTCTTCTTCAACGGTATCTGCCACAATCGAGTTTTTGTGTGGCAACAACTCTTCTTCCAAGCCAATCAAATACACGTATGGAAATTCCAAACCTTTAGAAGCGTGCAAGGTCAGTAAATTGACTTTGTCGGTGTCTTCTTCTTCTTGTTGCTGCTCAAGCATATCCAGCAGCACCATTTTACGAATCACACTTTCAATATTTTTTTCATCGACATCTTCAGCGCGGTTAATCAAACTTTGAATACTGCTATACAGCACTTCAATATTGTCGAGTTTGGTTTTTTCCTGCGCAGGTGTGGCTGCTTGCTCTTTAATGTAGTCGATATAACCTGCTTCTAGCATCATCTGACGGATGATCGGCACAGGTTCATCATCTTCCAATAAGTTACGCGTGAAATTGCTAATAAAATCTGCAAACTCAGCCAACTGTGTCGTGGCTTTTTTGGGAATTGCCATGGTTAAGCGCTGGTCGCCTGCTGCTGCCAATAAAGACAAATGATTTTCTTGTGCGAATAGCCCCAGTTTTTCTAAAGTTACAGGCCCAATGGCACGTTTAGGCGTATTGATAATACGTAAAAAAGCACTGTCATCTTCTGGGTTAATAATCAGACGCAAATAGCTCATGATATCTTTGATTTCAGCACGTGCGAAGAACGACTGCCCCCCCGAAAGCTTGTAAGGAATTTGCATTTGGCGTAATTGGGTTTCCAGAATACGTGCCTGAAAGTTCCCACGATACAAAATCGCATAATCTTTCCAGCTCTTGCCGTTCATCAATTTATGTGTGAGTAAATCTTTCACCACGCGTTCTGATTCATCATCATCGTTACGGCATGTAATTACCCGAATGACTTCACCATGACCTTTATCTGACCACAGTTTTTTGTCAAAAATATGCGGATTATTACCAATCACGGTATTGGCAGCTTTCAGAATACGGCTGGTCGAGCGGTAGTTCTGCTCAAGTTTAATCACTTTTAAATTTGGGAAGTCTTCTTTAAGCAAAGCCATATTTTCTGGCTTGGCACCACGCCATGCGTAAATAGATTGGTCATCATCACCTACTGCGGTGAACTGCCCCATCACCCCTACCAGCAATTTCACCAAAATATACTGTGCGGTGTTGGTGTCCTGATACTCATCGACCAATAAATAGCGAACACGGTTCTGCCACTTGTCACGTACTTCTGCATTTTCTTGCAATAAACGAGTCGGCATCACAATCAAATCGTCAAAATCGACTGCGTTGTAAGCTCGTAAATTACGTTCATAGAGTTGATATAAATGCGCAAACTGAATGTCTTCTGGCGTTTCACAAGTGGTATGTGCCTGCTCTGGTGCTATCAGATCGTTTTTCCAATCTGAAATCATCTTCATGGCTTTGGCAATCAGTTCCTTGCTTTCTGCACCTGACAAATTATCACGGTGCATTAAATCCATCAGAATACGTTTGCAGTCATCGGCATCTAAAATAGAGAAATTGGCTTTTAATGGCGTATGTTTTAATTCAAGACGCAACAAGTTCAGACCAAAGGTGTGGAAGGTCGACACCGACAAACCTTTGGCTTCTTCGCGAGACAACAATTTGGTCACACGCTCTTTCATTTCACGTGCAGCTTTGTTGGTAAAAGTCATTGCTGTAATCCGATACGCAGGAATACCGCAATGCTTAACCAAATAAGCAATTTTTCGGGTAATCACCGAAGTTTTACCTGAACCCGCCCCTGCAAGCACTAACAAGGGTCCTTGAGTGTATTTCATCGCTTCAAGTTGCTTGTCGTTTAACTGACTTGCCAGTGACATAGTATTTCCTCTATTTCGGTTCGAGCTCGATTATAGTCATCTCAGACTAAGATGACTAATCTAAAATGCTGCTTTAGGCGTCATTGTCTATTTGCTGAGTGTGCAACTACACAATACTAAATTTTTGACATGAAAAAACCGCCCGAAGGCGGTTCTTTACAACTTATGCTATGCCAAATTATTGGATTGCATAAATGCTGATTTCTACACGACGGTTTTGCTCACGACCTTCTGCAGTCGCATTCGATGCGATTGGGTTTGCAGCACCGTGACCTTGTGCATTAATACGTGAAGTTGATACACCACGGCTAGACAAGTAGTTTGCAACCGATTGAGCACGTGCTTGCGACAATGGGATGTTGATTGAGTCATTACCAGTGCTGTCAGTATAACCAGTCACTAAAATACCGCTCTTGTTATCTTCAGTTAGCGTTTGCGCAACTTTGTTCAGCGTTGTATAGAAGTTAGGTTTGATGTTTGATTTGTTGGTATCAAACGTGATGTTACCAGGCATAACCAAACCAACAGAACCATCTGCATTACGGTTTACTTCTACACCAGTACCCGCCATTTGCTGACGTAATTTTTTCTCTTTATTGTCAAGATAAACACCTGCAGCACCGCCAACTACAGCACCAATTGCTGCAGCACGGTTATTTTGTGCGCTTGTATTTGCATTGCCTTTAGAAATACCATAACCCGCAGCAGCACCAATAATTGTGCCTAGTGCAGTTTTGTCATATTCCACACCACCAAGGTTATTACCAGTCGATTGACAACCAGTTAAAACCATTGCCCCTACGACTGCTGCTGAAATTGCTAGTGCACGCATGGCATGCCTCCTTACTTTGTGTTTTGTTGTATGATGCAAATATTGAATGAAAAAATAGACTTAGACCATTGATTTTTTGTTAATAAAAAAACTTTTGCTTACAAATCTTCATGATCGTGTACAAATCTTGGTATAACTTCATCACAATTTCTACACACTTTCACTTCAACACTTTTTTATTTTAAAAACAACATTTATATTGAGTCTATAAATCAATATGTGACGCATTGGACGATTTTTCTTCAGGACCGATTTTTATGTCATCGCAAGCTAAAAAACACCCTTTATTAAAAAAAATCACAAAAGGACTCACCGTGGGTACTGTCATTACCGGCAGTACATTTTTTCACGGTCCACCTGTGTTGGCGCTGGGCTTGACCAAACTGCTTAAACAGTCCCGCAAAGTCGATGAAACCAATATTCAAATTACCAACAGTTGGCTAAGTGTGAATAACTGGCTGATTGACCATGTTTTACCCAACACAAAGTGGGACATCAGTATTGATGAAGACTTGGCGCTCAGCATGCAAGGTCGTTACCTGATGACCTGTAACCACCAAAGCTGGGTAGACACTACGGTCAATCAATATTTTGGTTTAACCCGCATGCCACTGACCCGCTTCTTTACCAAGTGGGAACTGATCTTTATTCCATTTGTGGGTCAGGCCTTTAAAATTTTAGGCTTCCCAATGATGAAAAGGCATACCAAAGCCCAGATTGCCAAAAAACCTGAACTGAAAGATCGTGATATGGAAGAAGCACGTAAAGCTTGTCAACAGTTGTTGAGTCAGCCCTTTACCCTGCTCAACTATTTAGAAGGCACTCGCTTTACTCAAGAAAAACATGATCAGCAGCAATCGCCATATCAACATTTATTAAAGCCTAAAGCGGGTGGCTTAGCACTGGCTTTGAATATTTTGGGCGATCAAATTGATGCTTTAGTGGATATGACCATTGTTTACCCAGATGGTGTGCCAGGCTACAGCGAGTTCTGGCTCGGAGAAGTTCCTCGCATTGCGGTAAATTTACGAAAAATCAACATTCCAGACTGGGTCTTGGGTGGTAATTACGAAGATGATGCTGAATACCGTGAGCGTTTCCAGCAATGGGTGCATGAATTATGGTTGGAAAAAGATCAGCTGATTGAATCCATGCAACAAAAATTTGCTGCCCCGACGGCCTAACCCAATCAGGTGAACCATGAAAAAGTCTGAAGAGCCTGTAATCAAATCCTCATTCCATACCCTGCGTAAAGATTCATGGGGTTGGAAAATTGCCTTAATTTATGACTTGTTTTTGATGGGTTTAATCATCTTCAACTTGTTCTGTTTAAGTGCCAATGCCATTTTAATGAGTGATTTTGGTGAATGGCTGTTCGACTTTATTCGCCTGCCTGAAATCTTACAGTTTTATCGGGGCGAGTTACGTCCTTGGGTGATTATCACCGAAGGTTGGTTTACCACATTTTTAATTGTGGAATTGAGTGTGCGCTGGGGCATTGCTATTATTTTTAAGCATCATCAACGCTGGTGGTTCTTTCCGTTTATTCACTGGTATGAAATTCTCGCAATCATTCCACAGCTACGTTTTTTACGTTTATTACGCGCCTTTGCTATTGGCTACAACCTGCATAGTCACGGTTATAAAGTCATCCCAAATAGTTGGTATAAACGTGGCAACTTCTATTACAGCTTATTGATGGAAGAACTGAGTAGCCGAGTGGTACTGACTGTGCTGAATGGCGTACAGCGTGAACTGACCACTAGCACCACACACAAACAGTTTATTGATGATTTGGTCGAGCGGCATCGTCAGTTACTGGCCATTGCACTGGCGGATATTCTGCAAGAATCCTTGGGTAAAGAGTTGCAAGCCCAACGCCACCAAATTGCAAAAAATGTAGGGCTGGTAGTCAATCAAGCCATTGAAGATACACCTGAGCTAACTCAGCTTCTGCGTCTGATTCCATTGGTTGGTGGTCGTATTGAACAGCAAATTCAAAGTATTGGTCAGCGACTAGGCGAAAACATCACCCAAGGCTTGATTGAACCTTTTGCACAACCGAACGCACAGTCCAGCAACCCGACGTATCAAATGATTGCCGAAAAAATTAGTCATATAGAAGTTGAACATAATCAGCATATTGATAAATTAGTAGAGTCAGCAGTATTTGAAAGTTTGGAAGCCATTCGCAAACAAGTAAAAGTCAAACAATGGCAACAAATTTTAGATGAAGGACAACAACAGAATATTTCATGAGTGCGTTTTAACATTTTTACGATTGGGATAAATATTTTTAGTCATGCAACTAGAGAATTCACCCAATTTGTTCTAGGATTTGCTCTATTTATAATATGACTTCGACAACCAGCAGAGTCAGAAGTGTTAAGGAATTATTATGGCTGACATACGGATAAAAGGCAGATTGGTCAATGCGATTCGCATTAGCTTAGACACCAATGATCATGATGCGATCCGCCAGCAACTAAGCCCAATGTTGCAAAAATCATTTCCACCAGGTGTTTTGGTGGTTATTGAAAGTTCAGTCGAACAGGAACTGATTGCACTGATTCAATTACTCATTAGTTTAGAGGCACAGCCAATTGCGGTGACCGAAGGACTATTGGGCGATCAGGCACGTGCCATTCAATTTCCTGTGATTCCACAAGACCGCCCACTTCAGGAAGTGAAAGCGACCAAAGAACAAGTGGTGGAAGTTAAACCTGAGCCCGCCGCAGAACAACAGGCTGAAAATCAAGTCGCTGAAACTGCACCTGCAGTGGCACATATTACGTCGTATCACGATGAAATTTTGCGCACAGGTCAATGTTTGGTACAGCATCAGGGCGACATCATTTTAACCGCAGGCATTAATAGCGGTTCAGAAGTGATTGCTTCAGGAAATATACATATTTATGGTAGTGTACGTGGTAGAGTCATTGCCGGCGCGGGCGGGAATATTACAGCACGAATTTTCTGCCATTCCCTTGAAGCAGAATTGGTATCTATTGCAGGCACATATTGCGTTGCGGACGACATTCCACAGCATGTGACCAAAAAACCTGTGCATATTTACTTAAATGATAACCAAGAGCTTGTATTTGAAGCTCTACAATTTTAATGTATAAATAATCACCAAAAATCCCCAAAAAATATAGGGGAATTTAAACCATAACAGGAGTGGATTCGGTGGCGAAAATTGTTGTCGTAACATCAGGCAAAGGTGGCGTAGGTAAAACCACTACAAGTGCATCTTTTGCAACAGGTTTAGCCCTACGTGGTCACAAAACTGTTGTTATCGATTTTGACGTGGGTTTACGTAACCTTGACTTAATTATGGGTTGTGAACGTCGCGTTGTTTATGATTTTGTGAATGTTTTAAATAATGAAGCGCGTTTACAACAAGCATTAATTCGCGATAAAGATATTGAAAACCTTTATATTCTTCCAGCCTCTCAAACCCGTGATAAAGATGCCCTGACCGATGAAGGCGTGGCACGTATTATGGATGAGCTAGCACAAGAGTTTGATTACATTATTTGTGACTCACCTGCAGGGATTGAGCGCGGTGCTATTTTAGCGATGTATCATGCCGATGAAGCGATTATTGTGACCAACCCTGAAATTTCTTCAGTACGTGACTCTGACCGTATTATTGGTATGCTCGACAGCAAAACTAAAAAAGTAGAACAAAACGAAGGTCGTATCCGTAAGCACCTGTGTATTACACGTTACAACCCAGAACGTGCCGATAAACAAGAAATGCTAACGATTGATGACATTTCTAAAGATATTTTACGTGTCCCTACTTTAGGCGTAATTCCTGAATGTAAGAGCGTACTTCAAGCATCAAACGAAGGTAAACCTGTCATTCTGTATAGCGATGCTGCTGCAGGTCAGGCTTATGATGACTTGGTTGCACGATTCTTAGGTGAAGAACGTCCGTTTCGCCATATTGAAGCGAAACCTAAGGGCTGGTTAGCACGATTATTTGGAGCGTAGACATGGCAGGATTTTGGAGCAAATTATTTAGCGGTGAAGATAAGCCATCTAGCGCACAAACAGCAAAAGATCGCTTAAAAGTGATTGTTGCTTCTGAACAAGGTCTTGGTAAACGCTTAAGCCAAGAAAAAATTGATCAGATGAAGAAAGAAATCATGCAAGTGGTGAACCGCTACGTGCGTGGGGTAGATGAACAACACATTCAAATGTCAGTACGTTCAGAAGCCAATATTGAAATGCTAGAAATGAATATCAATTTGCCTGAAGAGCGATAATCTGAATACTGATTAGTCAAGCAAATTGAATCAGGGCAAAATAACGCAAGTTATTTTGCCCTATTTTTTCAAAAGAATATAAAGGAGATTGCTATGGCATTATCTCAACCTGCAACCTTTAACGAAGCATGGTCAGATGAACGTGTGTTTGCTTACTTAAATCAGTTGCCACCTGCAGGTGTCAATGCAGATTTCCATGTGTTATATCATGCTTTTAAACACATGCGTCCAAGCGACTATGAGCGCTTATTGACCCAGTTTATTGCCGATGGTCGTGACGTGAATGCCACCAATCCTGAAGGTCAACGTATTCATGACGTGATTGCTGAATTCCCTCGTCAAAAAGATGAGTTTTTAGCAGTTTTGGCTAAGTTTGCCTAAACGATTTAGCTGTCTTTCTTTAGCTAAATTCAGCAAAAGATAATGAAATAAAAAATCCCGCAATCGTCATTGCGGGATTTTTTTAACATAAAACAGAATGAGAAAAAACTAAACTAAAATTTCACGTTTTCCGTTTGGCCCCTGCTCACTGACAATACCTTGTTCTTGCATTTGATCGACAATACGTGCTGCACGGTTATAACCTAAGCTAAATTTACGCTGTAAAGACGAAGTCGAAACTTTGCGTGTTTCCAATACAAACGCCACACACTGATCATAAAGCACGTCGCGGTCTGGATTGCCTTCACCATCTTCAAAACCACGTGAAGAGGGTTCTTCATCAAATGGTGTCAAGATTTCATCCACATAGTCTGGGTCACCACGTTCACGCCATGCATCACAAATACGGTTGACTTCATCATCTGAAATAAACGCACCATGCACACGCTCTGGTTCAATTTTACCAGGCCCCAAGAACAGCATATCACCATGACCAAGCAAGTCTTCTGCACCACCTGCATCCAAAATAGTGCGCGAGTCAATTTTTGAGTTTACGCGCAAGGCCACACGGGTTGGAATGTTGGCTTTAATCAAACCTGTGATCACATCTACCGATGGACGCTGAGTCGCAAGCAATAAATGAATCCCTGCTGCACGTGATTTTTGTGCCAAACGGGTAATCATTTCTTCTGCTTTTTTACCGACCTGCATAATCATATCGGCAAACTCATCTGCCACAATCACAATAGAAGGTAATGGAGTTAAGCGTGGAGCACGTTCCTGTGTAGCAGAATCACTCGGTTTCCAAGTTGGATCAATCAGGTCTTCACCACTAGCAAGCGCCTCTTCCACCTTACGGTTATAGTCGCTTAACTTACGAATTTTAAGGAAGGACATTAACTTATAACGACGTTCCATTTCATTGACACACCAATTCAAAGCACTGACTGCATCTTTCATATCAGTCACGACAGGTGTCAATAAATGTGGAATATCATTATAGTTAGCCAATTCCAATTGTTTCGGGTCAATCAGAATTAAACGCAATTGATCAGGTTTATATTTCAGCAGCATCGATAAAATCATTGAGTTCACCGCAACCGATTTACCTGAACCTGTTGTACCTGCAACTAGCATGTGTGGTGCTTTGCCCAATTCTGTAATCACTGGATTGCCTGAAATATCTTTACCCATCGCCATGGATAAAATACCGTTCGGATCTTCAAAAGCAGGGGTTTGCAATAATTCAATCAAACGCACCATTTCTCGGGTGCTGTTTGGCACTTCAATACCAATGTACGGCTTGCCTGGAATGACTTCCACCACACGCACCGATGCCATAGACATAGAACGTGCCAAGTCACGAGAAATATTGGTCACTTTTGACGCTTTCACCCCAGGTGCCAAATCCAGTTCAAAACGTGTCACTACAGGCCCAGGTTGTGCTTCAACCACTTTGGCTTTGACATTGAATTCCTGTAACTTAATTTCCAGCAACTCAGACAAGCGCGCCAATTGTTCTGCCGTAAAATTGACCTTTTTATTCGGGTCAACCTTATCCAACAATTCCAAACCTGGTAGCGGAGAAAGATCACGACGCTTTTCTGCGACCTGCATCGCGCGTGACATTGGACGGCCGCTGGCATCGGTCAAAGGCGCATCAAAATCGAAGTCATCTTCATCTTGTGGCTTGCCTGCTGTTTCCTGCCATGCTTCTACAAAAGCTTCCTTAGATAAGGCAACTTTTTCAGTTGTAGCCGTCTGCGCTGCTGTTGCTGAGCCTGCGACTGTTGCTGCAGTTGCTGCCGTCTGAATTGGTGCCTGCACAAAAGCAGAGCTTTGCGCATAACTACTGCTGCTACGTACTGTGTTTGTTGGATTCTGAGTATGATCATCAAATGGCTCATCACCCAAAAGATCATCCACCAGTAAATCATCTAAACCATCAAGTTCATGCGCTGTGCGATTGTCTTGGCTGACCTGCTTAGGCGTTACAACAGGATGATCTGATGGTGGCGTAAAGTGCGATTCATTACGCTGAAAATCTACTGAAGCCTCATTATTTTTTGCCTCATACTGAGCGTAATCACGCTCTGTTTCTGGTGTTTCTACGTGACTGTCACTTTGGAATGGGCTATGTAAATCACTGGCGGTTTTGCCTTGTGGTACAGCCGCTAACAGCTCATCAAAAATTTGGTCGTCATCCCAATCTAACGATGATTTATTGCCAGACTGCGGCATAGACGTAGTTGGTAATCCATCATTTAATGAATTGCTTTGGATTGGGTGTTCAGGTTCTTCTGAAGCACGCAATAGTGCATGAATGTCTTGGTTATGCTGTGAGTCAGTATTTTCCTGCAAGGCACGCCACACTTCACCTGTTGCCACAATACGCTGGCTGTCTTGTTCCAATTGATGTGCTTTTTCAATGGTTTTTTCTAGCTCTACATCATCAATTTCATCTTGAACTAAAAGCTGTTGTGCCTGTTCATCTTCTTCACGTTGCTGCATGTGATTAAACATACGCTCCGCTGCAGGATGTGGCGTTTCAATCTGTTGATTTTGTTGTGCAACTGCAATTTCTGTAGATGTACGATCATCATGTGCAGCTGTAGTTTCGGCCTGTACCGCAGGCGCAGCAGCAACCACCGTTTTTTTCACTTGCGGTGCAGCACGTTCAAAATCAGATTCTGGCTCAGGCACATTACGGTAAAATAAATCTTGTAGATAGGCAGGTGTTGCTTTTAAAGTCGCCCAAGTTCTGTTCCACTTTACACCAAAGGCCAAAGTAAACAGTAAAACCCAGAACGCCACTAAAAATGCAGTAGCCCCATAAATGGTTAAAAGCTGTGATAAGCTCTGCCCAAGCTCAAAACCGATAATCCCCCCAGATGCGTTATCTAGCGTATCGGCAGGGACTTGCCAAAACAAATACAATAGGCTTGCACTGGCGAGCAAAATAAAAAACTGGGCAGCATAACGAAATGGGCGGTTTAAAAAACTACGTGGCCACCAAACTTGTAACGCTTCAATAAATAAATAAGCAGGAATAAGCAAACTAGCCCAGCCTAAAAATCCAAATAGTAAATCGGCAATCCACGCCCCTGCAACCCCACTGGCATTCGAAACCTGTTGGGTATCACTGGAAATATGCATCCAGCCCGGGTCAAATGGAGTATAGGTCACTGTTGCAAGAAACAGATAAATTCCAAAAGAGACCAAAAATAAAGTCACTATTAAGCGCTGTGCATAAGCACCCGACACCGCAGTCATATACTGTCCTGTTGCCAATTCTTCATCAATGTTTTTGTTTGCTCGTTGGTCTAAAAAGCCACTTATTTGAATGAGCCTCTGCGTTGAATTGATCTATGCAACCTTGAAGAAGATTACAAGATAAAACGTATCGCAGACCTTATATTATGCACGTGTTGCCTAGAAAAAGATGCAAGATTATTGAAGTGTGTTGTTAACTTTTTCTATATAGCTCAAATCGATTTACCTGATCAGTAATATCAAATTTATTCACACAGCAAAGTCATTCTGTTTCACGTATAATTTCATAAATTTCTAAATAAAAAAAGGATGCTGTGCATGAGCGCTCGTCACTCACGATTAATTATTTTAGGTTCTGGCCCTGCGGGTTATAGTGCAGCAGTTTATGCAGCACGTGCTAACTTAAAACCGACATTAATTGCAGGCTTGCAATTAGGTGGTCAGCTGACCACCACCACTGAAGTAGACAACTGGCCGGGAGATCCTGAAGGTTTAACTGGCCCTGCGTTAATGGAACGTATGCAAGCCCATGCCGAACGCTTTGGCACAGAAATCGTGTATGACCATATTAATGAAGTGAATTTAAATGTTCGTCCATTTGTACTTAAAGGCGATATGGAAGAATTCACCTGTGATGCACTCATTATTTGCACAGGTGCAACTGCACAATACTTAGGTTTAGAATCTGAAGCAGCATTTATGGGTCAAGGCGTTAGCGCATGCGCAACCTGTGATGGTTTCTTCTATAAAAATCAAAAAGTAATGGTTGTGGGCGGTGGCAACACGGCTGTAGAAGAAGCATTGTATCTTTCCAATATTGCTTCGCATGTAACCTTAGTACACCGCCGTGATTCGCTACGTTCTGAAAAAATCTTGCAAGATCACTTATTTGCCAAAGAAAAAGAAGGCAAAATCAGCATTCTTTGGAATAATCAGGTCGATGAAGTCTTAGGTGACAACACTGGTGTAACATCGGTACGTTTAAAATCAACCACTGATGGTTCAACTCAAGATGTTGAAGTTTCAGGCTTGTTTGTTGCGATTGGTCACAAACCAAATACCAGCATGTTTGAAGGTCAGTTAAACTTACGTGATGGTTATATTCAAGTGCAAAGCGGCACAGCAGGCAACGCAACACAAACCTCTGTTGCAGGCGTATTTGCCGCTGGTGATGTTGCCGATTCAGTTTACCGTCAGGCAATTACTTCTGCAGGTTCAGGCTGTATGGCTGCGCTAGATGCAGAAAAGTATTTAGATGCCTTAGGCGAATAAACTCAGCTCATTACCTTAAAGACACAAACCGCTCTCAGGAGCGGTTTTTTTATCACAACATTTTTAGGTATGATGCGCAGCAGATCATATAAAACTGTATACGGCTCTTGATATGCAAACGCTCCCAGCTTCATCATTCATTTTTCCAGATCCAATTGAGGTTGATCCTGAAGGTGAAGGCTTGATTTGTGTCGGTGCAGACCTCTCCCCTGCCACTTTATATGAAGCCTATACGCATGGTTTGTTCCCTTGGTTTTCAGAAGGTGAGCCCATTTGTTGGTGGAGCCCAGAACCGCGTTGTGTGATTTTTCCGAAGGATTATCACCCAAGCAAATCCTTAGTCCGCAACATGAAAAAAATAGATTATCGGATCACCATTAACCACGCCTTTGAGCAGGTCATTCGCCATTGTGCCTTGCCGCGTAGTTATGCCAACGAAACGTGGATATCTGATGACATTATTCAAGGTTACTGTCAGCTGTTTGCAGCAGGTTATGGCTATAGTGTTGAAGTCTGGGAACAAAATACTTTAGTGGGCGGCTTATATGGCGTCACCATTGGTCAAGGCTGTTTTGGTGAGTCGATGTTTAGTCATCGCACCGATGTATCCAAAATGGCATTTTATAGCTTGATGCTGATTGGCCAAGAACAAAACTTAGCTTGGATTGACTGCCAATTGGTCAATGAGCATTTGCTTAGCTTGGGTGCATGTACACTTTCTCGCCAAGACTACCTTAAATCGTTACAAGATGTTGTAAAACAGCCCGCCATCAATTGGAAAAAATATCAGGACAGTGTATTTTCAAGTAAAACAATAGCGCAGTATGCGCGCCTACTTGAATGACAATAACAGAGAGGGATCTTGAAAATGAATTCATATCACCCAAAATCCCTGCTAAATGATTTGCAGTATTACATTACCCCGCCGCACGATTGTAGTTATTTATCTGAAAAATCTGCACGCATGGTATTTTTAGACCCTGCACATAAAATTGATGTCGTAACCCTGTCTGAATTATCTCGACTAGGTTTTCGTCGCAGTGGTGACTTTGTCTATCGCCCTGAGTGTCACCTTTGCCGTCAGTGCCTGTCGTCTCGTGTTCCTGTTGCGGAATTTGGCATGAACAGCACCCAAAAGAAAGCATGGAAACGCAATCAAGATTTACACATCCAAATTACCCAACCACAAGATGCTAGTGATGTACATTATGCGCTGTACGAACGCTATATCAATGAACGTCATGCCGATGGCGATATGTTCCCGCCTAGCCGTGATCAGTTTGAAAAGTTTTTAATTCACAGCTGCACCCACAGTTTCTTTTTAGAAATGTGGCAGGAAGATCGCTTAATTGGTGTGTCGACCTGCGACTATTTAGATGACGGTATTTCTGCGGTCTATACTTTTTTTGATCCTGACGAGAGCCGTCGCTCCTTAGGAACATTTGCAGTGTTAAAGCAGATTGAACAAGCCCAACACTTGGGGTTGCAATATGTCTACTTAGGCTATTGGGTGCCACATTCAAACAAAATGAATTACAAGTCCCAATATGTGCCACTTGAACTGCTTTTAGATGGTCAATGGCGACGCATTAACCGCAGTCTAAATGCAGATGAGGTTCAGCAATTGGGAAACTCCTTAATGACGACGCTGCCCTTGGGTTGGAATAACTCGATCATTAAATAAAATACAGTAACCCCATACTAAATGTGTTGAGATTTCACGTTTACTTAAACAAACTGGCAAAATCGTCGCTGCAAGATTTCACCATAATAATGGCATGCTCACGTGTGCCATCAGGTTTAGGATAATAATTTTTACGTAAATCAATTTGATGAAAGCCTGATTTTTCATACAGCGCAATTGCAGCCTCATTACTTTCGCGCACTTCCAAAAAAATTTGCACAGGTTGATTATTCAGCTCGGCAATTGAATGTTCTAACAATTGATAACCCAAACCCTTGCCTTGCTGACTAGGATGCACTGCCATCAACAACAAATTGGCTTCATCCAACACGGGTTGCAAAATACAAAAAGCCACCACTTTCCCCGCCTGCTCAATGACCGTGGTGTGATAGTTTTCTACCGCTTCAGCAAACTGCTTAGCCGACCACGGATGGCTTTGTACCAAATTTTCAATTGCAACAACATCGGCCACATCGCCAGCTTGCATTAATCGAATCATAAGAAATGATCTTGTTAGGTGTTAAGATGTAGGCATTATAGAAGTCATAACAAAAAAATCGAGCAAAAAAAAAAGCAACGTGCGTTGCCTGACCAAAGGGAAAAGTTTAGAAGCCTAATTTGGCTTTCCATGTATCCAACAAACTCGTAGTATCAACATCATTAGGATGAAAACTTGGTTTAAAATACAGCAACATTTCTTTTGCCATACCGGTAATCACGCCTTTCGATGGGCTATAAGCATAACGATAAATCATTTTTAAGTTTTCAAGATTCAACTGCTGATCTTGTTTGAGTAAACGTAGTAAAAAATAATTTTGCACGAAAAATAAAGTTAGCATTGAAATCACTAATGATGATGTTCGTAATGCGTAGGCTTTTACGCCTTTACCAAATACACCTTCAAATACATCATACGCAACCGCTTTATGTTCATTTTCTTCAATGGCATGCCATAACCACATGGTTTTCATAGTATCGTCACTCATCAACTCTTGAATATGAGAATTGCTGAGTAACTGTGAGGCAATCGTAGCCGTAAAATGCTCTAAGGCTGTGGTTGCAGTTAAATCCACCATTTCCTGTGTAATACCAACAGGTTTTGCGATTTTGGCAAGCAGCTTGCGTGTAGTCTGAATGACTGTATCAGTATGACGATCTAAAGTATCAACATCATGTCCAAACTTTTGCGCTGAAGCATTAAAGCCCACATGCTCATGTGTATGCATGGCTTCTTGACCAATAAAAGCGCTGATTTCTTTTTGCAATTCAGCATTGTCTTTTAGCATTGGGTGATAACGTACAGCACGCACACTGTCTATAAAGAACTTTTCACCTGCAGGGAATAAAGCAGATAATGCAGTCATAAAATGGGTAAGACCAGCATTCCCACTCATCCAATATTCTGGCACTGTATCAAAGTTAAAATTCATGCGACGTACAGGGAAACTTGCTCCTGCTCGCTGACTAATACTGACTTTAGCATTCATATTTTATCTCCCTCGATTACTGCAAAACCAATACATCTATTCAGTAACCGACGTATTTCTTATTTTTGACTTGCTTTCATCTTAAAGTTTTCTCGTTTTTGTTTAAGTGCAGTTAAGGACAGCAAATTGTCAGTTCAGGACATGAGGAACGAAAATAATGATGAGTGAAATTGTTTTTGTGGTGCAAAAGCACAAATAGCAATACTTTAAATTTGTTTTGTGATTTAGATAAAAAATAACCATAAAAAAAGCGCTCCAAATGGAGCGCTTTTTCACACTATACAGTGATTATGCTGTTACTTTAGCAACAACACCAGCACCTACAGTACGACCACCTTCACGGATCGCGAAGCGTAAACCAGCGTCCATTGCGATTGGGTGGATTAATTCTACTGACATTTCTACGTT